>NZ_SDKK01000052.1 GCF_008107625.1 Zoogloea oleivorans
CTGAAAACGAGGAGACCCCAAGATCGACGCAAGCGCCGTCACGCACTTGATGTCGCTGATTGACGCGCCGGCCTTCTTGCTTGAGCTGTACCACAGCCGCAAGTGCCGCGCCCCGCATTACCTGTACGAGCTGCGCAAGCTGCACGACAAGAACACCGAGATCGTCGAGCGCCGCTGCGCCGAGGCCGACGAGATCGACCGTCGCCTGCTGGTGGCGATCGCCGAAGAGATCGAGCCCAAGACCTTCGCGCCCGCTGCTGGCCCGACCGACATCCGCGATGTGCTCGACAGTCAGAGCACGGGCGGCGGTGGCGGCAGCGGTTCAGGCGGTGGCGACCACCAGGCCGGCGACGCTGGCGAGGACTCGGCGGCTACCGGCAACGATGACCAGGCCGGCGGCGACGACGGCGCGGAATCTGGCCCCTCGGTGCAGCACCTGCCTTCGCATAACCCCGAGATCGAGGGTGGCGGCGAGACGAAGCCGACCGACCCGAACAAGCTCAAGAAGCCGCTGCTGCTGGGCACCTACCAGGGCCGAGAAGTGATGATCGTCCTCAACAAGCGCCCAACCACGGCGGGCCTTGTTTTCGTCAAGTACGAGGACGGGAGCGGCGAGGATGAAGTCACCATCGGCGAAGTCACGATGACGATGCTCACGGACTCGCACGCTTGAACCTAGTCGGCGAAACAGGGCGTTGGAGCGCCCTGCCCGCCTAACCACCTTTGCACTGTCGGAGAGCGCAAACATGGCTATCGAGAATGTTACCCCGTTCGCTGCCCTTATCGCAGCGGCCTTCGCCCTGCTGGCCGGCCTGGTCAGCCAAGCCAAGCACACCGCACGCCTGGCCCGCATCAAGTCGGTCCTCGGCGTCATGGTGCTGCTGGCCGCTTTGATGGCACCGCCCGCGATCCTCGCGCCTGTCGTCGCGGGATCGGCCGGCATCCTCATGCTGGCCTCGGCCAGCTTCCCCGCGCTTGCAGCGCAAGCCGTCACCCTCCCCACTGTGCCCGTGCAGACCACGGCCATCGTGCGGATCGTCCAGCCCGACCCGGTACGGGTCTTCGAGCTGGAGAACGGGGCCGGCGTCGTGGTCTTCCGCGAGGTGAACGGCAAGCTCGTGTCGCGCTTCTACCGCGACCGCAAGGCGGCTTGAGCATGACGGCCGAGAAGAAGGCCCTTTCAGATCGAGCGAAGCACAGGCTTCGGCTTGCGGCCGGCCTGCTTCGCGCTCAGGGCACGTCGTTCGAGTGCCCGCGCGATCAGTTCTACGACAAGGTTCAGGAAGTGCTCGCGAGCCTGCCTGCCGAGAAGCAGGCGGCCTTGCGCGAGCTGGTGGATTGGGTCGAGGACTACGACCGCGCAGAGCGCGCGGGTCAGGCCCCCACGTCGGCGAGAGGTTCCTGACACTCGCCACAGATCAGGCTCAAGCCTGGCTTGCCCCATGCGTTGATCTCGCACTTCGGGCACGAATACTTCCGGCGGTTCGACTTGCTCGCGGCACCTTCCGGCGCAGCGACTTCGACGCCAAGCGCTTCCAGCTCGCCGACCTCGATACCCTCGACCTCCCCGGCGATCACTTGCTCAAGCATGGAGAACCCCTCTAGTAATGCGGCCAATATTTCGCAGCGCGACTTGACTTCAGGGGTGCCTCCGCCAAGTAAGTTGTGAAAGGATTGGAATACTTCCTCGTCGCTTTGCTGAATCAGGCTTGCCACTTCAGGGTTGCGCGCGGACTCGGCTAGGATTTCCATGGCTAGGGAGGCGTGGCTATGGTCGATGTAGCGGGAGGTGCTTCTCACCGCATGATCAACGATGGCTGGAATTGCGTCAGATTGCTTGGTAGCATCCTTGATTTCGTCGATCAGTTGTCCCAGTTCGTTGTACTCCCGTGCCACGATGCCGGCGATGATTCCCTCGGCGCGCTCTAGACTGAAGTGCAACACCCCGATTTGGTAGGGTGTATGCATGGGAACTCACTACAGCCAGTTGTCGATGGACGAACGTAATCAGATTCATCGGTGCAGCAATGAGGGATTGAGTCTTCGGGCAATTGCCCGAAGACTCAATCGGCCGACCTCCGCAGTGTCGCGCGAAGTGGCGCGGAACACGGTGGGCAAGAGCTACGATGCCGCCCGTGCCGAGCGCGCGACGCTGGCGCGCAGGCGGCGCGGAACGATCAAGCTGAAGAGCGGTTCTGTGCTGCTCAACCGGGTTCGCGCGCTGATGGCCGAGGGCTGGTCGCCGGAGCAGGTTGCGGGCAGACTGCGCCGGATGAACCCTGATGATCCTGCTCTGCACGTCTCGCACGAAACGATCTACTGCGCCATCTACGCCGTGCCACGGGGCGAGCTGCGCAACGAACTCATCGCCCAGCTGCGTTTCTCCCACAAGGCACGCATGCCTCGCGCACGGGGCCAGGACCGGCGCGGCACGCTGCCGAACATGACCTCCATTCACCAGCGCCCGATTGAGGTGGCGGCCCGCCTCGTGGCCGGGCACTGGGAAGGCGATCACATCAAGGGGCCGGGCAACCGCAGTTCGGTGGGCACCCTGGTCGAGCGCAAGAGCCGCTACCTGATGCTGGTCAAGCTGCGTGACGGCTCGGCCGAGGCCACGCTGGAAGGCTTCACGCGCAAGTTCCGCCATGTCCCGCTCGCCATGAAAAAGTCGCTGACTTACGATCAGGGCAGGGAGATGGCCCGCCACGAGATTCTCGCCAAGCGGGTCAAGATCGACGTCTATTTCGCCGACCCGCACAGCCCCTGGCAGCGGCCGACCAACGAGAATACCAACGGCTTGATCCGCGAGTATCTTCCCAAGGGCCTGGATTTGGCGCCGATCTCCCAAGGCTACCTCAACGCAATTGCCCGACAATTAAACAACCGCCCGCGCAAATGCCTCGACTTTGAAACCCCAGCAGAGGTCTTTGCGAGGGAAATCATGAACTTTCAACCCGGTGTTGCACTTCAGAGTTGAAACCGCCCTCCTTGCTGCCGAAGTAATGGTAGATATGGCCTGAACTCATCCCTGCTGCTGCCGAGATCTGCGACATGCTCGTGCGATGAAACCCTTCTCGGCGCACACAATCGGCCGCGGCGGCCAGTACTTGCTCCTTGCGCCGTTTGGCGATCAGGGTCTCGTTTGATTTTTTTGTGACCTTCATCCTCACTCTTTCCTCGTTAAGAAGGCTGCGGAGGCGCTCTCGGCATTTCGAAGATGCCGTGATGCTCAAAAAATTTTTGCGCTGCAGTCATCAAATTGTAGCTGATTCATGTAATAGATTGGACGACCAACCCATGATCGCATGATCGGTTTATAGTTCGGTCGTTCAACCTAGTTGCGACCTGAGCTTGGTGGTCGTTCTCTGCGTGTCAGGCTGGCCTAGAAACTTGCTTAAAAAATAGGTCGGTCGATCAACCTATATATTGTCGAGCGTGTCCTTATGAACTATAGAAGCCCCCCTTTGACTCACGGTATTGCAGTGCTGATCGTTGCCTGCCTGCCTTTGGTAGCCTGTGACAAGGCACCTTCCTCAACCAGTGCCGCTCCTCTACCGGAAGTCGCCGTCTTTACGGTCGAACCCCAAGCTATATCGCTCTCCACTGAACTTCCCGGGCGTACCGCCGCCTATCTGGTCGCGGAAGTCAGGCCCCAAGTGGGAGGTATTTTGCTTCAGCGTCAGTTTCACGAAGGCAGTCAGGTCAAGGCTGGACAAGCCCTGTATCAGGTAGATCCTGCGCCGTATCGCGCGACTCTAGCCCGAGCCGAAGCCAGCCTCGAAGCGGCCCGGTTGCTGGCCGAGCGCTATGAAAAGCTGATCCAAACACATGCCATCAGCCAGCAGCAATACGACGATGCACGCTCGCAGTTTCTGCAGGCCAAGGCTGCCGCCGAGAGTGCGCGCATCGACTTTGGCTATACTCGCATCACCGCTCCGATCTCCGGTCGCATCGGGCGCTCGTCGGTGACCCAGGGGGCCCTGGTTACGGCCAATCAAGCTAATGCGCTGGCAACAGTGCAACAGCTAGATCCAATTTATGTCGATATCGTGCAGCCTTCGTCATCGTTGTTGCAACTCAAGGAAGACCTTGCCAACGGCCGAGTGAAGAGTGCAGGGAAAGGTCAAGCTGAAATCCGGCTGACCTTGGAGAACGGCAGAGCATACCCGCTCTTGGGCAAACTTCAGTTCTCCGAAGTTAGCGTCAACGAAAGTACCGGTGCTGTGACGCTGCGTGCGGTATTTCCCAATCCCGAGGGCATTCTGCTTCCCGGTATGTTCGTGCGCGCCCAGTTGCAGGAAGGCGTGCGCGAGCAGGCGCTGCTGGTGCCCCAGCGTGGCGTTACCCGCGACAGCCAGGGCAGGGCCGTGGCGCTGGTGCTCGACGCCAAGGATACCGTGCAACAGCTGCCGCTCACCACCGAGCGCAGTGTCGATGACCAGTGGCTGGTCCGCGATGGCCTCAAGGCTGGTGACCGCGTGGTCATCGATGGCTTGCAAAGAGTCCAGCCCGGCATGCAGGTTCGGGTAGTACCGGCCACCGCAGCTGGCGCATCTGCATCTCCGGTGGTCGGGCAATCGGCCATGGTGCAAGCGAACAAATAGGGAAGGGGAACTCATGTCTAGATTCTTCATTGACCGCCCGATCTTCGCTTGGGTCATCGCCATCGTCATCATGTTGGCAGGCGCCCTGTCGATACGGTCGCTGCCGGTCAACCAGTACCCCAACGTCGCACCGCCGGCTATCGGCATCATGGCGAGCTACCCAGGGGCCTCGGCGCAGACCGTGCAGGACACCGTCACACAGGTGATCGAACAGCAACTCAATGGCCTGGATGGTTTGCGTTACATCCGCTCGGAGAGTAACGCCGACGGTAGCGTGGTTATTGTGGTCACCTTCGAGCAGCACATCGACCCGAACATCGCCCAAGTGCAGGTACAGAACAAGCTGCAACTGGCTACGCCGATGCTGCCACAGGCGGTGCAGCAACTCGGCCTGCGCGTGGTCAAGTATCAGATCAACTTCATGTTGATTGCCGCGCTGGTATCCGAGGATGGCCGGTTGGATAATTACGCGCTGGGCGACCTGATCGTCTCGCAGTTGCAAGACCCCCTTACCCGCACCAAGGGCGTCGGCGACTTTTTGGTACTGGGGGCACAGAATGCCATGCGCGTCTGGCTCGACCCGCTCAAGCTCAACAACTACAAGCTGATGCCCAGCGACGTGATGGCTGCGATTGAAGCGCAGAACGTGCAGGTGTCTTCGGGACAACTCGGTGGGCGCCCGACTGGCAGCAAGGTCGGGCTCAATGCCACGGTGATCGGCAAGACCCTGTTGCAGACGCCAGAGCAGTTTCAGAACATCCTTCTCAAGGTAAACCCGGACGGCTCGCAGGTCCGCCTGCGGGATGTCGGCGAGATCGGCCTTGGCTCCGAGACCTATACCTTCAACACCACAGCCGATGGTCGGCCCAGTGCAGGCATCGCCCTACGCTTGGCTAGTGGCGGCAACACCCTGGAGGCGGTCAAGGCCGCACGGGAAACCCTCACCCGCCTGGAACCGACCCTGCCGCCAGGGGTAAAGATCATCTATCCCTATGACACCGCGCCAGTGGTCAGCGCGTCGATTAACGGGGTGGTGCACACGTTGGTCGAAGCCATCGTGCTGGTCTTCCTGATCATGTATCTTTTTCTGCAGAACTGGCGCGCCACGCTGATCCCCACACTGGCGGTGCCGGTGGTGCTACTGGGTACCTTCGGGGTGATGGCGGCGTTCGGCTTCACCATCAACATTCTGACCATGTTCGGACTGGTGCTAGCGATCGGCCTGCTGGTCGACGATGCCATCGTGGTGGTGGAGAACGTCGAGCGCCTGATGGTCGAGGAAGGGTTGTCGCCGCTGGAGGCGACGCGCAAGTCGATGGACCAGATCTCCGGCGCATTGGTCGGCATCGGCCTGGTGTTGTCGGCAGTGTTCGTCCCGATGGCCTTCTTTGGTGGCTCCACTGGCGTGATCTATCGCCAGTTTTCGCTGACCATCGTTACCGCGATGGCCTTGTCGGTATTGGTAGCACTGATCTTCACCCCCGCACTGTGCGCCACCCTCCTCAAACCGGTGCGCCACGATCCTCTGGCAAAGAAAGGTTTCTTCGGCTGGTTCAACCGCAGCTTCGAGCGAAATACCCAGCGCTACGAGCGTGGTGTCGCGCGCGTGCTCGCTGGCCGCGGACGCTACCTGTTGGCCTTCGGCCTGATCGTGGCCGCGCTGGCCGTGCTCTTTCCACGTTTGCCGACGTCTTTCCTTCCCGGCGAGGACCAGGGCACCATGTTTGTGCAGGTAGAACTGCCGGTCAACGCCACCCTTGAGCAGACTGACGAGGTGTTGGGTGACGTGGTTAGCCACTTCAAGGAAAACGAGGGCGACAGCGTCAGCGCCGTGTTCACGGTGAGCGGCTTCAACTTCGCCGGTCGCGGCCAGAACTCGGGTCTGGCCTTCGTCCAACTCAAACCCTGGGAGGAGCGGAAGAGCAGCGTGTTCGACCTGCAGGCGCGCGCGATGCAGCGCTTCGCCAAGATCAGGGAGGGCGTGGTGCTGGCCTTCCCGCCACCGGCGATCATGGAACTCGGCAATGCCACGGGTTTCGATCTGTTTCTGCAGGATTACAGCGGGCAGGGGCACGAACACCTGATGCAGGCGCGCGCCCAGTTCCTGGCCGAAGCGGCCAAGTATCCAGAACTGGCGCTGGTACGTCCCAACGGCAAGGGCGACGAGCCGCAGTACCAGGTGCTGATCGACGACGAAAAGGCACGTACGCATGGCGTGAGTTTGGTTGACGTAAACACCACGATGTCGGCAGTCTGGGGCTCAGCCTATGTCAACAACTTCATCGACCGGGGACGCATCAAGCGGGTATTCATCCAGGGCGTGCCGCAGGCGCGCATCAGCGAAGAGGATTTTGGCAAGTGGTATGTGCGCAACGCTGACGGCAAGATGGTGTCCTTTGCCTCCTTCGCTACCGGCAAGTGGGTGAAAGGTTCTCCCAAGCTGGAACGCTACAACGGCGTGCCGGCGATCGAGATACTCGGGCAGCCGGCCCCGGGCTACAGCTCGGGCGATGCCATGCGTGCAGTCGAGGAAATCGCCGCCAAACTTCCAAATGGTATCAGCCTGGCCTGGACCGGCCTGTCCTACGAGGAGCTTTTGTCCGGTTCGCAGGCGCCGGCACTGTATGCGTTGTCGATCATTGCCGTGTTCCTGTGTTTGGCGGCGCTCTATGAGAGTTGGTCGGTTCCTTTCTCGGTGTTGCTGGTGGTGCCCCTGGGTGTGATCGGCACGGTCATTGCTGTCTTGATGCGGGGTCTGGAGAATGACGTGTTCTTCCAGATCGGTCTGCTTACCACGGTTGGCCTGTCCGCCAAGAACGCGATCCTGATCGTTGAGTTCGCCAAGGATCTTTACGAGCGACAGGGACGTACGTTAGTGCAGGCGGCTGTGGAAGCTGCGCGGCTGCGTCTGAGGCCGATCATCATGACTTCGCTGGCCTTCAGCATGGGCGTACTTCCGCTAGCAATCTCCGATGGCGCCAGCGCCGGCAGCAAGCACGCGATCGGGACCGGCGTCGTCGGCGGCATGGTCACTGCGACCTTCCTGGCGATTTTCTTCATCCCGCTGTTCTACGTTGTTGTGTCTTCGCTGTTTCAGAAACGGCCTGACGTTGAGGCGGCTATGACCCAGGAGGAAACCTTAGCATGAGTACCTTATCCACCCGTGTGATCCTGATGGCATGCGTCGGCACTCTTCTGAGCGGGTGCGTTGCCACCATGGCACCGCGTTACGAGCAACCCGCTGCACCGATCCCGGCCCAATGGCCGGATTTGGCCGGAGGGGCTGCTGAAAAGGCGATCGACATCCCTTGGCAGTCCCTGTTCGCAGATCCCAGGCTACGCCAAGTTGTCCAGTTGGCTCTGGACAACAATCGCGACCTGCGTGTGGCGACGCTGAACATCGAGAAGGCGCGCGCGCAGTACGGTATCCAGCGTTCGGCCTTGTTTCCAGAGGTGGGCGCCGGTGTTTCCGGCAACTCGGGCCGGACGCCAGCCTCAGTATCCCCCACCGGCGCCGCCGTCGTCAGCCATGTCTACAGTGCCAATCTGGGCATCACCGCCTACGAACTCGATTTGTTCGGTCGGGTACGCAGCCTCAATGATCAGGCCTTGCAGCACTACCTCGCCACCGGTGAAGCACGGCGCGCCGTCCGGATCGGCCTGATCGCGGAAGTGGCTGGCGCCTACCTCAGGCTGGCGGCCGATACCGAGCAGCTCACCTTGGCCCGCGACACCTTGCGAACTCGCCAGGAAGCTTACGACCTGCAGCGCCAGTTGTGCGAGATCGGGAATGCCTCCGAGCTGGCATTACACCAGGCGGAAGGCGAACGGGAAGCGGCGCGGGATCAGTCTTTGGCGCTGGAAAGCACGGTCGCGACCGACCGCAATGCATTGGAGTTGCTTGCAGGAACTAAGCTTTCTGCAGAGCTACGCCCAGATGTACCGTTGGAAGTCATGTTGGCGGTCCAGGACCTGCCCGCCGGCTTGCCTTCGGATTTGTTGCAGCGGCGACCGGATCTCCTCGCCGCCGAGCATGCGCTGATCGCGGCCCATGCCAATATCGGTGCCGCGCGTGCCGCCTTCTTTCCTCGCATCACCTTGACCGGCGGTATCGGCCGTGCCAGCGACTCGCTTTCGGACCTGTTCGACGGCGCCAACCGCGCCTGGAGCTTCCTGCCGCAGATCAGCGTTCCGATCTTCACCGGCGGACGCCTGACCGCCAACCTGAAGGTAGCCAAAGTCGAGCGCGATATTGCGGTGGCCAACTACGAGCGTTCGATCCAGAACGCCTTCCGCGAGGTGGCGGATGCCTTGGCGGTGCGCGCCCGGCTGGACGGCCGGCTGACCGCGCAGCAACGGCAGGTCGAAGCGGCCAGCGCTGCCTACACGTTGGTCCGGCAGCGCTACGACAACGGCGTGTCGAGCTACCTCGAGGTCCTGGATGCACAGCGCACCCTCCATGCGGCGCAGCAGAATTGGATCGCCATACGGCTGGCCCGGCAGGCCAATCTGGTCACCCTGTACAAGGCGCTCGGTGGTGACTGGTCGTCTCGCTCCAATGTGGAGGGCGACACGCTCTCCGGTAACCCCAACGGCGAGCAACTCGCCATACGTTTACAGTGAGGTAAGAATGTCACATCTGATGCAGGACATTGCTGTCTTTTTTGACGACAGTGATCTTGGGCAGAGTATCCTCGAAACAGGCGCCCATCTGGCGAGGGATCAGAATGCCCGTCTGATCGGACTTGCCTCCAACGAGAAGAACGACGCCACACCCGAAGATGGATTTGCTCGGGGAGAGGGCATCGTCGACGTCATCCGCAGACTCGAGTCGTCGTCGGAGTCACATTTGCTCCATGCGAGCCAAAGCTTGGCAAACGTGGCTGGTCGCTACGGCGTCACTGCAGAGTTCCGAGTGATCCCGTATTTCGGGTCGGATATTGATATGCAGCTAAATTCGTTCTACAGCGATCTTTTGCTCGTCGGTTATCCGGAGGCATTGGGTACTCCATTTGCATGGTCATCCATCAAGGCGCTTCAACAAACTGGTGTTCCCATCCTTATCGTTCCTAGAGCTTGGAACGGAAGGGCTATTGCGCGTCGGATCACAGTGGCCTGGAATGCCAGTCGCCAGGCTCGCCGAGCGGTTGCCGACGCATTCCCATTGCTGCTTGCCGCCGAGGCGGTCGATCTGCTAATTGTCGATCCTGAACGTAGGGCGGAACGGTACGGCGAAGATCCGGGTGCCGACATGGCAGCCTATTTATCCCGTCATGGCGTACAGGTGAATCTGAGGCGTGCCTCCTCCCAAGGGCGGCCGGTCGCGGAAACGATTGTCGCCCATGCGCTCGAGATGAACTCCGATCTCATTGTTTTCGGTGCTTACAGCCATTCCCGGATCAGCGAGGCTGTCCTAGGCGGTGTGAGCCGAACTCTTCTGGCGGAAGTGCCTCTTCCTTTATTCGTTTCCTACTGATCGGTAGTTATATATCGGGGGGCTTGTGGTCAGACGCACGAAAAACGAAGCCTTGGTAACGCGAGAGAAAATTCTGGACGCTGCCGAATGGTGTTATCGCACCTACGGTGTTTCCAGAACGACCATGGTGCTGATTGCTGCGCGTGCCGACTGCACGCGTGGCGCCATCTACTGGCATTTCTCGAAGCCGCTCAATATCTTCCAGGCGGTGCTCGATCGAGGAAGAATTCCGCTGCTGGAGCGCCTCCGCGATGTTTCCCTCGCGTCACCACCGGTGATGCCCAGACTACGCCAATGCCTGTATCAATGCCTTTGCGACATCCAGGACAACGAGAGGGTACGTAATGTTCTCGAGATACTGGCTTTTCGCTATGACTTTGCCGGGGATACCCTTCTGTTCCGGGAGCTGCAGCAATACGAGGCTGAGCGCATGATGATCCTCTTGCGGCATATATTCGCAGACGCTAAGAAGGCCGGGGAGTTGCGGGACTTATGCCCGGCGTCTTGCGCCTCGCTGGTCGGCTTCGCACTGGTGGGGGCGGTCAGACTTTACCTGATGGGGCCGGTCGAAGCCGATTCCATGCAGGAAGCGCGGGGCGCCCTGGACCTAGCGTTCGAATTGGTTCAAGCGGATGGTTATCGTTCTGGGTTCGTCGGATAAACCATGCTCCAAGTTTCTCGAATCCTGATGATTGGCGACGAAGATTGACGAACAGTCAGCGTTCCAGCAAAACGTTGATCATACGGGGTGACTACGATCTCGCGCACATTTTGCACATCTCCGCTGTCGGTGCGCAGCAAATTTATCGACAGTAGGTGGGCATCTGGCGCACGTGCGGGAGCACGGATTCCCTTATCAGTTGGGCGAGATGCATGGATTGCATCAATACACCCCCGGTTTATACTGTTGGACGAGATGGGGGCGCAAAGTATCGGATACGACGTTCTCGATTTTTGCTTGGTAGCAATGCCAATGATCTCGCCAAGGATGAATCCCCGGCAACCGGAGAGATGATCCCGAAGGCCGCTGAGTGGTGTGCTCGTAGGGGTCTCCTCGTTTTC
>NZ_SDKK01000035.1 GCF_008107625.1 Zoogloea oleivorans
GACTTGGCTGGACGCTTACCTTCCTGTCGCTGGCCCTGCGGGCCATTCCGATCGGCATCGCCTACGCGGTCTGGTCGGGGGTGGGGATCGTCCTGATCAGCGTGGTCGCGTATTTTCTCCATGGCCAGAAGCTGGACCTTCCGGCCTTGCTGGGCATGGGGCTGATCGTGATCGGGGTGCTGGTCATCCAGCTTTTCTCGCGCTCCCAGGCTCACTGAGGAAGCGGGGGCAGTCTGGTTGTGGCCCAACACATGATGTCCGGTTCTCATCCCACTTATGTCCGGTCAATTCGCTGGTACAACGTGGAGGAAATCATGATGGCAAGCTTTTTTTGGCCATATCTGTGGGCTCCATCCTATTCAAAAATCAGGTGTCGGTCGGCGCGCGTTCCTCACCCCACTAGCCTTGAAAGCTGTGGATCATTGCGGAGTAGCAAGCAACAACGGGCGACCGCGGACAGTTCCGCGGTCGGACTGGTCATCTCGCGCACACGCGCCCGAACTTCGGTCAACCTCGCTTTAGCTGCCGGGTTATTGCCTGTGCTACAACGAGCTTTGGCGTTGGTGAAGTCGTCAATCAACCTGTCTACTTGCTGCCATACCTTGCGCCGCGCCTCAGCTAGCGGTACATGTTCGTTGAGTTTGAGTCGCGTGACAGTCTCATCAACACGCGCCTTCTCCCAGGCGGATATGCCCGGCATCGGGATAACCTTGCCTTCTTCATCGAAGGCAATCAGGGCCACATCATCGTCGTCAATCGGATCAAGCAGGTAGCGTGTTTCAGATTCCTCACAGGGCTGTGCATGTGTAGAGCACAGTGAACCATCCTTGAGCGGAAACCAGCCACCTTTCTTGCGGTTGCCGACATTGCCGCAAACCCGGAAATTCATGTAGTCGAAAGCCAGCCACCAGTACCCATCGCGGACTGTGGCGTCCAGTGCCTTGGCTTCCTTTTTTGGACGGAAATGCTCAACGTCGTAATGCGAATACAGTTCGCGCACCTCTGAGAACCAGCACTTGCCGGCTGACAAGGCTAAAAGCCATTCTTTCAGTGCGCCCCAGTGAGCGCTGTTGGCATCGATCAGCGCATTACGTTCCACGCGCTTACCAACTGCATCCAGTGCTGCCAAATCAACCACCAGTTGTGCAGATTTCGCTAGCCAAGCATCCCACTGCGCTTGCGTCCACGGCGCCCAGTTCGTGATGCCGGTATCGGTCGGCCGCTTGTGCTCCAAGTCGATCCAAATCACTGGCCATCCTCCTCACGCAGAATCTCGTCGATGACGGAGTCGGCAATCGCGTCTTGATCGGCCTGCTCCTCTGGCGTGAGAGTGGGGTTACGGAAGCGGCGGTGTTGGGCCATCTTGCGTACGAACAGCGCGTAATCAGGGTCGCGAAAATCGGCGGTGGAGAAACCCAAGTCGGCCAATTCAGCGGAAAGCCGTGAAAGCTCCGCGTTTTCTTCTGCCGAGCGAGGTTGCTTCACGAATAACTCATTGCGGCGGAACAGGCGGCGCTCGGTTTCGATGTCCAAGGTGGATGAGAGGCCGAACAGCTCGCTCTTGAGCAGCCCTGTCACACCCATGCCTTGCGGGTGTTCGTCAGGCACATCCACCACTGTGCGATTGCCATCACGGCGCAGGATGTGCACCTGCTCGCGTTTGAGGCTGCCCACCATCATCGGGTCGTGGGTGGTGATGAGGATCTGCGATTCGCCTTGGGCAAGCGCGGCGTCATCTGATGTCAGCACGCCTTCGATATCGTCGAAGTAGCGCAACTTCCAGATCGGGTTCAGGTGGGTATCCGGCTCGTCGAGCAGGAACAGGCAGTGGTCTTCGCGGGTGATGCGCATCAGGCCCAGCACGGTGAGCATTTGTAGCTCGCCTTCGGACAGCTGGGTAAAACTCACCTTGCCGCCATGTTCGTCGCGCTTCTTGACGGTGATGCGCACTTCGTCGATCAGGTCGCCGATATAGGCGCCTTCGGCGTAGCGGAAGAAGCTGTCGGTGCCGCCGACCAGCTCGCCCAGCTGTTTGAGTTTGTCCTGGCTGGGTACGAACAGGTAAAGCTGCTTCTGTTTCTCGCTGCGGCCACGGAAGTCGATCTGCTTGGTGGCTTCCTGCTCAATGGGTGCCCAAGCCACTTGCCAGAGCTTGTCGAGGAATTCGCTGACCACATTGCCACGGGCATACCAGAAGCGCCGGTCGCCTTCGTTGAGCTCTTGTTCGTCGAACTTGCCGCCGCGGCGCTTTTCACGCAGGCGATGCGGCTCTTTCAAAACGAATAGTGCGGATTCCAGCGACTCGATGTGCAGGTTCTTGAGCACCTTTCGAAACACAAGGTCATCAGACAACAGGCAAGCCAGCAGTACGAGCTGGCTATGACCACCACGGCAGTAGAACAGGCGACGGAGGCGGTCATCGCCAAGTTGCGCAAGTCGCCCCCTATTGCGGGCTTCGGCTTTTTCCAAGAATTGTGCCCTCTGCTCTTCAAATGGCTTGAGTTCCAGCTGAATTCTGCGAAGTTCAACAAGCTCATCGCTGTCGAGATCTTTTTCTTGCTTCCCTTCGAATTTACGCAGATCCTGCTCCAGGTCCAAAACCCTTGCCGAGTCGGTGAAAGCATTCAGCGTTGCGCCTGACAAAACCTCGTCTGTGGTGATTTCCTGGCGCTGGTTAAAGCGGCGCTGATGCTCCTGAAACAAGGCCTCGATGCGCTCGTTGCGGCCGGAGTAATAAGCAAAGATGTGCGCGGGCAGCAGTTCTCGGTTTTTCAGCAGATGGCCTTGCGTCTCGGCCTTGTCGTCCACCCACACAAAGGGGCGCTTTTGCTTGGCGGAATCGGCCTCGATGCGCACCGCGTGGCCGCGAATGCTGTATTCCAGCGTGTAGTCGAACGCCGCTTCGCGGTCCAGATCGACATCGCGGAAGATGGTGATCAGCGCTTCGATCAGATTCGACTTTCCGGTGCCGTTCTGGCCGATCAGCGCGTGGCTGCGGATGGGTTTGGGCTGCACCTCCGCCGGCGCGCCCGCAACGGGTTGCAAGTGCGAGGCGAAAGCAATGTCGAGATCGCGCAGATTGCGGAAGGCCGGGATTCGGATGCGCTGCAACTGCATATCAGGCGCTCACCGCGTCGGCTGGCTTTTCACGCATCTCGGCGGGGGCCGGTTCCAGAATCCAGCCGTGGGCCACCTCGGTTTTCAGTTGCGCGTAAAAAGCGTCAATCTCGCCGCCGAAGCGCTGCCACAAATCCTTGGCGCTCATTTCGCCGTTGTGGCGGGTGAGTATGGTAGCCAGCGGCGCCTGGGCCTTGATGTCGGGGGCGGCACCCAGGTGCAGCGGGGCAATCAATTCGGTTTGCGGGACTTTCATGGGTTCCTCCTGGTGTTCGATGGCGATGCCGGTGATGCTTGAAATCGAGGCACCAGCGAGCAATTTACCGATGTCCTGAGCCTTCTTACGTGTATCCACTAGCAGATCACAAAGCGCATTGATCTCCTTAATCCTGGAAAGAATGCGTTTGATTTCGTCTTTGGGTGGTATCGGAATCAGCACCGACTGGAGAATTTCGAGATTGATATTTTTTTGAGCTGTTGAGGGAGCAAATGCCAGCAAACGCTCTCTTGCGGTCTTCATGAATAGCAAAAAATATTCAACCTCATCACGTATCTCCGACGCCGGCATAAATCCGACCACGCTATCTGGAAAGCACGCATCAAACCCAAGAACTGCTGCGTCGGCAATGTTTGCAGCAATAGTTATACAGAGCGTTCCCTTAGGCCAGAGCTTGCTTTGAGCCAATCCGATGTCACTGTATTTTGAGTGGTATTCGCTAATTACACTGTTGGCGCGTGCTACTTCGCCTGTTTGAACAAGTGGATAAATGCCAGGGGTAAATAGTTTGGGGTCGTTGCGTGGTCGATGCTTTGATTTTCCTCGCCCGAACAATCCAACTTCGGGAAATCTCGCCCAAGCCCAGCCACGCGGCAATTCAAATGGAGCGTCCGCTAAATCTATTTCAGGCAGTGGCTTTTGGCGTTTTATTTCACCATTCAAAACCATTTCTTTGTGCTCTAGCGCGATACGACTAAGCAATTCAGGTGCAGGTTCGTCATTGTCACGCTGTTCCGTTAAGAGGCCGCGTACAGCTAAATCCATAGCAAGCTGCCGCAGATCGGCAACATCCCCCGGCGCATGAAACAGTCGCCCGAAGTTGTCGGCCAGGCGTGCCCAAGTGATTTGCAGTTCGTGCGGGCTGGTGGCGCTGGCGACGGCTTGTAGGGTGGATAGTCTTAGGTTGTTTTGCAGTTTGCGGCGGGCCTGCTGCTGTGCTTCCAGCGTATCGCACAAGGCCATCAACTCATCGACTCTGGCGACGATGCGGGATTGTTCTTCGATTGGAGGAAGAGGAATTGGAAGCGCCCGTGCGGTGCTGGTATTCAATTCCACTTGCTGCGTGGTGCCAGACACCAGCGAATCAGGATGTGACGGCTCAATACGTGACTGCACCCAAGGCGAAGCGATCACACACCACAGGTAGCGCGGGGAGCAGTTGGCAAGACGAACAACAGTAACGTGTGAATCTGCTACTGCCGTGACGCTCTCATCAGGCTGATAAATTGCCACACGACCGGCGGTACCGGTTCCGGTCGAGTTCCACAGCAAGTCACCTGCGCAAAGAAATCGCTCTTTGCCGTATGAAGCCAATGAGTCGTCCGCCACAAAGCGTGCGGATGACAAATCAAACCCAGACCATTGCACACTTTTTTGTGAGATGACGTGGGCCGAGCTTCTCTCCACATATTTAGGGCGGCGCGCTCTAGACTGAAGTGCAACACCCCGATTTGGTAGGGTGTATGCATGGGAACTCACTACAGCCAGTTGTCGATGGACGAACGTAATCAGATTCATCGGTGCAGCAATGAGGGATTGAGTCTTCGGGCAATTGCCCGAAGACTCAATCGGCCGACCTCCGCAGTGTCGCGCGAAGTGGCGCGGAACACGGTGGGCAAGAGCTACGATGCCGCCCGTGCCGAGCGCGCGACGCTGGCGCGCAGGCGGCGCGGAACGATCAAGCTGAAGAGCGGTTCTGTGCTGCTCAACCGGGTTCGCGCGCTGATGGCCGAGGGCTGGTCGCCGGAGCAGGTTGCGGGCAGACTGCGCCGGATGAACCCTGATGATCCTGCTCTGCACGTCTCGCACGAAACGATCTACTGCGCCATCTACGCCGTGCCACGGGGCGAGCTGCGCAACGAACTCATCGCCCAGCTGCGTTTCTCCCACAAGGCACGCATGCCTCGCGCACGGGGCCAGGACCGGCGCGGCACGCTGCCGAACATGACCTCCATTCACCAGCGCCCGATTGAGGTGGCGGCCCGCCTCGTGGCCGGGCACTGGGAAGGCGATCACATCAAGGGGCCGGGCAACCGCAGTTCGGTGGGCACCCTGGTCGAGCGCAAGAGCCGCTACCTGATGCTGGTCAAGCTGCGTGACGGCTCGGCCGAGGCCACGCTGGAAGGCTTCACGCGCAAGTTCCGCCATGTCCCGCTCGCCATGAAAAAGTCGCTGACTTACGATCAGGGCAGGGAGATGGCCCGCCACGAGATTCTCGCCAAGCGGGTCAAGATCGACGTCTATTTCGCCGACCCGCACAGCCCCTGGCAGCGGCCGACCAACGAGAATACCAACGGCTTGATCCGCGAGTATCTTCCCAAGGGCCTGGATTTGGCGCCGATCTCCCAAGGCTACCTCAACGCAATTGCCCGACAATTAAACAACCGCCCGCGCAAATGCCTCGACTTTGAAACCCCAGCAGAGGTCTTTGCGAGGGAAATCATGAACTTTCAACCCGGTGTTGCACTTCAGAGTTGAAACCGCCGGCCTTTGCCTCGTTGAATGTAGAGACAGATTTGTTCTAGGCGAGTCCACTGCCAATGATCGGGTACCGGAAATGGTTTCGAATGCAATGGCGGGTGCATCCTCGTGGTGCGCAGATCAAGCTCTTCTTCATATGCATGGCGCAACTCAGCGGCCGCTTCGATTGCCTGCGAAGCAGTAGCTTCTGATTCGATACGCTCTACAAGCCGGCCTGAAATGGCCAATTGGATAACCAACTCCCGCAACCGCCCCACACCCCCCGGCGCATTCGCAACATGCCCAAACTCCGCCAAAAACTGTTGTGCGTCCATCAGGCGTTCTCCCCACGGTTTTCCAGCCGGGCGCGTGAGCGGGCGATGGCTTCATGCAATTTGGCCTGCAGCACTTCCCTCGGGGGCAGGGTGGTGAGGTACTCGGCGACGTGGATGCCGCTGGCGTCCAGTTCGAGCAATTCGATCTGTTCCTGCTTTTTGCCGCTGCACAGGATGATGCCCAAGGGCGGCGTTTCGCCCGGCTCTTGTTCATGTTTGGCCAGCCAGCGCAGGTACAGCTCCATCTGGCCCTTGTCGGCAGCCTTGAAATCACCCAGCTTGAGCTCAATCGCCACAAGTCTTTTCAGGCGGCGGTTGTACAGAAGCAGGTCGATGTAGAAATCGTCGTTGTCGATCTGGATGCGTTTTTGGCGAGCGATGAAGGTGAAGCCCGCGCCCAGTTCCAGCAGGAAGTTTTCCAGTTCGCGCAGGATGGCGTCTTCCAGGTCTTTTTCCAGATAGCGGTCTTGCAGGCCAAGGAAGTCCAGTATGTAGGGGTCTTTCAGCACCAAGGCCGGGGTGATGGTGCCGGTTTGGCGCAGGGTGGCCAGCTCTTGTGCCAGCAGTTGCTCGGGTTGCTTTGACAAGGCGGTGCGCTCAAAGAGCTGGGAGTCCAGCCGGTCTTGCAGAGTGCGGGTACTCCAGCCTTCCTGCTGGCACATTTGCAGGTAGAAGTCGCGTTTGAGCGGATCGTCGATGTAGATCAAGGTTTTGATGTGCGTCCAGCTCAATTGTCTCCGCACTGCGGAGACAATTTCCTCCGAAGGAATGGCTTCAGCAAAACGCAGCATGTGGCGCAGGTTTTTGGCGGAAAAGCCGCGCCCGTAGTCGGTTTCCAATTGTCTCGACAGTGTGGAGACAATCTGCTCGCCGTAGGTGGCGCGCTCGCCATGCAGTACTTCGCTGTGGATGCGGCGGCCGATGTTCCAGTACAGCAGGGTCAGACGACTGTTGACTGCAACAGCCAGTTCGGTGCGGCTGGTTTCAATCAACTGGCGGATATCGCCCAACAGTTGCGGCCCGGCAGTTTTCGGCGGTACGGGTTTCATGCTTCGGCCTCCGGGCTGAAGTGATGTGCCAATGCCGCAGCCAGTTCACTCTTGAGCTGGTTTTCAGTTTCTTCAATCTCACCCAGGAGTTTTTTGTATTTTTCCAGCAGCACGTCCGGGTCGTGGGTTTCTTCTTCCGGGGCGTTGGGGTTTTTGATGTCGAGATTAAAGATGGGCCAGTAGATGCGGTCGCCCGCCGCCTGCGCGTCACGCGCTTGCAAGTCCAGGGCTTCGGCAACATCACGCAGATGGGTCGCCGAGATTTCCAGTAGCGCAATAATTTGTTGAGTGCTCTCACGCTCAATGGCCGATTGCAGTTCCTCTACGAGTACCGAGAGGTAAGCCTGTCCATCTGCATCGGCTTTTTTGAAGTCGCCCTGCAAATCAGCCAATTGATCCTTCAGGTAGGCCGCCAATCCAGGATCATTGCGTCGCCCGGTCAGACTATCGGCCAAGTACTTTGCCTGACGACGCTTCAAACCTGCTTTGGCTCGCAACTGCTCGGCCTTGTCCCAATGCGGCTGCGCAGCGGCTTCGGCCTGTTCGCGCTTGGTTTTGAAATTCATCTTCCAGGCGAATTCGTTTTCCACGCGATCGGCAAAGTCGTTGGCCTCGTCGCCCCACCATTCCTGCTCGGGTTTGAATTCTTCCAGCCGGATGGGCTTGGTTTTGGAATAGCTCTTGTAGCCCGCCGGGTAGGGGTGCTCGTAGAACCAGATGGTGTTGGTGTGAAAATGTTCGGTGCCATCGTCCACCGTGGCGCCCTTGGTGAAGAACAGCAGGTTGGTCTTGATGGTGGTGTAGGGGGCGAACACGCCCTTGGGCAGGCGGATGATGGTGTGCAGCTTGCAGTCGCGCAGCAGGAGCTTTTTCAGCGTGCCCTTGATGCCGTCGCCAAACAAAAAGCCATCGGGCAGCACCACGGCGGCGCGACCGTTTTCCTTGAGCAACTTCTTGACGATGAGCGCCATGAACATGTCGGCGGTTTCGCGGGTGCGCAAGTCGGCCGGGTAGTCGCTGCCGACGCCATCATCTTCGTAGCCGCCAAACGGCGGGTTGGTGATGATGCAATCGACCTTGTTGTTGGCGCTCCATTCGTTCCAGCCGATGCCCAGTGTGTTGCGGTGCTCGATCTGGCTGGGCACGTCGATGCCGTGCAGCAGCATGTTTGTGGTGCATAGCAGGTGGGGCAGTTGTTTTTTTTCGATGCCGTGAATCAGCTCTTCAATGGCACGCTTGTCTTCGGCGCTGGATTGGGTGGTGAGCTGGTTGCGGAAGTGGTCGATGGCGGCGGTCAGGAAGCCGCCGGTACCGCAGGCCGGGTCCATCACCGTTTCGCGCCTGTCCAGGCGCGGGTTGACGCGGTCGGCCATGAAGGCGGTGATGGCGCGCGGGGTGTAGAACTCGCCCGCGTTGCCGGCGCCGCGCAGATCGTTGAGCATTTGCTCGTAGACATCACCCAAGCTGGCGCGGGTTTTGAAGTCGTGGAAGTTGATGGCGTCTTCCAGCTTTTCGATCACGGCCAGCATCTGCGGGCCGGATTTCATGTAGTTGTTGGCGTCTTCAAATACCTGCTTGATGACCTTGTGTTGCGGGCTCTGGCTGGCGTCGATCTTTTCTTTCAGGGCCGGAAAAAGCTCGTTGTTGACGAAGGGTACCAAGTCGCTCGCAGCGATCTGCGGCTTCTTTTTGCCTTCGGCATCCACGATGTAGGCGGCCCAGTTGCGCCAGCGGTAGCGCTCGGGCAGGGGCGACTGGTAGGCGGTGTTGTCGTCTTCCCATTCTTCCTCGCGCTGGTCGAACACTTTGAGAAAGAGCATCCAGGTGAGTTGGCCGAGGCGCTGGGCATCGCCGTCGACGCCGTCGTCCTTGCGCATGATGTCCTGGATGGACTTGATGGTGCTGCTGAGATTCATCTTGTTGTTCTCGTTTCGCGTGGCTTGATGCTGGATCAGGCCTGTTTCAGTTCGTTCTGTTCGTAGAGCGCTTGTTCCAGCTCGTGCACGGCTTGGGTGTATTGCTCAACGCTGCCAAAGATGCCGCGCCGGATCTGGGTTTTGCTGCCGAACTGATCAAACGGTGGTAACTCCAGCACCTTGTCGTCTTCAATGTTCTGCACACCGTGGTTGGCGAATTTGTCGAGCAAGGCTTCAAGCACCGCGCGGGCTTGCTCGCCGTATTTGCCAAACACGTCGCGCTTTTTCACGTTGTTGGCACGCTCGCGGCGGGTGAGCGGCTTTTGGTCGAAGGCGACATGGGCGACCAGATCAAACACATCCAGCTCGCTGCCGTTGGCCACTGCCTGCTGCAGGATATCCAGCGGCACCCCGTGTTTGGCCAGCTCTTGCAGCACGGCCTGCTTGCGTTCCGCACCGTTCCAGCGGCGCAGGAAGTCGGTCATCGTGCCGAATTCGGCTCGCAGCGCTTTTTTGATGTCGTCCTTGAGCAGAACGCGATAGTCCTCGGTGATGAGCTTGCCGTCGGCATCAAGGTACTGCGAACGCTCCACGGCGACGCGCACGTTCACGTCGTCGATCACGTACTTGGTGCGGCCACCCCCACCGGTGTTTCCGCCGGGCTGTGCGTCGTCTCCATCCGTGGAGCCTGGTACGTAGGGCGGTGGTGCTGGCTCGCCTATGCCTGGCACGTCGGTGATTTCTTCGGGCACCACAGGTTCGTCGGGCTTGGGTTCGTATATGACCACAGGCTCGCCATCAAAATCCGGGTCGGCGAACAGGCGCGTGGCACCCTTGAAGTCCATGATGGTGAAGTAGAGTTTCTGGTAGTCCTCACGCAGCCGGGTGCCACGGCCAATGATCTGTTTGAATTCGGTCATCGAGTTGATGTTCTGGTCCAGCACGATGAGCTTGCAGGTCTTGGCATCGACTCCGGTGGTTAGCAGCTTGGAGGTGGTGGCGATGACCGGGTAAGGCTCATCGTTGTCGATGAAGTAAGAGAGCTGCGCCTTGCCTTCGTTGTCGTCACCGGTGATACGCATCACGTAACGGCGGTTGCTGGCAGCGGCCGGAATCAGCTTGACCAGCTCTTGCCGCATGCGCTCGGCGTGGTCCTGATCGTCGCAGAAGACGATGGTCTTGGCCATCGGGTCGATGGCTTTGAGGTATTCCCACACCTTGCCAGCAACCAGTTTGGTGCGTTTTTCCAGCACCAGATTGCGGTCAAAATCCTTGGTGTTGTACTGGCGTTGCTCAACGGTCTGACCGAGTTTGTCGACCTTGCCTTTTTCAGGGGTGTAGCCGACGGCATCAACATCCGTGGCAATCCGGATGACCTTGTAGGGTGCGAGGAAGCCGTCTTCGATGCCCTGCTTGAGCGAGTAGGTGTAAATCGGTTCGCCAAAATAGGTGGCGTTGCTGACCTCCTTGGTTTCTTTGGGCGTGGCGGTCAGACCCAGATGGGTGGCGCTGCTGAAATATTCGAGCACATCGCGCCAGGCCGAATCGTCTGCAGCACTGCCCCGGTGGCATTCATCGACGACAATAAGATCGAAGAAGTCCGCGGGAAACTGCTTGTAGATCTGCTTCCATTCTTCCTTGCCGGTGACTGCCTGATAAAGGGCAAGGTAGATCTCATAGTTCTTCTTGACCTCGCGATTGGTGACCTTGTGCATTACCTCGCCAAAAGGAGCGAAGTCTTGTTGCATGGTTTGATCGACGAGGATGTTGCGGTCGGCCAGGAACAAGATGCGCTTTTTGGCCTTGGCTTTCCACATGCGCCAGATGATCTGGAAGGCGGTGTAGGTTTTGCCGGTGCCGGTGGCCATGACCAACAACACGCGTTGCTGGCCTTTGGCAATGGCTTCGACGGCACGGTTGATGGCTACGCGCTGGTAGTAGCGTGCTTCGCGACCACTGCCGTCGGTGTAAAACGGTTGCTCGATGAGTTTGACGGCTTCGGGTGCGGCCAGACCTTTCCACTGTTGGTACAGCGGCCAAAGGTCATCCAGTGAGGGAAATTCGCTGATCTGGTGTTCACGCTCTACGGGCTGGGTGATGCCGGTGCGGTCGTGGATCAGAAAGCCATCGCCATTGCTGCTGATGGCAAAAGGGGCATCCAGCATCTCGGCATAGGCCAATGCCTGCTGCATGCCATGCCCCACTGAGAATTTGGCCTGCTTGGCCTCAACAACGGCAATGGGTACATTTGGTCTTGCATAGAGCACAAAATCAGCACGTTTGGGCCCGCCCTTGGCATCAGGGTTTTTCACCCGTGCCGCAAGCTTGCCGCGCACCATGACACGGCCATCAGTGAGATTCACCTCCTCGCGGAATTGGTGCTGCTGCCACCCAGCCTGCTGAATCGCTGGCGTGATGAACTTGGTGCAGATATCACGCTCACTGAGCTGGTATTTGTCCATGTCGTGCACTCTTCCGTTACGCGTGCTCTTTTTCTTCGTCGGCGCCACCCGCTCGCACCCACTCATCGACTTCGGAGAGCTGGAATTTCCACAGCCTGCCGATCTTGTGCGCGGGCAGGCCTCTGCGCTCCCGCCAGCGGTAGACGGTGTCCTTCACGACGCCCAGGTGCTGGGCGACTTCGCTTGCGGTGACCCACGGTTCGGCATTCATCGTCTTGGTACTCCGACATGCATCAGAGTAGTCTTAAATCGTCACGAGTCTAACAGGAGGCTATTTTACGGGCCATCTCTTCAGCCGCCTGCGCAGTTGATGTACGCAAGTTGGCTATGGAGTGACCACGCCAACCGGAGGCCGGTCCAGATCGTTACCGTCCGCACCATCGACGATCAGCTTCGGCATTGGTCAGGTTTTGGTCACTGCCGCGTCATGGGGCATGCGGATCATGCCCCGCTCCACACAAAGCCCCCGCAGCCCCTTGATCTGCAAGAGAAATTCAGCCTGAAAGAATTGACCGTGTTGCTTGCTGCATCCCGGCGCTCAGCCGCTCAGCCTTCGAAAAGCCTCTCCCCCGATCATTGCGTCAGCCCACAAAATCATTTTTTCATATGAAAAAATAGCTGCATCACACCATGGAATGATTTTGTGGCGTGTCGTAGCCATTGCGTCATGTCACCTGGACATGGCGTCACACCGCTTGGGCCTTGTGTTACGTCGTCCGAACGTCGCAACACGTGTCGCAAGTATTCCGTGACGTGTCGCAGTTGTTGCGTCACATCACAGAATATTTTTTTCATATGAAAAAATGATTCCTCGGGAGTGTCAGTATTTTTGTGTTTGAGGCCGACCAGTTCATCCCTGGGGCCAAGGATTTGCTCTTCTTGAGAAGAATCAAGTCCTTGTCGGGATAGTTGAGTAAAGTACTCGGTTATAGGTTTGAGCGTGGCAAACCGCCCATTTTCCGGTGTCCCGAAATGGCCAAGAAATTTCCCCTGAATCCCAAACATCCCGAGCGCATCTGCTGGGGGTGCGACAAGTATTGTTCCGTGGATGCACTCGGGTGTGGCAATGGTTCCGGCCGCACCCAGCACCCGGCCGAGTTGATCGGTGAGGATTGGTACAAGTGGGGCGACTGGGGAATCGTCCCTGCCGACGATCCGGAAGTGCCGGCTGACAGGCTGGACGAAGCCTGAACGGGCCCTGCTGACAGGAAGAAAATTTCGATGAAATCAAAATATCTCGGCGTGCTGGTGTCTGTTGCCTTTCTGATGTCGGGCGTCACCCAGGCCGCAGGAAGTGCCAGCGAGCATCAGCACCACAGTCACGCCAGCAGCGCCCCGCAAACGCTCCAGCTCAATGCCGGCAGCAAGTGGAAAACGGACGCAACGCTGCGTCAGGTCATGAATGACATCAATCAGGCGATGACCAAGGCGCTTCCCCGGATTCACCGGAATGAATTCAGCAATGAAGGGTATCAGGCGCTGGCCAGGACAATTGGCCAGGAGGTGGCGCATGCCGTCGAGCACTGCAAGCTGGAGCCGAAAGCCGACGGCATGCTCCACCTGCTGATCGCCGAGCTGATGGGCGGCGCCGAGGCGATGGAGGGCAAAACGACGGCGTCGCGCAAGGCCGGTGCCGTTCGGGTGCGCGAAGCGCTCAAGGCTTACGGAAAATATTTCCAGCACCCCGGCTGGACAGTGCCCCGCGGTTGAATCTGCAGTCAGGGCCGCCCCTGGTGGAGCTATCCAGCCGGCGTGGCGCGCGGCCCGCGAAGGGGTGCAGGCGATACCAGAAGACGAGTTCCAGCAGGACGCCCGAGCTGACCAAGCCCGCGCTGCCGCTATCGGCGCCGGCGGCATACAGGGCGAGGGCTGCAAGCAGGATGCCGGCGGTGATCAGGTGACGTGTCATCGGGGTTTCCGGCGCGCCATGTGTTGACGCGGGGGCTTACTTGCCGTCGCCGAATTTTGCTTCGGCGATCTTCGCATCGGCGGCGATCTTGTCGTTGGCTTCCTTCGCTGCCTGCGCTTCGGTGTTGATGAACTGGCTGATCAGCTGGCTGGTGGCCTTGATGTCGGCGTTGCCTTCGTTCTGCAGGCAGTCCAGCCAGGCGCGCTGGGTCTGGCGGTAGGTGTTCACCGTGGCGACGCTCTTGTTGAAGGCGTCGGGGTTTTTCAGGTCGAGGCTGACGGCGGCCGGGCGCGGGCCGCAGGCATGGCTCCAGCTGCCATTGTCGATCTTGCCGGCATGGGCGGGCAGGGCGGCGGCGAGGGCGAGGAGGAGGACAAGACGGGTCATGGCGGTGGTTCTCCGGTAGGGATCAGCTCTTTTTGGGGGGGGCGGGCTTGTCGGTGGGGCTGCCTTTGCGATTCTTTTCCGGCATGGCCTTCGGATTGACGGTTTCACCGTCGGCCAGCAGGTCGGAGGGGCTGCTCACCAGCACATCGCCGGACTTGAGACCCGACAGGATTTCGATGTCGCGGCCGAGATCGCGGCCGACGGTGACGTTCTGGAAAGAGACTGTGTTGTCTTTGCCGACGGTGACGACGCGGGTGCCGTCCTGACCGGTGACGAGGGTGCTGGTGGGCACCAGCAGGGCCTTGGCGGTACTCGACAGCTTGAAGCTGACTTCGCCGTAGGTGCCGGGCAGCAGCTTGCCGTCCGGGTTGGGCAGCTCCAGTTCCACCTGGCGGGTGCGGGTCACCGGGTCGAGCGCGCCGGCGGCGTGGGCGACTTTGGCGGTGAGCTTCTTGCCGGGGCTCTCGGGGATGCGCAGCGTGACTTCCTGGCCTTCGGCGATTTCGCTGGCGTAGACCTGCGGAATCCACAGGGTCAGGCGCAGCGGGTCGGTCTGGGCGAGGGCGAAGAGCTCCTTGCCGTTGGCGGTGATCAGATCACCGACTTCGACGCTGCGGCGGGTGATCACGCCATCGAAGGGGGCGACGATGCGGCGGAAGCTCTTGAGTTGTTCGAGCCGGCGCACATTGGCGTCTACCGCGGCCAGATCGGCGCGGGCCTGGGTGGCGGCGCTGCGTTTTTCGTCGAGGTCCTGTTTGGCCACGCTGTCGAGGCTGGACAGGTGTTCCCAGCGCTTGAGGGTGTCGCGGGTGAGTTCCACGCGGGCCTTGACCTGGTCACGGGCAGCACGGGCCTGGGCCAGTTCCTGGTCCTGCTCGGGGGCTTCGATGGTGGCCAGCAGCTCGCCCTTCCTGACCCGCTCACCGATGGTCTTGTGCCAGGCGGTGAGGTAGCCGCCGCTGCGGGCGAGGAGGGTGATTTCGCTGCGCCCCTTGAGGGTGGCCGGCAAGGTAACGTTGCGCTGGCCGTCGCCAGGACGGGCGACCACCGTGGATACGGTGCGGGTCAGGCTGGTGGCGGTGCGCTGCTCAAGGGCGCGGGCGTCCTGGTGTTCGAGGGCCAGGCGCAGGCCGCCGCCGGCCAGCAGCAGGCCAATCACGCTGAAGCCGGTGAAGCGGGCGTAGCGCAGGGTTTTGCCACCCGTGTGGGCGGCGAGGGCGTGGGGCGAAGGGGGCGGGGTCATGTCGGACATGGCGTGATTCCGGGTTCGATCAGGCGGGGGCCAGGTGCTGGCGCAACCCGCGGCGCTCCAGCCGCAGATGCACCGCGGCGAAGACGAGGGGGACGAAGAGCAGGGTGGAGGCGGTGGCGAAGGCGAGTCCGCCGATCACGGCCCGGCCCAGCGGGGCGTTCTGTTCGGCGCCCTCGCCCACGCCGAGGGCCATCGGCAACATGCCGGCGATCATCGCGAAGGCGGTCATCAGCACCGGGCGCAGGCGGGTCGAGGCGGCTTCCAGCGCCGCGGTGAGGGGCGGCACACCCTCGGCGAGGCGGCTGCGCGCGAAGGACACCAGCAGGATCGAGTTGGCCGTGGCCACCCCCATGGTCATGATGGTGCCGGTGAGCGCCGGCACGCTGAGCGTGGTGCCGGTCAGGAACAGCAGCCAGGCGATGCCGGCCAGCGCGGCGGGCAGCGCGCTGATGATGATCAGCGGGTCGACCCACGACTGGAAGTTGACCACCAGCAGCAGGTACACCAGCACGATGGCCACCGCCAGGCCGAGGGCCAGGCCGGCGAAGGCGCTGTGCAGGGTTTCCACTTGGCCGCGCATGACCAGATCGACACCGCGGGGCAGTTTGGGGCGAATCTCGTCGAGCAGGACGTCGATGTCGCGGCTGACGCTGCCCAGATCGCGCCCTTCCACGTTGGCGAAGACGTTGAAGATCTGCGTGGTGTTGTAGGTGGTGACCATCGGCGCCATGGCCTGACGGGACAGGGACACCACGTTGCCGAGCAACTGGGCGCCATCGGCGTTGGCGCCCACCGGGGTGCGCAGCAGCGCGTCAAGGCTGTCGACGGCCGTTTCGGGGCTGCGCACGCCGATGGTGTAGGTGTTGCCGTTGACCGGGTTGAGCCAGTAGGCCGGTGAGGCCTGCATGCTGCCGGACAGCGAGATCATCACGTTCTGGGCGACGTCCCTGGCGGCCAGGCCGAGCTGCTGCAGGCGCACCCTGTCCATGTCGAGGGCCAGGGCCGGCTTGCCCCAGCGCTGGTACACGTGGGCATCGACGATGCCGGGAATGGCGCGCAGGCGATTGTTCAGCTCGACCGCCAGCGGAATCACCTCGGTGGGCTTGCCGCCGATGAACTGGATGTCGATGGGCGCCGGGGTGCCGAAGTTGAGGGTCTGGCTGACCTGATCGGCAGGCTGGAAGTAAAACTCGACGCCCGGGAAGCGCTCCGGCAGCAGGGCGCGCAGGCGGGCGATGTAGTCGGCGCTGGGGCCGTGGCCGGGCAACAGCGACAGCATGATCTCGGTATCGGCCGTCTCGGCGCTGCCCGAGTTGCCGAACAGCGTATTGCGGGTGGAGTAGGGGCCGCCGACGATGTCGAGGATGTCGCCAAGCTCGGCCGCCGGGACGACTTCGCGGAGCGTGGCTTCGACCTGGTCCACCAGCTTGGGCATTTCCTCCAGCCGGGTGCCGGAGGGGGCGCGCAGGTGCAGGCGGATCTGGCCGGCGTCCACCGCCGGAAAGAGATCCTGCCCGAGCAGCGGCACCAGCCCCAGCGACAGCAGGCACAGGCCCATGAAGGCCAGGCCGAAGCGCCGCCGCTGGCGCAGCAGGGCGGCCAGCAGCACGGTGTAGTGCTCGCGCAGGCGCGCAAAGCCGGCCTCGAAGCCCAGGTGGATGCGATGAAAGCGCGCCGCCAGACCCGCCGTTGGTGCCGGCCGGTGCCCGCCGTGTTGCGCGGCCATCATGTACATCACCAGCGTCGGCACCAGCGTGCGCGACAACAGGTAGGAAGCCAGCATCGCAAACACCACCGCCTCGGCCAGCGGCACGAAGAGCGAGCGGGCCACGCCGGTGAGAAAGAACATCGGTACGAAGACGATGCAGATGCACAGGGTCGATACGAAGGCCGGGGCGGCGATCTCCTGGGCCCCGTCGAGAATGGCCTGGTGCGGATTCTTGCCGAGGGCCATCTGGCGCTCGATGTTCTCGATCTCGACGGTGGCGTCGTCCACCAGGATGCCCACCGCCAGCGCCAGCCCGCCGAGGGTCATCAGGTTGAGGGTTTCATCGAGCAGGTAGAGCACGATCAGCGAGCAGCAGATCGACAGGGGGATCGACACGGCGATGATGCAGGTGGTGCGCCAGTTGCCGAGGAAGAGCAGGATCATTGCGGCGGTGAGGGACGCGGCGATCAGCGCTTCGTGGAGCACGTTGCCGATGGCCGCCCGCACGAACAGCGACTGGTCGAACATCAGCTTGAGGCTCATGTCCTCGGGCAGCTTTTCGAGGATGCGCGGGATCTCGTTGCGGACCTGATCGACCACCTCCAGCGTGGACACGCCGCCCACCTTGAACACCGAGGTCAGGATGCCGCGCTCGCCGTTCTGGCGCACGATGGTCGAGAGCGGCCCGGCGCCGTCGCGCACGCTGGCCACGTCGCGTACGTGAATGGTCTTGCCGTCGACGGTCTTGATGGGGATGTCGGCGATCTTGGCGATGGTGGCCACCGAGCCGTTGAGGGCCACGTCGTATTCCTGGGCGCCGATCTTGACGATGCCGGTGGGCAGCGTGAGGGTCTGGTTGCCGATGGCATTGGTCACGTCGGCCGGGGTGATGCCGCGGGCAAGCAGGGCGGCAGTGTCGATGTCCACCGAGATCTGCCGGTTGCGGGCGCCGAAGGGGGCGGTGAGTTCGACCCCTTTCTTCAGGCGCAGGGTGTTGCGCACCACGTCGTTGGTGAGCTCGCCCACCTCGGTTTCGGGCACGGTGGCGCTGGATACGCCCACCTGCAACAGCGGCAGGTCGGTGGCCGAGTACTCCACCACCTGGGGCGGTGCGATGCCCACCGGCAGCGAGCGGTAGGCTGCGTTGGCGCCCGACTGGACCTGGGCCAGCGCCGTGCCGATGTCGGTGCCCTGCTGGAAGAAGACCTTGATGATCGCCCCGCCGGCCACCGAGATCGATTCGGTGTGCTCGATGTTGTCCACCGACTGGGTCATCGCCCGCTCGGCGGTGCGGGTGATGCGGCTATAGATCTCCGGTGCGGGCAGCCCGTTGTAGCTGTACAGCATGGCCACCACCGGAATGTCGATGGACGGAAAGATGTCGACGGACATCTTCCGCAGCACATAGGGCATGGACAGCAGGATGAGCAGCGCCATCACCAGAAAGGTGTAGGGGCGCCGCAGGGCGATATTGACGATCCACATGGAGGCAGGGTGCCGCGGGCAAGCAAACCCTACAGGATGGCAATTTCCGTTCCACGATGTGGCCGCCAGTGCCGGCGCGGCTTGGCGCGGCTCGCTTGGCGAGAGGGGTGCTGGGAAATCAGCAGATTTGCTGCGCTGCGGTTGGGTGGGCAGCAGAGTGGCTCGGGGGGCG
Source organism: Zoogloea oleivorans (assembly GCF_008107625.1). Classification (GTDB taxonomy): domain Bacteria; phylum Pseudomonadota; class Gammaproteobacteria; order Burkholderiales; family Rhodocyclaceae; genus Zoogloea; species Zoogloea oleivorans. Next base: position 18,530 of record NZ_SDKK01000035.1, read on the forward strand.
GGCGCTAAAGTCTTGTGCCACCTGGTCATTCAGGGGTGGCACGGTCTGTGCGGGCAATCCTTTTCGTCCCCGGAACAAGCCTATCCACGCCCATGAAGAAAACTCCTTTCCGTTCTGCCGGCCTGCTCATCGGCCTGGCCCTGGCGCCGCTGGCGCACGCCCAGCAGGCTGTCCAGGTGCTGCCCCGTCCGCCCGAACCCTTTGCCGGCAAGATCGACCCGGATAAGGGCAAGTCCACGCCGGCCTGGCCGAAGCAGGCGAAGGCGGCGCCGGGCGCGCCCAATGTGGTCGTGGTGCTGCTCGACGACGTGGGTTTCGCCCAGTCGTCCACCTTTGGCGGCGTGGCTGAAACGCCGGCCCTGGAAGAACTGGCGAAGAGCGGCCTGTCGTACAACCAGTTTCATGTGGCGGCGCTGTGCTCGCCAACCCGCTCGGCGATCCTTACCGGGCGCAACCATCACGAGGTGGGCTTTGGCAACGTGGCCAACTCGTCGGCGGGGTTTCCGGGTTACAACTCGGTGTGGGCCAAGGACACCGTGTCCTTGCCTGAAGTGCTGCGCCAGAACGGCTACAGCACGGCCGCCTTCGGCAAATGGCACAACACGCCGGAGTGGGAAGTCACTCCCGCCGGCCCCTTCGATCACTGGCCGACCAGCCTGGGCTTCGAGTATTTCTTCGGTTTTCACGGTGGCGCCGACAACCAGTGGGAGCCGCGCCTGTATCGCAACACCACGCCGGTCGAGCCCGGGGCCACGCCGGCGCAGGGCTACCACCTCACCGCCGACATGGCCGACGACGCCACCCGCTGGCTGCGCACGCTGGATGCGGTGTATCCCGACAAGCCCTTCTTCCTGTGGTTTGCGCCGGGCGGTACGCACTGGCCGCACCACGTGCCCAAGGAGTGGATCGAGCGCTACAAGGGCAAGTTCGACCAGGGCTGGGACCGCCTGCGGGAGCAGATCTTCGCCCGCCAGAAGGCCAAGGGCGTGATCCCGGCCAATGCGCAGTTAACCCCGCGCCCGCCCGAACTGCCGGCCTGGGATTCGCTGCCGGCCGATCAGCGCAAGCTGCTGGCCCGCGAGGCCGAGGTGACCGCTGCCTTCCTGGCCTACACCGACTTCCAGGTGGGCCGCCTGCTGGCCGAGATCCGCGCCCAGGGCAAGGGCGACAACACGGTGGTGTTCTACATCGTCGGCGACAACGGCGCGGAAGTGAATACGGCGCTGCTGGGCCGTGATGTGCTGGCGCCGGACGGCCAGCCGGCGACGGTGGCCGAACGGGTCAAGCGCCTCGAAGAGCTGGGCAGCCCGGCCTTCGACAACCAGGTGGGTTCCGCCTGGGCGTGGGCCGACAACACGCCCTTCCAGTACGGCAAGGGCGTGCCGGCCTATCTGGGCGGCACCCGCAACCCGCTGGTGGTGTCGTGGCCGAAGGGCATCAAGGAGCGCGGCGTGGTGCGCAGCCAGTTTGGCCACGCCACCGACATTGCCCCGACCATTTACGAGCTTGCCGGCATCAGTTTCCCGCAGAAGGTGGAGGGGGTGGATCAGCAGCCCCTGTCGGGCCGCAGCCTTGCCGCCAGCTTCACCCAGACCGGCGCTTCCGCACCGCGTACCCTGCAGTATTTCGAGATTCGCGGCACCCGTGGCATCTACAAGGATGGCTGGTGGGCTGGTTCGCGGCAGGTCAATCCGGGGGGCAACTCGGCGCTCAACAAGGCCCCGTTCGGCACCCGCCAGTGGGAGCTCTACAACCTGGATGAAGACTTCAGCCAGTCGCGCAACCTGGCCGACCAGTACCCGGAAAAGCTCGCCGAGCTGGTGGCGGCCTTCGACAAGGAAGCTTGGCGTAACGATGTGTACCCCTTGCAGCCGGATGTGGGGGTCGGGCGGCCCAGCCTGACCGCCGGGCGCAGCCTGTTTACCTACCGGGCCGGAGTGGGTCGCATTCCGTCGCGCAGTGGCCCGGACGTGACCCGCCGGGCGCACCGCATCAGCGCCGATGTGGATCTGTCCGGCAAGGGCGGCGACGGCGTCATCATTGCCGACGGCGGGCGCTGGGGCGGTTTCAGCCTGTTCGTGAAGGAGGGGCGCCTGCACTATGAAGCCAACGCCCACGGCCATCGCAGCGGCCACATCGTGGCTGGCGAGCGCCTGCCCCGCGGCAAGGTGAAGGTCGAATTCCGCTTTACGCCGGACGGGGCCGTGCCCGCCGCGTCGGCCACCGTGGTGCCCGGCCAGCCGCTGCCGGCGGTGCCGGGCGTCGGCCGGCTCTTCGTCAATGGCCGGCAGGTGGGTGAGGGGCGCATCAGCAAGATCGCCTACGGCAGCTACGACACGCTCGACATTGGCGCCGACCTGGGGACGCCGGTCAGCAGCGAGTACAAGGTGCCCTTCCGCTTCTCGGGCACCCTGGACAAGGTGCAGGTGGAGCTCCTCTGACGCGCGGCCATCGCGCCCGCCCGGCATTGGCCGGGTGGGTGTTTCTTGTTCTGATGTGTCTGAGCCTCTGCGCCGGCCTGGCCCGGGGCGGGGAGGCCCCGCGCGCCGTGGGCAGTGCCACCTGCGTGAGCTGTCATGCGGACGAAGGGCGGCGCTGGCAGGCCTCTCACCACGCCCAGGCCATGCAGCCCGCCACCGAGGCCACCGTGCGGGGCGACTTTGCCGATGCCCGCTTCACGCAGGGGGCGCGCCAGGTGCGCTTCTTTCGTCGGGGGGCGGGCTTCTTCATCCGCACCGAAGGGCCGGACGGCCAGCCTGCCGATTTTCAGGTCACTCACACCTTTGGCGTCCACCCGCTCCAGCAATACCTGATTCCGCTGCCGGGCGGCCGTCTGCAGGCCTTCGACATCGCCTGGGACACCCGCTCGCCGGCCGAGGGCGGCCAGCGCTGGTTCGCCCTGGCGCTCCACGAGAAGGCCCGGCCCGGCGAGGCGCTGCACTGGACCGGCCGCGAGCTGAACTGGAACTTCATGTGCGCCGGCTGCCATTCCACCGGCGTGGTCAAGCATCACGACCCGGCCAGCGGCCACTACCGGACCACCTCGACCGACCAGGCCGTGGGCTGCGAGGCCTGCCATGGCGCCGGCTCGGCGCATGTGGCAGAGGCGCGGGGGGCGGCTGTCGCGGCCGGCGATGGCCACGGCCTGCCGGTGGCCACCCGCGTGCTGCGCCGGCTGGTCTTTGCCTTTGATGGCAGCGCACCGATTGCCCGCCCGCAAGGCGATCCGGCCGTCGGCCAGCGGGCCGGCGAGGTGTGTGCCGGCTGCCATTCCCGCCGTCAGCAACTGGTCGCCGCGCCACGGCCGGAGGCGCCTTTTCTCGACAACTTTCGCCCGGCCTTGATTGAGCCCGGCGTGTACCACCCGGACGGGCAGATCGACGACGAGGTTTTCGAATACGGATCTTTCGTCCAGAGCGCCATGCACCGCGCCGGTGTGACCTGCACCCACTGCCACGACCCCCACGACGGCAAGCCGCGGGCATCGGGTAACGCCCTGTGTGCCCAGTGCCACCTGCAGGCCCGCTACGATGCGGCATCCCACCATCGCCACGCCCCCGGTTCGACAGGTGCGGCGTGCACGGCCTGCCACATGCCGACCAAGACCTACATGGGCGTGCATGTGCGCCATGACCACCGCCTGGCCGTGCCACGCCCGGATGTTTCGGTGCGCCTCGGCACGCCGGATGCCTGCACTGCCTGCCATACCGACCGTCGGCCCGACTGGGCTGCCGCCGCGCTCGAAAGCTGGCGTGGCAAGCCGGCAGCGGGTAAGGGCATTGCCGATCTGCTGGCTGCATTGTGGCGCGGCGGCTGGCCGGGCAGTGCCCTGGCCCGGGCGTTGGAGGCCGACTACCCTGCCATTCAGCAGGCCAGTGTGCTGGCCAGTTCGGGGGGGCGCCCGGCTGGCGCTCAGGTGGCGCTGGCGCGGGCTGCCGGCGGCAGGGACGGGTTGCTGCGCCTCGGTGCGGCGCGTGCGCTGGCGGTATTGCCCCCGGGGCCGGCTGCCGCCATTGGCGTGCCTTTGCTCGATGATCCGCTGCGCGCCGTGCGTATCGAAGCCGCCCGCAGCCTGGCCGGGCTGCCCGCCGGTGCCTTGCCGGACGGCCCGCGGAACCAGCTGGCGGTTGTGATCGACGAACTCCTCGCCACTGAACGCCTCGCGGCCGAGCGCCCGGAGGCCCACGTGAACCTCGCCCGCCTGCATCTGGCCCGGGGGGATCCGGCCGCCGCCGAGGCGGCATTGCGGACGGCCTTGCGACTCGACCCGGCCTTCGTCCCGGCCCTGATCAATCTGGCTGATCTCTTTCGCGCCGGCGGTCAGGGCGATGCCGAGGGCCTGCTGCGCCAGGCAATGACGCTTGCGCCCCATGCGGCCGAGCCTCGCCATGCCCTGGCCCTGCTGCTGATTCGCCAGGGGCGCCGGGAGGCCGCGCTGCCACTGCTCGAGGAGGCCGTCAGCCGGGCGCCGGGCAACGGCCGTTACGCGCTGGTCGCCGGTGTGGCGCTGCTGGAAGCAGGGTGTCTGGACCAGGCTGCCGTGTTGCTGGCTGCCAGCCGCCTACGCTTGCCCGACGATCCGGACCTGTTGCGCCTGGCGGCCCGTATCGAAGCCCGTCGCGGCCGGCCGGAGCAGGCCGCCACTCTCGCGGCAGAGCTGGACCTGCTGCTGCGCTCGCCCTGAGTTTGGCAGGCCGTGAATGCCTGGCTTGTGCTGGCTGTTGCGCTGTGCCGGGGTGGGGAGGTTCAGCGGAACGCAAACAACTCCCGCTCGAATCGGACTGGCGGAGTGGTGCTGGCGACGGCCTTTTCCAGTGCCAGCCCCCAGGCTTCCGGCCCGCAGAACCACACGCTGCTGCCCGCTGTGGCATGGCGCAGGATGTCGCGGGTGTCGAAGGGCCCCTGGGTGTCGGTGTAGCGCCGGTGCAGGCGCACCCCGGCCGCTTCGCACAGCGCCGGCAAGTTTGCCGGGTAGGCGTCGGCGTGCTCGGCGCGGGTAGCGTAGAAGAGCTCGATCGGGCGCCCGGTGCGTTCGCTCTGCCGGGCCAGTTCTTCGAGACGGGCGAGGAAGGGGGTGATGCCGATGCCACCGGCGACCCAGATTTCCCCGATGCCGGCTTTGTCGGCATCGAAGGTGAAGGCGCCGTAGGGGCCTTCGAGTTTCACCGCCTGGCCGATGGCGAGCCGTTCGGCCAGTTGGCGGGTGTAGTCGCCGAGCCCCTTGATCGACAGGGTGAGGGTGCCGGTGGCCGGGTGCCAGGCATTGGCGAGGGTGAAGGGGTGGGCGCCTTCCGCGGTGTGGCCGAAATCGGCCAGCACGTGCTGGCCCGCCTTGTGGCCCGGCCATCCGGTGGGGCGGCAGTGCACTTCCAGTACGCCGTCGGCGTGGCAGCTCAGGCTTTCGATGTGGGCAACATGCTGCCGGCGGGCACCGATGCGGCCCAACAGGGACAGCACGGCCGGCCCGACGCCGAGGGCTGCGACGCCCGCCGTCAGCCAGCCCAGGGGCTGTTGCCAGAAGTTCGTCGGCATCAGCATCAGGCCGTGGAAGGCGCCGGCGATGAAAACCAGCGGAAACAGCTTGTGCACCCAGCGGAAGTAGCGGTACGGGATGCGCTTCACCAGGGCGATCACCACCAGCGCCAGCAGGATGTAGCCGGCCCATTCGCCCACGTCCTTGGCCAGGTCGATCCACATGTCTTCCTGCCCCCTGGGCGGGCGCGGGCCGCGCACGGGGCGTTCGATGAAGCCGGCCTTGGCCAGGTTCTTGGGCAGCCATTCGAGCATCCAGTGGGTGAACACGAGCAGCCCGGCGCCGATGCCGATGTCTTTGTGCAGGCGGTACAGGCGGTCGAGGCCGCCGAAATACTTCTCCAGTTTTGGCGGCCGTGCGGCCAGCACCATGCCGGCGCTCATCCACCACAGGGCGAGGGTGCCGGACAGCAGGATCAGGGCGCGGCGCCAGTCCCACAGGTTTTTGGCGGAGGCGACGATGTCGGGGAGGGCGAAGGCGGCCCACACCAGGAGGGGCAGGCCGGCGAGGAAGAGCAGTGGGCGTTTCATGATGATTTCCGGTTTTTCAGAGGACATCTTGAGTTCAAGGCAGGGTGTCGGGCTGAAGCCCGACCTACAGCGCGAGATTGCCGCCGCCGAGCACTTTGTAGAGCGTGACGGCATTGGTGGCGGCGGACAGCTTCAGGCTGACCAGGCTCTGGCGCGCGGCGTACAGGCTGCGCTGGGCGTCGAGGGCGCTCAGGTAACTGTCCACGCCCTTCTGGTAGCGGGCTTCCGACAAGCGGTAGCTGGCGGCGCTGGCGTCCACCAGCTTGTGCTGGGCGTCGAGGCGGGCATCCAGCGTGGCGCGCTGGGCGAGAGCGTCGGCCACTTCCCGGAAGGCGCTCTGGATGGCCTTTTCGTAGCGGGCCAGGTAGATGTCCCGGTCGGTTTCGGCCACTTGCAGGTTAGCCCGGTTGGCGCCGGCATTGAAGATCGGCAGGCTCACTTGGGGGATGAAAGTCCATGCCCCCGAACCCGCCGCGAACAGGCCGCCCAGGGTGCTGCTGGCGGTGCCGGCGGTGGCGGTCAGGCTGATGCTCGGGAAGAAGGCGGCCCGTGCGGCGCCGATGTTGGCGTTGGCGGCGCGAAGCTGGCGCTCGGCGGCGAGCACGTCCGGACGTTCCTGCAGCACCGTGGAGGGCAGGCCGACAGGCAGTTCGCGCAGGGTCGTCACGCTGTCGAGCCCGGCGGGCGGCAACAGCGTGTCGGGCACCGCGGTGCCGACCAGCAGCACCAGCGCGTTGCGGTCGGTGGCGACTTGGGCGGTGTAGGCGGCTGCATCGCGACGGGCGGTTTCGACACTGGTTTCGATCTGGCGCAAGTCCAGTTCGGTGCCGATGCCCAGCTCGACGCGCTTGCGGGTCAGGGCGTAGCTGCTTTGCTGGCTGGCGAGGGTTTCCTGCGCCAGTTGCAGCAGGGCTTCGTCGGCAGACAGGGTGAGGTAGGCGCCGGCCACTTCGGCGACCAGGCTGATGCGCGTGCTGCGCAGGGTTTCCTCGCTGGCCAGATAGGTCTCGAGGGCCTGGTCGCGCAGGCTCTGGATGCGCCCAAAAAGGTCGATCTCCCAGTTACTGAAGCCCAGATCCACGCTGTGGCTGCGGCTGGTGATGGCCTGCCCGGTACCGGACAACTCGCCCGGCGTGCGCCTGGCGGTGCTGCCGGCATCGGCGCTCACCGCCGGGAACAGTTCGGCGCGCTGGATGCGGTACTGGGCACGCGCCTTGACGATGTTGAGGGCGGTTTCGCGCAGGTCGCGGTTGTTGGCCAGGGCCAGGTCGATTAACTGGTGCAGGCGCGTATCGACGAAGAAGGTGCGCCAGCCAGGGGTGGCGACCGATTCATTGGTCCCGCTGGCGGCCACCTTGCCGCCGCTGGCGGGCCAGGTATTGTCCACCGGGGCGGCGGGGCGCGCGTAGTCGGGGGCGAGGGTGGCGCAGCCGCCAAGCACGCCGGCCAGCAGCAGGGTAATGCCGAGGGTACGCAGCTTCATGATGTTTCTCCCTGCAGGACGGGCGCCGGGGTCGGGCGCGAGAACAGCTTGCGCACCGCGACGAAGGCGAGGGGGATGAAGAACAGGCCGAGCACGGTGGCGGTGATCATGCCGCCGAGCACGCCGGTGCCGATGGCCACCCGGCTCGCCGAACCGGCGCCGGTGCTGATGGCCAGCGGCAGCACGCCGAGGGCGAAGGCCAGCGAGGTCATCAGGATCGGCCGCAGACGCAGGCGCACGGCCTGCAGCGTGGCGTCGATGAGGCTGGCGCCTTCTTCCTGCAACTGCTTGGCAAACTCCACGATCAGGATCGCGTTCTTGGCCGACAGGCCCACGGTAGTCAGCAGGCCGACCTGGAAATACACGTCGTTCGACAAGCCGCGCAGGCTGGCGGCCAGCACCGCGCCGAGCACGCCGAGCGGCACGATCAGGATCACCGAGAACGGAATCGACCAGCTTTCGTACAGCGCCGCCAGACACAGGAAGACCACCAGCACCGAGATGGCGTAGAGCAGCGGGGCCTGGGCGCCGGACAGGCGTTCCTGGTAAGACTGCCCGGTCCACTCGAAGCCGACGCCTTCCGGCAGTTGCTTGATGATCGCCTCAATGGCGTTCATCGCGGTGCCGGAGCTGACGCCCTCGGCCGGTTCGCCGACGATCTCGAAGGCCGCCATGCCGTTGTAGCGCTCCAGCTGCGGCGAGCCCGTCGTCCAACTGGTCGAGGAGAAAGCCGAGAAAGGCACCATGCCGCCCTCGCCGTTGCGCACATACCAGCTGGCCAGGTCTTCGCCCATGGCGCGGGCCGGGGCGTCGCCCTGCAGGTACACCCGCTTGACGCGGCTCTTGTTGATGAAGTCATTCACGTAGGTGCCGCCGCTGGCGGTGGACAGGGTGTCGTTGATGTCGGCCATGGCCAGGCCGAAGGCGCCGGCCTTCTGGTCGTCGATGGCGAGGCGGAAGCGCGGCGTGTCGTCCTGGCCGTTCTTGCGCACCTTGGTGAGCGTCGGGTCCTTGGCGGCGAGGGCCAGGAACTGTTCGCGGGCCGCCACCAGCCGGTCGTGGCCGATGCCGCCCAGATCCTGCAGTTCCACGTCAAAGCCGCTGCTGCTGCCCAGGCCGCGGATGGCCGGCGGCAGGATCACGAAGATCCGCGCGTCGCGCACTGCCGACAGGTCGCGGGTGGCGCGGCGGCTGAAGGCGGCGGCTGCGCTGGGGGCGTCTTCCCGTTCGCTCCAGTCCTTCAGCTTGATGAAGGCCATCGCCGAGTTCTGGGCGTTGCCGCCGTTGCCCATGCCGTTGATGGTGACGAGGCCTGCCACTTCGGGCTGCTGCAGCATGTACTGCTCAAGCGAATTCACGGCCTGGGCGGTGCGCTCCTTGGTGGCGCCGGACGGCAATTGCACCATGGCGATCACGAAGCCCTGGTCTTCTTCCGGCAGAAAGGAGGTGGGCAGGCGCAGGAACAGCACCGACAACAGGCCAAGCAGCAGCGCATACACCGCCACGGCCTTGCCGCCGCGCTTGAGCAGGCCGGCGACCTTGCCCTCGTAGCGCTGGCTGTTGCGCTCGAAGACCCGGTTGAACCACGCAAAGAAGCCCGTGCGATGTACGTGGCCGGGCTTGAGCAGGGTGGCGCACAGGGCCGGGGTGAGGGTCAGGGCCACCAGCACCGACAGCAGCATGGCGGCGACGATGGTGATGGAGAACTGGCGGTAGATGACGCCGGTGGAGCCACCGAAGAAGGCCATCGGCACGAACACCGCCGACAGCACCAGCGCAATGCCGACCAGCGCGCCGGTGATCTCGCCCATCGACTTGCGGGTCGCCTCGCGGGGCGACAGGCCTTCCTCGCTCATGATGCGCTCGACGTTCTCGACCACCACGATGGCGTCGTCCACCAGCAGGCCGATGGCCAGCACCATGCCGAACATGGTCAGGGTGTTGATCGAATAGCCAAAGGCCGCCAGCACCCCGAAGGTGCCCAGCAGCACCACCGGCACGGCAATTGCCGGGATCAGCGTGGCGCGCAGGTTCTGCAGGAAGAGGTACATGATCAGCACCACCAGCACGATGGCTTCGATCAGGGTCTTCACCACCTCTTCGATGGAGATGCGCACGAAGGGCGTGGTGTCGTAGGCCACCACCGGCTTCATCTGCATTTCGGCCGGGAAGAAGCGCGACAGCTCGTCGAGCTTGGCCTTCACCCGGTCGGCGGTTTGCAGCGCGTTGGCGCCGGCGGCCAGCTTGATGCCGATGGCGGCAGAGGGCTTGCCGTTGTACTGCACGCTGACGTCGTAGCTCTCGCCACCCAGTTCGATGCGGGCCACGTCGGAGAGATGCACCACCGCGCCGTCGGTGCTGGTCTTGAGGACGATGGCGCCGAACTGCGCCGGCGTCTGCAGCTTGCTGCGCGCGGTGATGCTGGCGTTGATCTGCTGGCCGCCCCGGGCCGGCAGCCCGCCGATCTGGCCGGCGGTGACCTCGGCATTCTGGGCCTGGATGGCGCTCTTCACGTCGCTTGGCATCAGCGAGTACTTTTGCAGCTTCGCCGGGTCGAGCCAGATGCGCATGGCGTAGCCGGTGCCCAGGGCCTGCACGTCGCCCACCCCTTCGACACGGCTCACCGGGTCGAGCAGGCTGGTGGAGATGTAGTCGCCGATGTCGATGGCGGTGGTGCGGGTGTTGTCGGACACCAGCGACACGATCATCAGGAAGTCGGTGCCGGTCTTGGCCACCGACACGCCCAGGTTCTGGACGATCTGGGGCAGGCGCGATTCGGCCTGCTTGAGCTTGTTCTGCACCTGCACCTGGGCCACGTCCGGGTTGGTGCCGGCCTCGAAGGTCAGGGTGATTTGCGCGCTGCCGGCCGAACTGCTGCTGGACGACATGTAGCTCAGGTGATCGAGCCCCTTCATCTGCTGTTCGATGACCTGCACCACCGAGTTCTCGATGGTTTCGGCAGAGGCGCCGGTGTAGTTGGCCGAGATGGTGATCTTCGGCGGGGCGATGTTGGGGTATTGCTCGAGGGACAGGCGGCTGATCGACAGGGCGCCGGCCAGCATCACCACAATGGCGATGACCCACGCGAAGATCGGGCGGTCGATGAAGAAGCGGGCCATGATCAGGCTCCCGGCTTGGCGTCAACGGACACCGGCGTCACCACCGCGTCGGGGCGGGCCTTCTGGCTGCCCTCGACGATGACCTTGTCGCCCGCGGCGAGGCCGGCATTCACCAGCCAGCTATCGCCCACCGGCCGGCCGACATTTAGCACCCGCTGTTCCACCTTGTTGCCGGCGCCCACCACCAGCGCGGTGGCCTCGCCCTTCACGTTGCGCGACACGCCGCGCTGGGGCACCAGCACGGCCTTGTCGGTTACGCCTTCTTCCAGCAGCGCACGCACGTACATACCCGGTAGCAGATCGCCCTTCGGGTTGGGAAAGACGGCGCGCAGGGCGACGGTGCCGGTGCCTTCGTTCACCGTGATGTCGGTGAATTGCAGGCGGCCTTCGCGGCCGTAGCGGCTGCCGTCCTCAAGGATCAGCGTGACCGCGGCCTGGTTGCGCCCGGCCTGGCGGATCTGGCCGGCCTCGAAGGCGCGCTTGAGGCGCAGGGCATCGGCGCTGGACTGGGTGAGGTCCACGTAGATCGGGTCCAACTGCTGCACGGTGGCCAGCGCAGCGGCCTGGCCGGCAGTTACCAGCGCCCCCGGCGTGACTGAAGACTTGCCGATGCGCCCCGACACCGGTGCGGTGACGCGGGTGTAGGCCAGATTGATGGCGGCGCTGTCGAGGGCTGCGCGGGCCGAAGCGACATCGGCCTCGGCCTGGCGCAGCGCGGCGAGGGCGTCGTCGGTGTCCTGCTGGGCCACGGCCTTGATCTCGGCGAGCTCCTTGTAGCGGGCCGCCTTCGGGCGCTGGGTTTCGACATTGGCCTGGGCCTTGGCGAGGGCGGCCCTGGCGCTGTCGACGGTGGCCTGATAGGTGGCCGGGTCGATGCGGTACAGCAGCTGGCCGGCCTTCACTTCGGCGCCTTCGGTAAACAGGCGCTCGCGGACGATGCCGCCGACCTGCGGCCGTACTTCGGCGACCACGGTGGACGCCGTGCGGCCGGGCAGTTCGGACGTGAGGGTGAGCGGCTTGGCCTGCAGTGTCACCACGCCCACCTCGGCAGGCCCGGCGGGCGGCATGCCGGCGGGCGCGGCGGATGAATTGCAGCCGGCCAGCAGCGCAGCCGACAGGGCCGCCGCCAGGGCGGTGAACACGATGGGGCGCCGGGAAGCGGGGAGGGGAGGCATCTGGATTCCTTTGCGGCGGAGTGCCGATATCTGATGCCCTGATTGTGGAAAGCAAATGTGCAGAAAAATGGGAGACATTGTGGAGATCGCCCCGCCCCCGTTGCTCTTGCTCCCGTTGCAGAGGCTTAATGGCGTCCCCGGCCCGTGCCGTTCCTCCGCCCCGCGCCATGAAAATCAGGATTACGTCCAAAGTCTTCCTCGCCGTCCTGCTGGTGGCCCTTGCGGTGCTGCTGGCGATGGGGGTGGCCGGGCGCTGGAGCTTTACCCGCGGTTTCGTCGGTTACATGGACGAACTGGCGCTGCAGCGGGTCGAGGATCTCGTTCCCCGTTTCACGCAGACCTATGCCCGCGAAGGCAACTGGGATTTTCTGCGCAACAATCGGCGCGCCTGGTTCCACCTCACGCGTCCCCACGTCGGCAACGAGAACGGCGGCCCGCCGAATATCGAACAGGAGACGCCGCCCGAATCCGACCTGACTGGCGCCGTCTTCCGCCTCAGCCTGATCGATGCCGAGCAGCGCTTCGTGATGGGCAACCCGCGCATGGCCACCGATGACGCTGCGGTGAAACGGGCCATTGTGGTGGCCGACAAGACCGTCGGCTGGCTGGTGATGGGGCCTTTTCAAAGCGTCAGCGACACCGGCGCCCAGCGCTTCTACGACGAACAGCTCCACGCCACGCTGCTGGTCGGCGGCATTGCCGGCCTGTTTGCGGTGTTCGTGTCCCTGCGCATTGCGCGCACGCTGGTGGCCCCGATCAAGCAGATCGCGGCCGCCACCCATCGCCTGGCGGCCGGTGATTACGCAGGGCGCGTCGAGCCCGGCTCGGGCGATGAAGTCGGCCAGCTGGCGCGTGATTTCAACAGCCTGGCCCGCACCCTGGAAGCCAACGAACGCATGCGCCGCGACTTCATGGCCGACGTGTCCCACGAGCTGCGCACCCCGCTGAGCGTGCTGCGCGGCGAGATCGAAGCCATGGAGGACGGCGTGCGCCGCCTCGACGCCGACGCGCTGCAATCCCTCAAGGGCGAGGTGATGACCCTCACCCGGCTGGTCAATGATCTCAACGAACTGGCTCTCGCCGACCTGGGCGCGCTGGTCTATCGCAAGACTCCGGTGGCCGTCGGTGACGTGCTGGAAAGCACCGTTGGCGCCTTTCGCGAGCGCCTCGCCGGCGCCGGCCTTGGCCTGACGCTGGAACTGGCGCCGGGCCTGCTGATGTCTGCCGATGAAAGCCGCCTGCGCCAGCTCTTCCGCAACCTTGTCGAGAACACCCTGCGCTACACCGACTCCGGTGGCTCCCTGAAGGTCGTCACCCGGCGCGACGGCGACGACGTGTGCGTCGACTTCATGGATTCCGCCCCGGGCGTGCCCGACACCTTGCTGCCCAAGCTCTTCGAGCGCTTCTTCCGCGGCGAGGCGTCGCGCAACCGGGCTACCGGTGGCTCCGGCCTCGGCCTTGCCATCTGCCGCAGCATCGTCGAAGCCCACGACGGCACCATCAGCGCGCGGGCCTCGCCCCTCGGTGGCGTGTGGGTCGCCTTGCGTTTCCCCGCCCTGTAAGCTTGTTTCATGGACAGTACACCCGCCTACATACTCATCGTCGAAGACGAACCCAAGCTCGCTGCGCTGCTGGGCGACTACCTGAAAGCCGCCGGCCACGAGACCGCGTGGATTGCCAACGGGCTCGATGTGATCCCCGCGATCCGGGCCCGTGAGCCGGATCTCGTTCTGCTCGACCTCATGCTGCCCGGCCGCGACGGGCTCGACATCTGCCGTGAGCTGCGCAGCTTCAGCGAGCTGCCGGTGATCATGATGACCGCCCGCGTCGAAGAGATCGACCGCCTGCTCGGCCTGGAACTGGGCGCCGACGACTACATCTGCAAGCCCTACAGCCCCCGCGAAGTGGTTGCCCGCTGCAAGGCGGTGCTGCGCCGCAACCGTCGCAGCCCGCCGCCCGAACGTCACGCCCTCCACATCGACGAAAACAGCTGGCGCGCCACCTACCACGGCATCGAACTCGACCTTACGCCGGTCGAGTTCCGCCTGCTGCGCACCCTTTCGGCCGCGCCTGGCCGCGTGTTCTCCCGCGAAAGTCTGCTCGACGGCCTCTACGACGATCACCGCGTCGTGACCGACCGCACCGTCGACAGCCATATCAAGAACCTGCGCCGCAAGCTCGAACAGATTGCCCCGGAAGCGCCGCTCATTCGCTCGATCTATGGGGTTGGCTACAAGTTTGAACTGAGTTGAAGCGGCGGCGAGGGCTGCCGAACGGCCTGTTGCCCGGTTTTCAACAGCGCAGTTGGAAAAACAGCAGTCGCGCAGGGCGGCTGCGGGCTGGGCAACAGCCGGAGTGTGTCTGGCGACGGGATTCACCCGGTTGCCAACAGGGGAATCGCTTCTCGTCGAAGAAGGATTTGTCCCGATAAATCAATTGAATGGCGGCCTCGCCGGTGCTCCCGCCGGAAAAAGCCCGCCTTCACCAGCCCGACTGGCACGCCGAATGCATTGAAGGGGCAGGGGATTACCTAGTCCGATCCCGCCTCCTGCTCCCTTTCGCACTCATCCGGATGACCATGAAACTCAAAGCCTCCGTCACAGCCCTGGCCGCCATCGGCGCGGCCTTCATTACCGTGGCCGCCGCCCACGCCCAGGAAGCCGTCACGCCCGCCATTGCCGGCGTGGTCAATGCCGGCACGAAAATCGAACTGATCAAGGACGGCTTCAAGGGCACCGAAGGCCCCATCGCCGCGCCGGATGGCAGCGTGCTGTTCACCGAGAACCAGAACGACACCATCATCCGCATCGCCCCGGACGGCAGCACCTCGGTGTACCGGTCGGGTGCCAACGGCAGCAACGCGCTGGCCTTCGCGCCCAATGGCGACCTGGTGACGGTGCAGACCCTCGACGCCAGGGTCGGCGTGATCCAGCCCCAGGGCAACGTGCGCACCCTTGCCGCCAAGGTGGATGGCGGCCTCGGTTTTGGTCGGCCGAACGACCTGGTCGTCGACAAGAAGGGCAACGTGTACTTCACCGATTCCGGTGCCAACGCCAATGCCAATCCCAAGCCCGACCTGAGCAAGATCGCCAAGCCGGCGGTGTATCGCATCTCGCCGGAGTTCGCCATTGAGCGCCTGGCCAACGACATCACGCGCCCCAACGGCATCCAGCTGAGCCCCGACGAGAAGGTGCTCTACGTGGCCAACACCGCCGGCGAACACGTGCTCGCCTACGACATTGCCGCCAACGGCAAGCTCGGCGCCAAGCGCGAGTTCGCGAAGCTGGAAGGCTTCCGCCAGACCGACAATGGCACAAGCAGCGGCCCCACCAGCGGCGCCGACGGCCTGGCCGTGGATGCCGAAGGGCGCCTCTACGTGGCCTCCAACGCCGGTATCCAGGTGTTCACCCCCAAGGGTGAGGCCCTCGGCGTCATCGCGCTGCCCAAGCGGCCGCAGAACCTGGCTTTTGCCGGCCCCGACAAAAAGACGCTGTACGTGGTGGGTAGCGGTTCGGCCTGGCGCTTTCCGGTGCTGACCGCCGGTTACGCCGGCCGCGCCAAGTAAGCCCAAAGTAAGCCGTATCCCTATTCGGAGAGTCGACCATGACCCGCAAGACCGCTGCCGATTTCGAACCCGAAGTGCTGCAACTCTTCGACAAGTACGTGCATGGCGTGATTCCGCGCCGGGAGTTTCTGAAGAACGCCGCCAAGTACGCCGTGGCCGGCCTCACCGCCGAGGGCCTGCTCAATGCCCTTAGCCCCAAGTTTGCCGAAGCCCAGGAAGTGCAGGGTAACGATCCGCGCATCAAGGCCCGCTACGTGGAATACCCGTCGCCCAGTGGCTACGGCACCTTGCGCGGCTACCTGGTGCAGCCGGCCAGGGCCAGCGGCAAGCTGCCCACCGTGCTGGTGGTGCATGAAAACCGTGGCCTCAACCCGCACATCGAGGACATCACCCGCCGCCTGGCGCTGGACGGCTTCATCGCCTTTGCGCCGGACGCGCTGTTTCCCCTCGGCGGCTACCCCGGTGACGAGGACAAGGCCCGCGAGCTGTTCCCCAAGCTCGACCAGAACAAGACCCGCGAGGATTTCGTGGCCGCCGCGGCCATCCTCAAGAAACTGCCCGAAGGCAACGGCAAGGTCGGCGTGACCGGTTTCTGCTACGGGGGCGGCATCTCCAACTTTCTTGCCACGCGTCTCCCCGACCTGGCCGCCGCGGTGCCGTTTTACGGTAACCAGCCGGCCGCCGAGGACGTGGCGAAGATCAAGGCCCCGCTGTTGATCCACTACGCCGAGAACGACGAGCGCATCAACGCCGGCTGGCCCAAGTACGAAGCCGCCCTGAAAGCCGCTGGCGTGAAGCACGAGGCTTACATCTATCCCGGCACCCAGCACGGCTTCAACAACAACACCACGCCCCGCTTCGATGCCGGCGCCGCACAGCTCGCCTGGCAACGCACCGTGGCCTTCTTCAACACCCACCTGAAAACCTGAAAACTCATCAAGGAAAACCCATGAAGAAACTCGTCAAACCCCTGCTTGCCGTCCTCCTGTTCACTGCCGCCTCGGCCAGCATGGCCCAGCAGGCCCCGAAGCCCGAGCAGGTCATCAAGTGGCGCCAGTCGGTGTACCAGGTGCTGGCCTGGAACAATGGCCGCATCAAGAACAACGTGGAAGGCACCTACAACAAGGACGAAGTGATCCGCGCTGCCAACGCCATTGCCGCGCTGGCCAACTCCGGCCTGGGCGCCCTTTACCCGGCCGGCACCGAAACCGGCAAGGGCTGGCGTGAAACCACGGTAAAGCCCGAGCTGTTCACCGAAACCGCCAAGGCCGGTGAAGCGGCGAAGAAGTTCATCACCGAATCCAACGAACTGGCCAAGGTCGCCGCCACCGGCGACGCCGCTGCCGTGAAGGTGCAATTCGGCAAGCTCGGCCAGACGTGCAAGGGCTGCCACGACGACTTCCGCAAGAAGGACTGAGCAGCCTCCGTGGGGGAGGGCCGGGCCGGATTGGCCTCCCCCGCACCCGACCGCGCCTGGTTTCTCCCCGACTTTGACGAATCGCCGGTCGTCATCGCCTCAAAAAGAGTCGGCGCTGACTAAAAATGAGGCGACGCCGGTGAGCATTTCATCGTCGTCACCTCATTTTTAGTCCGTGTCGCCTGAAAATCAGTCAAACGAGACGGCCCGCTCCCCGCTGTCGCCCGAAAATGAGGCGATCGCGGGGAGCGGGCCGTCGACGTCGATGAATGTTCAGCCGGCGTGCTGTGGCCTTACTTGGCGGCTTGCGGCGTGCGCGGGGGCGGCGGGGTGATGCGGGCGACCTTGCCCCCCTGGTCTTCATAGTCCAGCGAGCCGGCGGCCCCGGCGATCTTGAAGCCCTTGGCGGTCAGCTTGTCGCCCACGTCGCCGGCCCGGTGGGCGCGGTTGGAGACGGTGATGATGGTGCGGTCCTTGGGGATGTAGTCGGCGTACTTTTCCACGTCAGAGGTCTGGATGTTCAGGAACACCGGGAAGCTGCCCCTGGAGATGAGTTCGTCCGGCCGGCGCACGTCGAGCACCAGCACCTGGCCGGGCTTGGCGAGCAGGGCATCGATTTCGGCACGGTTGAGCTGCTTGGTCTTGTAGGTCCAGGGCGGGGCGACGTAAGCGCCCTGGGCGGCCGGCGCGGCCTGCTGGGCCATGGCGAAGGAGGTGCCGAGGGCGAGGAGGGTGGCGAGCAGGATTCTGGATTTCATCAATGTGCACCTGATTGGTTGGGAGTGTGCACACAGCAAGTCCGGGGCCAGCCCTTGATGCACTGCCGGTGCGCTGCCCCGGCTCCGCTGCCGTGAGGCCGCAAGTGCTTTTGAAACAAGGCTGTGCCGGTGGCGGGTGGCCGGTTCGGGCTTGTTATCGGGGGCCTGGGGGGCGGGCCATCCGCGCTACGGGCTGCTGCTTGCTGAACAGCCGGGCAACGGAATTTCGCAGAATTCAACAGTTGGCGCGCGGCCACCCGGCCTTAATTGCCCACGGCCAGGCGCTTGCTGCCGGCCAGCAGGCTCACCTCGTCGCCGACGATGCGGGCGGTTTCTTCGAGCAGCACGTCCTTGCGGGCCTTGAAGGCTTTTTCGGCAGCGAGTTCGGCGCTCAGGCTGCGTTCGCTGGATTGCAGGCCGTCGTCGCCGGGGCCGGCCGTGCCGTCGGCCTCGGCCCGGGTGCGCAGGCGGGCTTCGCGGCTGTCCTTTTCGCGTTTGCGTTCGGCTTCCTGCAGGGACAGGTTGCGCTTTTCCTTCAGTTTGATGAGCTCGGCGACATCTTCCCGCAGGTTGGCGAAGGCCTTGTCCTGGTTGGCCCGGGTGGCATGGCGGCTGGTCAGCTCGGGCAGGATGGCGCGGATCTCGTTGGCCGGGCGGTAGGTGGCGGGGTCGATCTGGCGCCACGGCAGGGCGTTGTCGAAGCGGGTCTCGCCGAACTCGTCGCCTTCGAAGGCCGACGGGAAGCGGATGTCGGGGGTGACACCCTTGAGCTGGGTGGTGCCGCCGTTCACCCGGAAGAACTGGGCAACGGTGACTTTCAGTTCGCCGAGCTTGGGGGTGTCGCTGCGTGCCACCTGGTCGAGGTTGATGAGCGACTGCACGGTGCCCTTGCCGAAGCTGGGTTCGCCGACGATCAGCGCGCGGCCATGGTCCTGCAGGGCGGCGGCGAGGATTTCGGAGGCAGAGGCCGAGCCCCGGTTGATCATCACCGCCATCGGTCCGTCCCAGGCGGCGCCGGCCTTGCTGTCACTTTCGACATTGATCTTGCCGTCGGCGCGGCGTTGCTGGACCACCGGGCCGGTGTCGATGAAGAGGCCGGTGAGGTCTACCGCTTCGCGCAGGGAGCCGCCGCCGTTGTTGCGCAGGTCGAGGATGAGGCCGTCCACCTTGTCCTGCTTGAGTTCGTCGATGAGGCGGGCCACGTCGCGGCTGGCGCTGCGGTAGTCCTTGTCGCCACGGCGACGGCCTTCGAAGTCTTCGTAGAAGGTGGGCAGGGTGATGACGCCGATGCGGCGGCCGTCGCCGGCTGGCAGCACCGATTTTTTGGCGGCCTGTTCTTCCATCCGGATCTTGTCGCGGATGAGGGTGATGAGGGTGTGGCGGCCGTCGGGGCCGGCATCGGCGGGCAGGATGTCGAGGACCACCGGGGTGTCCTTGGTGCCGCGGATCAGCTTGACCACTTCCTCCACCCGGGTGCCCACCACGTCGGTCAGCGGTGCGCCGTCGCCCTGGCCAACCGCGACGATGCGGTCGCCCACGGCCAGCTTGCCGGAGCGGATGGCCGGGCCGCCGGGGCTGAGTTCGCGGATGGTGATGTACTCGTCGCGTTCCTGCAGCACGGCGCCGATGCCTACCAGCGACAGGCGCATGGCGATGTCGAAGGACTCGGCGGAGCCACGGCCCAGGTAGCTGGTGTGGGGTTCAATGGCGCCGGCGTAGGCGTTCATGAAGGTCTGGAAGACGTCGTCGCTCTTGCTCTTCTGGCTGTTGGCCAGGAGCCTGGTGTAACGCTTGTCGAGGGTTTCGCGGATGGCCGCGGCGTCCTTGCCGGCCAGGCGCAGGCGCAGCCAGTCGTTCTTGACCCGCTTGCGCCACAGGTCGCGGGCTTCGGCGTCATCCTTCAGCCAGGCGGCCTTGCTGCGGTCGAGCGGATAGTGCTCGTTCTGGCTGAAGTCGAAATTCTGGGCGAGCAGGCTGCGGGCGTAGCCCAGGCGTTCGGCGGTGCGCTCCTCGTAGCGCAGGAAGAGGGCAAAGGGGATCGACAGGCGGCCCTGCAGGATGGCGTCGTCGAGCTGCTTGCGGGTGTCGGCGAAGGCGTCGATGTCCGCCTGGGTGAGGAACAGGTGTTCCGGATCGAGGGCCTTCAGGTAACGCTCGAAAATTTGTTCCGAGAGGGCGTCGTCGAGGGGCTTGACGGTGTAGTGGTAACGGCTCAGGAACATGGCGCTCAGGTAGGCGGCCTGAGCCTGCTCGGGGGTCGGGCTGAGGCGCGGGGTGATGTCCCCGGCGGTGGCTGGCACACAGAATGTGAGGGCCAGCAGGGCCCCGATCAGGCGTTTCTTCATGGTGGTGTGTTCCTGGGGGCAATGGACGATCAGCTTAGCCTACCAGGCCGGCGCCGCGGCGGCGGGCTGGGCGGGCGCTGCCGGTGTGGCGGGCAGCAGGCCACCGGTGGCGGCATAGGTGGCGCCAGCGGCAATCAGCACGGCGATGATGAAGGCGGGGAAGCCGCCACCGCGGGGTGCTGGCGTGGATGAGGCACGGGCAGCCTGCGGCGTGACTTCCCTCCAGCCGGTGATCATCGGCTTGACGAGGTTTTCCTTTTTGACATGGAGGTAGAAGACGATGGCGCCCACGTGCAGCACGACCAGGGCCAGCAGGCCGTTTTGCAGCCAGGCGTGCAGGCTGTGGAAGCGGTCGGACTGGTCCTTGCCGACCAGATCGGCGAGGGGGCCCTGATAGGCGATGTCATCGTTGGTGAACAGGCCGGTGGTGGCCTGGGCGGCGACCAGGGCCAGCAGGCCGAGCACCGACAGGGCGCCGATGGGGTTGTGGCCGATGCCGCGCCACTCGCCGCGCAGGTAGGCCCGGATGGCGCCGGGGCCGCGTACGAAGCTGGCGAAGCGCGCCGTCGGGCTGCCGATCAGGCCCCACACGATGCGAAAGACGACCAAGCCGACGATCAAAAAGCCGGCGCGGCCATGCCAGTCGATGAGGTTGCCGCCGATCTGGCCGGACACGTAGGCAAAGACGATGCTGATGACCAGCGACCAGTGGAAGAGGCGGATGGGTAAGTCCCAGACGCGTTGGCGATTCATGTTTGGCTCCTTGAAAGGGGTTTTGTAGGTCGGACTTCAGTCCGACAGCACAGGTTCAGTCTGTCGAGTCTCAGCCTGCGGAGTCGGACTGAAGTCCGACCCACGGGGGGGCTTCGCCGGGTCGCAAGTTTCGGTGTCCTGCTTGCGCCGAGTCGGACTGAAGTCCGACCCATGGGGGGAGTGGTTGGGCATCACAATAGCCCGCCGCCGACGGCCTTGAACAGGGCGACGCTGCCGTTGAGGCGGCGGACCATGATGTCGAGGCGGGCCCGTTCGGCGTTGAGGGCAACAGTCTGGGCGCTGGTGACATTGAGGTAGCTGACGGTGCCGGCCAGGTACTGGTTGTTCACCAGTTCCAGCGATTCGGTGGCGGCGGCGAGGGCTTCGGCCTGGGCCCGGGCTTCGGCTTCGAGGATGTGCAGCACGGCCAGGTTGTCCTCGACTTCCTGGAAGGCGGTGAGGACGGTCTGGCGATAGCTGGCCACGCTTTCGTCCCACACGGCAACGGCTTGGGCCTTGCGGGCGCTGCGGGCGCCGGCGTCGAAAAGGGTCAGGGCCAGGTTGGGGCCGAGGGACCAGAACTGGTTGGGCAGCGACAGGACCCGCGCCAGCGCGCTGCTCTGGGTGCCGCCGGTCGCGCCGAGGGTGAGGGTCGGGAAGTAGGCGGCCTGGGCCGCGCCGATCTGGGCGTTGGCGGCGCTGACGCGGCGTTCGGCAGCGGCGATGTCGGGGCGCCGTTCAAGGAGCGCCGAAGGCAGCAGGCCGGGCACCGGCGGCAGGGCCGGCAACTGGCTGGCGGGGGCCAGGGCGAGGTCGGTGGGGGCCCGGCCGGTGAGCACGGCAATGGCGTGTTCGAGCTGGCGGCGCTGGATGTCCAGGTCGATCAACTGGGCCTGGGCGGTTTTCAGCTGGGCCTGGGCCTGGGTGACGTCGGCGCGGGCAGCGACGCCGGCATCGAAGCGGTTGCGGGTGATCTGTGCCGAGCGCGTGTAGGCGGCGACGGTGCGTTCGAGCAGGGCGTGCTGGGCGTCGTTGATGCGCAGTTGCAGGTAGGCCTGGGTGACGGC
>NZ_SDKK01000049.1:0-2482 GCF_008107625.1 Zoogloea oleivorans
AGGCGCCCGGCAGGCTGGGTGCCAGCGGGCCGGCAAAGCCCGTCGGCAGCGCGGCGAAGAATTCGCCGGCCAGCCGCGCCAGGGTCACCTCGTCCGGCACGCCGGCCGGAACTGCGCCGGCCAGGCCGGCGAGCCCCTCACTTGTAGGTGTCGGGATAGTCATGGTACTTGCCGATCTCCACGTCTTCGAGGACAGCCAGGGCATCGTCGGTCAGCACGGCCAGCGAGCAATACAAGGAAATCAGGTAGGACGAAATGGCGTTGCGGTTGATGCCCATGAAGCGCACCGACAAGCCCGGGGTCTGTTCGCCGGCAAGGCCCGGCTGGAACAGGCCGACCACGCCCTGACGCTTTTCGCCGGTACGCAGCAGGATGATCTTGGTCTTGCCGTCCTCGACCGGCACCTTGTCCGACGGGATCAGCGGGATGCCGCGCCAGGTCAGGAACTGGGCGCCGAACAGGCTGACGGTCGGGGGCGGCACGCCGCGACGGGTGCATTCGCGGCCGAAGGCAGCGATGGCCAGCGGGTGGGTCAGGAAGAAGCCGGGCTCCTTCCAGACGCGGGTCAGCAGATCGTCCAGGTCGTCCGGGGTCGGCGCGCCGGTCAGCGTGGAGATGCGCTGATCGTCATGCACGTTGGCCAGCAGGCCGTAGTCCGGGTTGTTGATGAGTTCGCTTTCCTGACGCTCCTTGATGGTCTCGACGGTCAGGCGCAGCTGTTCCTTGATCTGGTCATGCGGGCTGCTGTACAGGTCGGAGACGCGGGTGTGCACGTCAAGGATGGTAGTGACCGCATTCAGGAAGTATTCGCGGGGCGCTTCGTCGTAGTCGACAAAGGTTTGCGGCAGTTCGGACTCGTCGCGCTGGGAGCACGCCACGCGCACGTCGCGGGGGTTCTTGACCTTGTTGAGGCGGTAGATACCGGCCTCGACGGGCAGCCACTGGAGCAGATGCACCAGCCAGCGCGGGGAAATGGTGGAAAGCTGGGGGACGGTCTTGGTGGCATTCGCCAGCTGCCGTGCGGCGCTATCGCCAAGCGCAGTCGGGGCGTCGTGATGGTCGGCCATTAGGGGGCTCCTTATCGTTAAAAGTGGAATCGTTATGAAAAATACGGATAAGCGAGTGTCTTTCCCGCAGGGCTTCGCTTCAACCGGCTATAGCCGTCGGCGAGCCCTTTCAGGGCACATCACTCTGCAGGGACGCTCTCGAAACGGGCGATCAGGGCCGACGGACGCAGACCCAGGGCGAAGGCCAGCTTGCCAATGGTGAGCAGGGAAGGCATGGCCCGGCCCCGCTCCACGTCACCGATATAGGTGCGATTGAGATCGGCGTATTCGGCGAGCTGCTCCTGGGACCAGTCGCGCTCCTCCCGCAGACGCCGCACGAGGGCGCCGAAACGATTGGAAGTTCCAGGCTGAAACATGCTCAATCCTGTACCCAGGGCAGGTCGTGGAAACGCCAGCCGCCCACACCCCCGCGGCGCTGGCGCTCGTCCAGATCGCCCTCGAAACCTTCGAGGATGTTGAAGGCGTTGGTGAAACCGGCCTTCGCGGCCGCTTCGGCAGCGGCGGCCGAGCGCTTGCCGCTGCGACACAGGAACAACACCAGCGTGTCTTTCCTGACCTTGGCTTCCAGTTCCTTCACGAAGCGCGGGTTGCGGTTCATGGCGGTGCCGGTCATCCAGGCGACATGGAGGGTTTCGGGAATGTGACCGACGAACTTGCGCTCCTCGGCGGTGCGCACGTCCACCAGCACGGCGCGGCCTTCGATGACGAGGGTCCAGGCATCGGCCGGAGAAATACCGCCGGCGTAGGGCTGTGCCTCGGCACGAGCGCGCTCGCGGGCCTGCTCAAGAACAGTTTCGGCGATATCGGCGCTGCCCGCAGCGGGCGGCACGGGCGCTGCACTGGCAGCAGAATGAAGACGGGTATCAAGCATGTCAGTTCTCCCGGATGTTGATGACCGGCACGCTTGTGTGCCTGGCCGATGGGAGAACATTAACGACGCGCACTGACGGCGCGAACCAAGAAGAATTCAGAAGGCTTGCAAGTCGCCAGTGATAAGCAAAGCAGGATTCCGGATAAGCCGCCCGTGGGTCGGACTTCAGTCCGACAACGCAAGCTGAACGGGCGCTGTCGGGTTGAAACCCGACCCACAGAAAAATCCGGCCCTGATCAACCCGCCTCGAAGACGAACTGCTGGGTGGCCACGATCTCACCCTCGCCCGATACGCACTTGTATTGCAGCATGGCGTTCCGCACGACCGAATGGAAGACCTTGGGCCCCGACAGGATGTTCACGTCGCGCACCGCTCCGCCGCGAATAACGGCCTGGGCCTTGATGATGCCGCTGACGCCTTCGGCGCCTCGCGGCACCTCGGGTCGCACCTGGGTCGGGCAACTGGCCGCCATGTCGGCCTTGACCGGCTTGGGCAGGGCCAGCGGAGCCGGCGCAGGCGTCGGGGCCGGCGGGGCGATGACCG
>NZ_SDKK01000049.1:2562-14519 GCF_008107625.1 Zoogloea oleivorans
TGCCGCGATGACCGGCGCGCTTACCGGCGGCGCAATGTCGGGCGGCGGCACGTAGGCCGGTGGCGGTGGCGTGTTCGGCTTGACCGCCTGCTCCACCTTGACCAGCTTCGGTGGCGGCGGTGGCGGCGGAGGCAGCGTCACCTCCTGGATGACCGCCGCCTCCAGCGGCTTCTTGATGACCTTGACAATATCCCGAGCCAGGCCGGAAACCAGCGCATAGCCAAGGACGACGTGCAGCCCGACAACCACGACCAGTCCGGTCGCACTCCGCGACGGGTCCTTGGGCTGAAAATTGTAGTTTGCGGTAATCGTGGTCATTCTATGAATTGCTCGCTGCCAATAACGCCAATCTTGGAGAGCCCCGCCCGCTTGGTCGCGGCAAGGATGCTGGCCACCACTTCATAACGGGCATGCTTGTCGGGGCGCAGATGCACTTCGGGCTGCACGGCCAGTTCGGAAACCATCTTCATCTTCTGCTCCAGTTCCGCACCGCTGGTCAGCGCCGTGCCCTGCCAATGCACCACGCTCTTCGCATCCACATCGATCTTCACTACTTCCGGCTTCACGTCGCTGGGCGGCGGCGTGCCGACCGGCAGGTTCAGGTTCACCGAATGCAACTGGATCGGAATGGTGATGATCAGCATGACCAGGAGCACCAGCATCACGTCAATCAGGGGCGTGGTGTTGATGTCCATCATCACTTCCGGATCGCCGCTGCCCGAGCTGCTTCCCACGTTCATTGCCATGTTCGCTCTCCCCTTTAGCCGCCGCGGACGGGCGGCTCGGTGATGAAGGCCACCTTGCCGATACCGGCACGCTGGCACGCGTAGAGAATTTTGCCGACGCCTTCGTATTCGGCAGTCAGGTCACCGCGGATCTGCACCTCGGGCTGCGGGCGCAGGGCGGACACCTTCTTCAAATGCTCGACCAGCGCGCCGGTGCTGGCCACCTTCGAATCCTGGATGTAGATCCCGTTGGCCTTGTCCACCGAGATGACCAGGTTTTCAGGCTTCGACTCCCGGACTTCGACGGTTTCCTTGGGCAGTTCGACCTGCACCGAGGTCGTGACGACCGGAATGGTGATCAGGAAGATGATCAGCAACACCAGCATCACATCGACCAGCGGCGTGGTGTTGATCGCGGCGATGACGTCGTCGTCCCCCTCGGCGGGGGCTGCACTGATGGCCATTTTGGGCTGCTCCGGCGATCAGGCCTTGGAGGCCGAGGCGAGGATGACCGAGTGCAGATCGCTGCCAAAGGCGCGAACGTCGTCGAGCACGCCCTTGTTGCGACGCACCAGCCAGTTGTAGCCCAGCACAGCGGGCACCGCCACGGCCAACCCGATGGCGGTCATGATCAGCGCTTCGCCCACCGGGCCGGCCACCTTGTCGATCGACGCCTGACCGGCCACACCAATGGCCGTCAGCGCATGGTAGATACCCCACACAGTGCCAAACAGACCGACGAAAGGCGCAGTGGAACCCACGGTTGCCAGAAAGGCCAGGCCCCCTTGCAGACGGCTCTGGATGCGTTCGATGGCACGCTGGATGGAGAGCGTCACCCAGTCATTGAAGCCCACATGCTGCAGCAGGCCATCGTGCTTCTTGGTGGCTTCGATGCCAGCCTCGGCGATGAAGCGGAAGGGACTGGAGCTTTCCAGGTTTTCGGCACCCTGCTGGACCGAACCGGCAGTCCAGAAGCTGCTGGTGGTTTTCTTGGCCTGACGCCCGATCTTGGACTGTTCCAGGAGCTTGACGATGATCACGTACCAACTGCCGACGCTCATGATCAGCAAAAGCAGCAGCACGGTCTTGGCGACTGCGTCGCTGCCTTTCCACAGGGCTTCGATGCCGTAGGGGTTGTCGGTGCTTTCGCTGGCAGCAGGCTTGGCCGCATGCAGTTCGGCAGCGGCAGGCGCAACAGGCGCCGCAGCCGCAGCCGCTTCGGCCGTAGAGCTCACTGTGGCGCCACTGGGCTGGGCCAGCACGGCGCCGGAAAACGTCGCACCGGAAATCACAATTGCCAAAGAGGCGAGAAGCGCCGAAATACCGGAACGCCCCTTCGTTATATCAAAATTGAACATGCTATTTCTCCACACAGATAAGTGAAATTAAAAATTCGAAATCCGAAAACCAATACAGACACCACCGCACGGTCCGTGCCAAAAAATTAAATTCTTTTTTATCATTAACTTAATCGACCCACCACAAATCCACGGAGCCGATCTGCTGCCACTCGGACACGTCAACTGCTGGAATCCCAACAGTTGTGCTGACAAATAAGCAGATATAGAAATCATAAATTATTGTTTTTCGCCGGAGGGCGACATCCCTACAATCGGCTCAAACATAACCGGTGGCCAGACAATGAACTACTCTCCCCACATCATCACGTTCCCCGATCCCCGCGCGGTGTCCCTGTCAATCCGGGCCAGCGCCGTCGTATTCGCCGACCCGAAATCCCTGCAATTACTTTCGCTAATCGACCGTGTCGCGCCGAGCAATGCCAACATCCTGATCATTGGCGAAACCGGCACCGGCAAGGAACTCGTCGCACGCCAGGTTCATCTGTCCAGCCTGCGCGCCTCGAAGCCCTTCCTGGCCATCAACTGCGGCGCTTTTTCCGAAACCCTGTTCGAGAGCGAGCTGTTTGGTTTCGAAAAAGGCGCCTTCACGGGCGCCATGACCTCCAAGGCCGGCTGGTTCGAAGCCGCCAACGGCGGCACCCTGTTTCTCGATGAGATCGGCGACCTGCCGCTGCCCATGCAGGTCAAGCTCCTGCGCGTGCTGCAGGAAGGGGAAGTGGTGCGCATCGGAGCCCGCAAGCCGCTCAAGGTCGATGTGCGCCTGATTGCCGCCACCAACGTCGATCTTGAAAAGGCCGTCGCCGAAGGTCGCTTCCGGGAAGATCTGTACTACCGCCTGCGGGTCGTGGCGCTGGACCTGCCCATCCTGCGGGAACGCCCGCGGGACATCGTGCCGCTGGCAAAGCACTTCATCACCAAGTACGCCCAGCGCCTCGACATCGTCGAACCGACCCTCTCGCCGCAGGCCGAACGGGCCCTCCTCGACTACATCTGGCCGGGCAATATCCGCGAACTCGAAAACGTCATCCACCGGGCCTTGCTGGTCTTTCACGGCAAGCACATCGAGGAGGACGACCTGCACCTGCTCGCCGCCCAGTTTGAACGCCCCTCGCGCGACCAGCCGAGCACACCGGCCGACCTGCAGGACTGCTTCACCCGTCACCTCAAGGGCTTGTTCGAGGAAGGGCATGAAACGCTGTTCGACCATGTCGTCGACCACACCATTCGCACCGCCTACGAATGGGAGCACCTCAACCAGGTACGCACCGCCCGCCTGCTGGGGATTTCCCGCAACGTGCTGCGCACCCACCTGAAGCGCCTGAAGCTGATCGACTGAGGCAGTACGGATGGCCGGAAAATCCCACGTCGATGCCAATTACCGCTTCATCGCTGCTTATCAGGAAGTGAACGCCCGCATCGCCCAGCGCCAGCAGGCGCTGGCCTTATATGTAACGCTGGTAGTGAGCATCCTCGCCGCGCTGGTGGCCCTCAAGCCGGGCGCCGGCGCCGGCCATGTGCCGGTGGAATGGCTGATTCTCGGCTTTCCGGTCGCCTCCACCTGCCTGGCTTTTCTCAATTACAAATCCGAGCGGGCCATCACCAACCTGCGCCATTTCCTGTCCGCCCTCGAAAGACTGGAACGGGACAGCCATGCGCTGCCGAGCTACAACACCGATCCCCACTGGGCCGCCGGTGCCAACAAGGCCCGGCGCTTTCACGACCTGGCAGCGGCGGTACTGGTAACCGGCGGCAACGGCATCGGGCTGGCCGCCGGGCTGAGCATCTACCCGGAACGCCTTCACGAGAACCCGTTGATCCTGTGGATCGCCTTTGCCGTCAGCCTTTCATCCCTGGTGGCCCTGCTGCTCAATCCGAAATGGAGTTTTCGTCCGCAAGCGTAATCC
This sequence comes from Zoogloea oleivorans, assembly GCF_008107625.1. Lineage (GTDB taxonomy): Bacteria > Pseudomonadota > Gammaproteobacteria > Burkholderiales > Rhodocyclaceae > Zoogloea > Zoogloea oleivorans. Next base: position 6,553 of record NZ_SDKK01000049.1, read on the forward strand.
CGCAAATGTTGCCCAGTCAGCAGCGGGGCAACATCCGTGCTGAAAAAACAACCATGCAATTCCGCCGGGTACGCTCCCGGGAATTGCCGTCAATTTTCTCGACCCCGTCGGGCCGGCATATCAAGTCATTTCAATTCAAGCGCTTGACTGTATTTCGCTATTCACGAATAGCTATTCGAAAACAGGAACAAGCAAAGGCACGAAACCTGCAATTCAATGAAAAACCGGGCGGCACGGGTTGCTGCCCCGACTGTCCCTGCGCCGCGTATTCGCCGTCAATCCGAAGCCCATGAAAAAGAAGATCATCTGGACCACGCTTGCCCTGATCCTCGCCACCACGGCCGGAGGCGTCGCCTATTACGGCACGGCCCCTGCCGCGGAAACGAAGACTGCCGACAAGGCCCTCAAAGCCGATGGCCCGCAACGCGGCAAGGGCGGACGCAACCGGGATCAGGGCAATCGTCCGGTGCCGGTGCTGGCCGCGGACACCCGGCTGGGCGACATCGACGTAACAGTCAACGCCATCGGCACGGTAACGGCCTTCAACACCGTCACCATCAAGCCACGGGTGGACGGGCAGCTCCAGCGCGTGGCCTTCCGGGATGGCCAGATCGTCAAGAGCGGCGAGGTGCTCGCCGAGATCGACCCACGCCCCTTCGCCGCCGCCCTCGATCAGGCCAGCGGCCAGCTCAAGCGCGACGAGGCCCTGCTCGCCAACGCCCGCCTCGACCTGGAACGCTACAAGGGCCTGCTCGCCAAGGACTCCATCGCCCGCCAGCAGGTGGACGCCCAGGAAGCCCAGGTACGCCAGCTCGAAGGCACGGTGCAGACCGACCGCGCCCTGGTCGATACCGCCCGCCTCAACCTGAGCTTCACAAAAGTCAGCGCGCCGGTCTCCGGCACCCTCGGCCTGCGCCAGGTGGACGCCGGCAACATGGTGCGGGCGGCCGACACCGGCGGACTGGTGATCATCACCCAGACCCAGCCGATCTCCGTGTTCTTCTCGATTCCGGCCGGCAACCTGCCGGCGGTGCGGGAGCGCATCCAGGCTGGCAAGGGCCTCAGCGTGGAAGCATGGGACCGGGATGGTCGCCGGAAGCTCGCTGCAGGACGCCTGCTCAGCACCGACAACCTCATCGACACCAGCACCGGCACCATCAAGCTCAAGGCCCAGTTCGACAACAAGGACAACGCCCTCTTTCCCAATCAGTTCGTCAGCGCCCGCCTGCGCGTGGACACCCGTCACGACGCGCTGCTGATTCCATCGGCAGCCATCCTGAAGGGTGCCCAGGGCAACTTTGTTTACGTACTCAACGAACAGGACAAGACCGTCAGCAGCCGCCAGGTGGTCACCGGCCCCGCCACCGCCGACACGGTATCCATCGAATCGGGCCTGAGTGCCGGCGAGAAGATCGTCGTCGATGGTGTAGACCGCCTGCGCGATGGCGCCCCGGTGGAACTCAGCACCCCGGAATCCCGCCAGGGCGGCGAACGCCGCGGTAAAGGCGGGCCGGGTGGCAACGGCGAACCCCGTGGCGAACGCAAGAAGCCCGCATGAACCCCTCGCGCCTCTTCATCCTTCGCCCGGTCGCCACCTCCCTGCTGATGGTGGCGATCCTGCTCGTCGGCCTGATCGCCTATCGCCTGCTGCCCGTCTCGGCGCTGCCCGAGGTGGAATACCCCACCATCCAGATCAGCACCCGCTACCCCGGCGCCAGCCCCGACGTCACCACCTCGGCCATCACCGCCCCGCTGGAGCGCCAGTTCGGCCAGATGCCCGGCCTCAAGCGCATGTCGTCCACCAGCGGCGAAGGCATCTCGGTCATCACCCTGCAGTTCGACCTGGCCCTGAAGATGGACGTGGCCGAGCAGCAGGTTCAGGCCGCCATCAACACCGCCAGCAGCTTCCTGCCGCAAGACCTGCCGATGCCGCCGGTGTACAGCAAGGTCAATCCCGCCGACGCACCGATCATGACGCTGGCCGTCAGCTCGCCCAGCCTGCCGATGGCCCGGCTCGCCGACCTGGTCGATACCCGGGTGGCGATGAAGATTTCCCAGTTGCCCGGCATCGGTCTCGTCACCATCGGCGGCGGCCTGCGCCCGGCAGTGCGCGTGCAGGTCAACCCGCAAGCCCTCGCCGCCACCGGGCTGAGCCTGGAAGACGTGCGCAGCGCCATCGCCAATGCCAACGTGAACATGGCCAAGGGCAGCTTCGACGGCCCGACCAAGGCCACAACGCTCGACGCCAACGACCAGCTCAAGTCGGCGGACGACTACGGCAAGCTCACCATCGCCTGGCGCAACGGCGCACCGATCCGCCTCGCCGATGTGGCCGAGACCATCGAGGGCGCCGAGAACAACCGCCTCGCCGCCTGGGCCGACAAAACCCCGGCGGTCATCATCAACATCCAGCGCCAACCGGGCGCCAACGTCATCGAGACCGCCGAGCGGGTGCGTGCCCTGCTGCCGCAGCTGGAAGCCGATCTGCCCACCTCTGTCGACCTGCGTCTCCTCACCGACCGCACCACGTCCATCCGCGCCTCGGTCACCGACGTGCAGTTCGAACTGGTGCTCGCCGTGGCGCTGGTGGTGGCAGTGATCTTCGTCTTCCTGCGCAGCTTCACGGCCACGCTGATCCCGGCGGTGGCGGTACCCCTGTCGCTGGTCGGCACCTTTGCGGTGATGTACGCCGCCGGCTTCAGCATCAACAACCTCACCCTGATGGCCCTCACCATCGCCGCCGGCTTCGTGGTGGACGACGCCATCGTGATGATCGAGAACATCAGCCGCCACCTGGAAGACGGCGAAACGCCGCTGGAAGCGGCCCTCAAGGGATCCAGGCAGATCGGTTTCACGATCATCTCGCTGACCGTGTCGCTGATCGCCGTACTGATTCCGCTGATCTTCATGGGCGACGTGGTCGGCCGCCTGTTCCGTGAATTCGCCATCACCCTGGCGGTGGCAATCCTGATTTCAGCGGTGGTATCCCTGACCCTCACGCCGATGATGTCGGCCCGCCTGCTGCGTCCCCACGCCCGCGGCCATGACGAAAACGGCGTCTTCTTCCAGGCCATCCTGGATCGCTACGCGGTGATGCTCAAGTGGGTATTGAACCGCCAGGGCCTGACCCTGCTGGTGGCCTTCGGCACCCTCACGCTGACCGCCCTGCTGTATGTATTCATCCCCAAGGGCTTCTTCCCGGTGCAGGACACCGGCCTCATCCAGGCCGTCTCCGAAGCCCCGCAGGACATCTCGTTTGCCGCCATGGCGGAGCGTCAGCACACCCTGGCCGAAATCCTGCTCGAAGACCCGGCGGTGGAAAACCTGTCGTCCTTCATCGGCGTGGACGGCAGCAACACCACCCTCAACAGCGGGCGCATGCTCATCAAGCTGAAACCCCGGGAAGAGCGCGACCTGGACGCCGCCGGCGTCATCCGCCGCCTGCAGGAACGCCTGCAGGTGCGGCAACTTGACACCCGCCTGTTCATGCAACCGGTGCAGGATCTCTCCATCGAAGACCGGGCCAGCCGCACCCAGTACCAGTTCAGCCTCGAAAGCATCAACGAGGCCCAGCTGGCCCAGTGGTCCGGACGGCTCCTGAAGAAACTGCACACCCTGCCGCAACTGGCCGACGTGGCCAGCGACCTGCAGGACCAGGGCACCCAGGCCTTCATCGACATCGACCGGGACAGCGCCGGCCGCCTCGGCATCACCCCGGCCGCCATCGACAATGCCCTTTACAGCGCCTTCGGCCAGCGCCAGGTGTCCAACATCTTCACCCAGTCGGCGCTTTACCGGGTCGTGCTGGAAGTCGGCCCCGACTTCCAGAAGAGCCCCGCCGCGCTGGAGCACATCCACATCCCGGCAGCGGGCGGGCGCACCGTGCCCCTGTCGTCGGTGGCGCGCATCAGCGAGCGCCGTGCCCTGCTGGCCGTCAATCACCTCGGCCAGTTTCCGGCGGTGACCCTGTCGTTCAACCTGGCCCCGAACGTCGCCCTCGGCGATGCCGTCAAGGCCATTCGCAGCGCCGAGTCCGAACTGGAGATGCCGCGCACCATCCGCAGCAGCTTCCAGGGCGCCGCACTGGCCTTCCAGGCCTCGCTCGACAACACCCTGCTGCTGATCCTCGCCGCCGTGGTGACCATGTACATCGTGCTCGGCGTGCTCTACGAGAGCACCATCCACCCGGTCACCATCCTGTCCACCCTGCCCTCGGCCGGCGTCGGCGCCCTGCTGGCGCTGCTGGTGTCGGGCCACGAGCTGGGCATGATCGGCATCATCGGGATCATCCTGCTGATCGGCATCGTCAAGAAAAACGCCATCATGATGATCGACTTCGCCCTCGAAGCGGAGCGCGAGCAGGGCCTGTCGCCCCGCGAGGCCATCTTCGAAGCCTGCCTGCTGCGCTTCCGGCCGATCCTGATGACCACCCTCGCCGCCCTGCTCGGCGCCCTGCCGCTGATGCTCGGCACCGGCGTCGGCTCCGAACTGCGCCAGCCGCTGGGCATCACCATGGTCGGCGGCCTGCTGGTCAGCCAGGTGCTGACCATCTTCACCACGCCGGTGATCTACCTGGCCTTCGACCGCCTGGCCCGGCGCTGGAAAGGCGTGACCGCATGAAGCCGCCGAATCTGTGGGTCGGACTTCAGTCCGACAACGCACGTTCAGCCTGGGGATGTCGGACTGAAGTCCGACCCACAGAAACCCTGCATGCCGCCCTTGTGAGCCGGATTTCAGTCCAACCCACGGAAACTCTGCATACCGCCCTTGTGGGTCGGACTTCAGTCCGACATCACGCGCTTGATGGGCGGAGCCGGACGACAGTCCGCCCCACCACATGAACCTCTCCGCCCTGTTCATCCGGCGCCCGGTGGCCACTTCGCTGCTGGGCCTGGCCATCACTCTGGTCGGGCTGGTGGCCTACAAGCTGCTGCCGGTTGCCGCCCTGCCGCAGGTGGACTATCCGACCATCTCGGTCTCCGCCAGCCTGCCCGGTGCCAGCCCCGAAACGATGGCGGCCACCGTGGCGACGCCGCTGGAGCGGGCCTTCGGCAGCATCGCCGGCGTCACCGAACTGACCTCGTCGAGCTCCCTGGGCAGCACCCGCATCACCCTGCAGATGGACCTCGACCAGGACGTGGAGAGCACTGCCAAAAGCGTGCAGGCCGCCATCAACGCGACGCGCAGCCAGTTGCCCAGCGGCATGGCCGGCAACCCCACCTACCGCAAGATCAACCCGGCCGACGCCCCGGTGCTGATCCTGTCGATGACCTCCGACAGCGTCTCGCGGGCCGAGATGTACGACATCGCCTCCACGCTGCTGGCCCAGCGCCTCGCCCAGGTAAAGGGCGTCGGCCAGGTCAACATGGGCGGCGGATCGCTGCCGGCAGTGCGTGTGCAGGTCGATCCGGCGACCCTCAGCGCCACCGGCATCGGCGTGGAAAGCGTGCGCCAGGCCATCGATGCGGCCAACGTCAATCGGCCCAAGGGCAGCCTCGAAGACGGCCCGCGCCACTGGCAACTGCAGGCCAGCGATCAGGCCAGCAAGGCCGCCGACTACCTCCCCACCATCGTTGCATGGAAGAACGATGCCGCCGTGCGCCTCGGCGACGTGGCCCGGGTCACCGACTCCGAGCAGGACACCCGCAACATCGGCCTCGCCAACGGCAAGCCGGCGGTCATCCTGCTGATCAACCGCCAGCCCGACGCCAACGTGATCGACACCGTCGACCGGGCCATGGCCATCCTCCCCATGCTGCGCGCCGAACTGCCCCCGGGCATCCACCTCGACGTGGTGGCCGACCGCACCGTCACCATCCGCGCCTCCCTGCGCGAAGTGCAGCACACCCTGCTGCTGTCGGTGGCGCTGGTCATCATGGTGGTCTTCCTGTTCCTGCGTAACGTGCGCGCCGCCATCATCCCCAGCGTGGCGGTGCCGGTGTCGCTGCTCGGCACCTTCGCGGTGATGTACCTGGCCGGCTATTCGCTGAACAACATATCGCTGATGGCACTGGTCATCGTCACAGGCTTCGTGGTCGATGACGCGGTGGTGGTGCTGGAGAACATCTCCCGCCACATCGAGGCCGGCCTCAGCCCGCTGGAGGCGGCCCTCAAGGGCGCCCGGGAAGTCGGCTTCACGGTGCTCTCGATGAGCGTCTCGCTGATCGCCGTGTTCATCCCGATCCTGCTGATGGGCGGCATCGTCGGACGGCTGTTCCGGGAATTCGCCGTCACCCTGTCGGCAGCCATCCTGGTCTCGCTGGTGGTGTCGCTGACCCTCACGCCGATGATGTGCGTGCGCCTGCTCAGGGCCCGCCCGGTCGAGCCGGAAGCGCACAAACCCTCCTTCGGCACGCGTCTCATGGGCCGCGTCGTCGGTGGCTACCGGCGTTCTCTGGGCGTGGTGCTCAACCATCCGTGGATCACCCTCGGCGTACTGTTCGCCACCGTCGCCTTCAACGTGCACCTCTACGGCGTCGTGCCCAAGGGCTTCTTCCCCCAGCAGGACACGGGACGCATCATGGGCTTCATCGACGCCGACCAGCGCACCTCCTTCCAGTCCATGCAGGGCAAGCTGGCGCGCTTCGTCGCCATCCTGCAAACAGACCCGGCGGTGGACAACGTGGTCGGCTACGCCGGTGGCGGAGGCGGCCCGCGCAACGGGGGCCTGATCTTTCTGACCCTCAAGCCCCTGTCCGAACGGAACGTGAGCGCCGACGAGGTCATCGCCCGCCTGCGCGGCAAACTCGGCCACGAACCCGGAGCCAGCCTGTTTCTGGTCGCCGCCCAGGACATCCGGATCGGCGGCCGCCAGGGCAACGCCCAGTACGACTTCACCCTGCAGGCCGACTCCCTGCAGGATCTGAAAACCTGGGAGCCACGCATCCGCGACGCCATGCGCAAGATGCCGCAACTGGAAGACGTCAGCTCCGACCGCCAGGACAAGGGCGAGCAGACCATGCTGATCATCGACCGGGACGCCCTGGCGCGCCTAAACCTCAACCAGCGCCTGGTCAACGCCACCCTCAACGACCTCTTCGGGCAGCGCCTGGTGTCCACCATCTACGGCGCCAGCAACCAGTACCGGGTAGTGCTCGAAGCCGCACCGGAATACCTGCAGGGGCCGGAAGTGCTGAAGGATCTGTTCTTCATCAGTCCGGACGGCAAGCGCGTTCCGCTGGCCACCTTCGCCCACTGGGAATCCGGCCCCACGCCCCTGTCGGTCAATCACCAGGGCGGCAGCGTGGCGTCGACGATCTCCTTCAACCTGCCCATCGGCGTATCCCTCTCCGAGGCCACCGACGCGGTGCGCCAGGAGATGGCCCGCATAGGTGTACCGTCCGCCGTGCACGGCAGCTTCCAGGGCAATGCCAAAGCCTTCCAGGCCTCCCTCAAAAGCCAACCGCTGCTGATTCTGGCCGCCATCGTGGCGGTGTACCTGATCCTCGGCATCCTCTACGAAAACCTGATGCACCCGATCACCATCCTGTCCACGCTGCCCTCGGCCGGGGTGGGGGCGATTCTGGCGCTGCTGGCCTTCAAGACCGAGTTCGGGGTGATCGCCCTGATCGGCGTGATCCTGCTCATCGGCATCGTCAAGAAAAACGCCATCATGATGATCGACTTCGCCATCAGCGCCGAACGCGACCGCGGCCTGTCGCCCCGCGAGGCCATCTTCGAAGCCTGCCTGCTGCGCTTCCGGCCGATCATGATGACCACCCTGGCGGCCCTCTTCGGCGCCCTGCCGCTGGCCTTCGGCGTCGGCGACGGTGCCGAGCTGCGCCAGCCGCTGGGCATCACCATCGTTGGCGGCCTGCTTCTCAGCCAGCTCCTGACCCTCTACACCACCCCGGTGGTCTATCTCCAGCTCGACCGTCTGCGCCTGTGGCTGCTGCGCCTCCACGCGGGCCGGACGACGCCGCTCACCGCCCCGCATCCATGAACCCGTACGCCCTTTCCGGAATGAA
>NZ_SDKK01000018.1:0-85884 GCF_008107625.1 Zoogloea oleivorans
AAGCAGCGAAGAGGTGCGCACTATACAGAGCTTTCAGACTCTGTCAAGCTTTCGTGAAATCTTTTTTAAACCCGATTTCCAAAAAACCTGAAACGCCAGCACTGCGACTCTCTGCAGCACTTCCCACTTCACCACCCCGTTCGCGTTTCGTTTCCGGCAACGCTGCAACGAAGAGGCCGCATTATATATAACAATCAAACTCCGTCAACATCATTGCGAAAATAAATTCAGAAAAACAAGTCGATTTAATAATCTGGCCCCGAGCCAGTATAAGTGCCCGAATAATTCTCAAACCGGGTGAACTCGCCAAGAAATGTCATTCGGATTGTCCCAGTAGAGCCGTTACGGTGCTTTGAGATAATCAACTCCGCCATCCCTTTGTCGGGCGAATCCGGGTTGTAGATTTCATCACGGTAAATAAACATGATGATATCCGCATCCTGCTCAATTGCCCCCGACTCACGCAGGTCAGATGCCACCGGGCGCTTGTTGGGGCGCTGCTCGAGACTTCGGTTCAACTGCGACAGCGCAATAATCGGAACATGCAACTCCTTGGCGAGCGACTTCACTGAGCGCGAAATTTCTGAAAGCTCGGCAGATCGATTGTCGCTCTCCTTAAGCGACGTCATCAGTTGCAGATAGTCGATCACGATCAACCCCAGCCGGCCACACTGGCGATGCAGACGCCGACAGCGGGCCCGCAGGTCGGTAGGATTAAGTCCGGGCGTCTCGTCAATGAAGATGGGCGCCTCATGAAGCTTGCCCAAGGCATAGGTGAGACGCTGCCACTCCTCGTCAGTGAGCTTGCCCGTCCGAATCTTGTGCTGATCAATCCGCCCCACCGACGAAAGAAAACGGGTCGCCAACTGAGCCCCCGGCATTTCCATCGAGAACACCGCTACCGGCAAACCAGCCTCGACCGCCACATGCTCGGCAATATTGAGCGCCAGCGATGTCTTGCCCATGCCAGGACGAGCAGCAAGAACGATCATATCGGAAGGCTGAAGACCAGACGTTTTCTCATCCAGGTCAGTCAGACCAGTGGGAACACCGGTAATGCCCGACGGCGAATCCCGGTCGTACAGCTCCTGAATCCGGTCAACCACCTGCCCCAAAATCGGCTGAATCGGCACAAAACCACTGACCGTGCGGGCGCCCGCTTCAGCGATTTCAAAGACCTTGGCCTCCGCCTCATCCAGAAGGGTCTTGGCATCCTTCCCCGAGGGCGTGAGAGCACTGGCGGCAATCTGATCCCCCACTGAAACCAGCTTTCGAAGTATTGCCCGCTCGCGAATGATTTCGCCATAACGACGAACGTTGGCGGCAGATGGGGTGCTATTGGCAATTTCACCAAGATAGGCCAGGCCACCCACGTGCTCAGCCTCGCCATTCTTTTCCAGCGCCTCATAGACCGTCACGACATCCGCAGGCTTGCCGTATTCAATCAGCTTCGCGATGTGCCGAAAAATCCGGCGATGATCATCTCGGTAGAAGTCAGCTTCATTGACGACATCCCCGACCCGCTCCCAGACAGTATTGTCGATCAGCAAACCGCCCAGCAGCGACTGCTCCGCCTCGATGGAGTGCGGAGGCAGGCGCAGGGCAGACATGACCGGATCATCGACAGGGTTTTGAGATTTACGCATGGGACCTCAGCAAGGCAAACAGCCCGAAACCAGTCGTCCGAGCCGAAAAACAAAAAGGGCTGCACAAGGCAGCCCTTTTTTGACGGGGAGCCGAGGCCCCTCCTTCTGATTAGCTTTCGCCAACCACTGCAACGTTGATGGTAGCAGTCACATCGGTGTGCAGGGAGACAACAAGTTGCGTCTCGCCGACAACCTTCAGCGGGCCTTCCGGCATCCGGACAGCAGACTTCTCGACGGCAAAACCGGCAGCCTTGAGGGCGTCAGCGATGTCAGCGTTGGTCACGGAACCAAACAGGCGACCATCCACACCAGCCTTGCGGCTGATCTTGACGGACTGACCTTCCAGCTTTGCGCCTTCAGCCTGGCAAGCAGCCAGCTGCTCGGCCGCAATGCGCTCAAGCTCGGCACGACGAGCTTCGAACTCGGCCAGGTTGGCGGTATTTGCACGCTTGGCCTTGCCCTGCGGGATCAGGTAGTTACGAGCGTAACCATCCTTGACCTTGACCACATCGCCCAGACCGCCCAGATTGACAACTTTATCCAAAAGAATGATTTGCATGCTTTTTCTCCGGGATTACTGATGCAGGTCGGTGTACGGCAGCAGCGCGAGGAAACGCGCACGCTTGATCGCGGTCGACAGCTGGCGCTGGTAGCCCGACTTGGTGCCGGTGATGCGCGCCGGCATGATCTTGGCGTTTTCGGTGATGAAATCCTTGAGGATATCCACATCCTTGTAGTCGATCTCTTCAATCTTCTCTGCGCTAAAGCGACAGAACTTGCGACGCTTGAAGAGACTGCGACCGCCACGGTCGTCCTTACGCTTCGTTGCTGGCTTGAATGCCATTATTCGTTCCTTCCAAAAATTCGATCGTATCGATGTGCAGCACAGGCGCCCTGCTTCGCAGACTTTTCGCCGCGAGGAAGCCAGTAAGCCGCGCAGTGGAGCCGAGACTGGCAAGAGCGAGAATTTTCGCTTTGTCACCTACGGCTACTACCTGCAACTCAACTCCCACTTCCCGCGCAACACCAGCCTCTATCTGCCTTGACCGGTGCTCAATGCGCCCCGCCAGCACCGGCACACCACCGGGGGAGAAACGCACCTGCCCGACTTCGGTCAGGACGCCATCAATCTCAAAACTGTTGCGAACCAGCCCCTGCAACTCAGGCGGCAGGTTGCTGCTCGGCCGGCTTGGCGGCCTCTTCACCTGCAGCGGAAGTCAGGGAGCGAGCCTTTTCTTCCTTCATCATCGGCGACGGCGTGGTCACAGCCTTCTTCATGCGGATGGACAGGTGACGCAGCACGGCATCGTTGAACTTGAAGCCATGCTCCAGTTCGGCGATTGTGGGCTGATCGCACTCGATGTTCATCAGAACATAGTGAGCCTTGTGGATCTTGTCGATCGGGTAGGCCAGCTGACGACGACCCCAGTCTTCCAGACGATGAATCTGGCCGTTCTGGGCGGTCACGAGGGCACGATAACGCTCGATCATCGCGGGCACTTGCTCGCTCTGGTCGGGATGGACGATGAATACAACTTCGTAATGCCGCATGAATTCTCCTTCTGAGTAAAAACCCTCCGTCATGCGAACGGTAGGGCAAGGTAATAATCAATCCCGGACAATCGCCCGACAAAACGAAGCAATGCGCGCACCAAGAAAACTTGGCACACGCAAACTATCCGGGGGAATTCTTGGCGGAGAGGGCGGGATTCGAACCCGCGTTAGGATATTATCCTAAACACGCTTTCCAGGCGTGCGACTTAAACCACTCATCCACCTCTCCAGATGGAGGCAGAACTATACATTAATAATTCTGGAAGTCAAAGCCTATTTTGCAGCTTCGTGCACATTACCGATTCGATCGGGAAGTCGAACGTAGTCCACCAGTGCCTGGACTTCAGCTGACGGAGGAGGCGTAAGCAGGCTCACGATGGTAATAACGATGAAGCCGACAGGTACGCCAAACACCCCGCTCGAAATGGGGTGAATATCGAACCAGGCATCTCCCATGTTGCCGCCAAAGAACGGGTGCGTGCGCATGATGTAATAAAGCGTGATGCCGAGGCCGGCGATCATGCCGGCAATAGCCCCCCATTTGTTCGCACGCCGCCAGAAAATGCCCAGTACGAGGGCGGGGAAGAAGGCCGAAGCGGCAATCGAAAATGCCAACCCCACCATCAGGAGAATGCTGTCCGGTCGAAGGGATGCCACCCAGGCCGCCACCACTGCCACCACCAGCAACTGGGACTTGGTGATCACCAGCCTCCGCTGGGTGGAAGCCTGGGGATTGATCATCTTGTAGTAGAGATCATGAGACAACGAGTGGGAGATGGTCAGCAACAGCCCATCTGCAGTGGACAGGGCAGCAGCCAGACCGCCAGCCGCGACAAGCCCTGAAACAACATACGGCAAGCCTGCGATCTCCGGGACCAGCAGCAGGATCACATCGCTGTTCAGGGTCAGTTCAGCCAACTGCAGGATGCCATCGCCATTGATGTCCTCGACCTTGACGAGCCCGACCCGCCCCCAAGATGTCACCCAGTGGGGCAAGGTGCCAATATTCGACCCTACGAGATTGCTGTACACCTCCCATTTGGCAAAAACGGCATAAGCCGGAGCAGTGACATAGAGGAGGAAAATGAAAAACAGCGACCAGAACACCGAACGCCGTGCCGAACTCACGCTCGGCGTCGTGTAGTAACGCACCAGGATATGCGGCAAAGCGGCGGTGCCGACCATCAGCACGAAAGTCAGGGCAATGAAATTGTTGCGCGCGCTGTTGCGGCCCGCCTGGTCAACCCCGGGATGAGGCTGCGCATGGGGCGCTGGATGAACCGTTCTGGCCAGGCTGTCCTGGCGGACACGCTCCCACTTGAGGCGGGCTTCGTCGGGAGTGCGGGGTAGATCCCGGAGGGTCCTCTCGGCAGCGGAGATATCCCGGGCCGGCGCCCCCTGGGTACGCAATTCGGTAACCCGCTGCACCTGCCCCATTCGCTCGGCCACCAGGGAGTCGGGAAGGTCGGAAATCTTTCGAGCGTACTCTTCAGCCCGATAGCGGTACTGGGCACGCACTTCGTTTTCCCGCGGCTCGGAGAAAAGCTCGAGTTCCTTGACACCAAGATCCTGGAGAACCTTGCCATACATCACCTGCGGCAGGGGAACCCCGGTCACCTTGTATGACAAGATCGTCACCGGCACCAGGTAGGCAATGATCAGAATCAGGTACTGGGCGACCTGGGTCCACGTGACAGCGCGCATCCCGCCAAGAAAGGAACAGACCAGAATTCCAGCCAGCCCGACAAAAACGCCAATCTCGAACTCGACACCGATGAAACGACTGGTGATCAGGCCCACACCGTAGATCTGCGCAACAACATAGACGAAGCTGGCCAACACCGCCGCAAACACACCAACCATCCGGGCAAAGTGCCCCTCGTAGCGGGCACCCAGAAAATCCGGGATGGTGAACTGACCGAATTTACGCAGGAACGGTGCCAGCAGCAAAGCAACCAGAACATAGCCGCCGGTCCAGCCCGTCACGAAGGCGAGCCCTTCGAAACCCGAGTAATACAAGGTACCGGCGAGCCCGATGAAGGATGCGGCGCTCATCCAGTCCGCCGCAGTGGCCATGCCATTGAACAGCGCCGGCACTCGACGCCCCGCCACGTAATACTCCGAGACGTCGGACGTCCGGCTCATGACGCCGATCGATGCGTAAATCGCGATGGTCGCAAACAGGAAAATCTGCCCGATCCAGCGCGCCGACAAACCAAACTGTTCGGCAACCGCAAGCAGACCGACGAGGCCGATGAAGCCGACGACGTAAAATGCGTAGTAGCGTCCGAGGCGGCGGAACAGGGCGGGTGTCGTACTCATGCAGGGCCGCTCTCAATCCTCGTTATACATTCCGTAGCGCCGTTCGATCCGGGTCATCCAGCGATCGTAGAGCCAGACAATCAGCAGAAAAACAATCAGTGCACCCTGTGCCGCCATGTAGAAACCCACTGGCCAGCCAAGGAAAACGATCGTATTCATCTCCTCCGCAAACCAGCCAGGCAAGAAGCTCACGCCCCCCCAAAGCAGCAACAGCACAGCCGTCAGCCGCATCGTGGCGCGCCAGTAGGCCTGTCGTCTTGCGTCGGTATCGCTCACTCTCGCCCCTCCTGCCAGCCCAACACCGAGCCGTCGTGATTGCAGCGGAGTATAGCGTCGCCCGACCAGAGCCCTACAATTGATAACGAATTTGGAGTTTTTGCTGAAGTTTCCGGGCCTGCCGGAAGGACTCCTTCAGGAAGGACCGCTCCAGCTCGCTGAGGTCATCCGGGGCAACCAGATTGGCCTGGCTGGCGGGGACCCTCTGTCGGCGCAGCCTCAACTGCTGGATAAAATGCAAGGCCTCCACCAAGGAGTCGGTTTCCCTCGGCGCCCAGCGCAGCGCAGCGCCGGCGCCCCGCAAGCGCCCGGCGGTGGATGTTTCCTCGATCCCCAGAGCCAGTGCGTAGATGCGGGCCGCGTCGACAAAAGGCCGAACGCCATCGCGCTTGAGGTCGAGAAAACCTGTTTGCCGATCCACTACAAAATCACGGATACGTCCGAGCGGCGGACCGCTGCGCAACGCATTGGCAGCCATGAAACGAAGGAACAGCGGATTGTCACCGGCTGCGGCAAGCAGCCACTCCTTGAGCGCGACGGCCAGACCCTGCTCGCCGGCAAGGGGCCGGAAGTCGAAAAAAATCGTTGCATTGAGCAGGTCATCCGGACTGGCAGAACGCATCCACTCGATGAACTGCCCTCGCCACTCGACGAGAGACAGGCACCACTTCGGATTACCGGCCATCACCCCACCCTTGCACAGCGGAAAACCACACAGATCGAGCAGTTCATTGACCCGTCGGGCAAAAGGCAGGAAGCAGCTGCGCAAACCGTCGGCGTCCTGTTCGGATTCCGGTGCAAAGATGAGACCGTTATCCTGGTCTGTATCGAGGGTCTGTTCGAGACGCCCCTCGGAACCGAAGGCCAGCCAGCACCAGCGCACGAGAGGCAGATCGAATTCCGCCTCGGCGATGTCGATGGCCGCCAGCACGATCAGATCATTGAGGGTCGCAATCCACTCGCTGACGTACTCGGCACTGGCGCCCTGATCCACCAGAACACCTGCGGCATGGCCCACCTTCCGGGCCGCATCGACCAGGGTGGGCACATCGAAAACGGCCTGGATCACCTCGACCAGATCCTCAGTGTGGAGACGCCTGGACGCATAAAGGTCTCCTCGGGACACAACGCCCGCAAAACGCCCCGTTCCATCGACAACAACAAGGTGACGCAGGTCGTAACGAGCCATGGCGAGTCGCGCCTGATGGGGACTCGCCGTCAGCGGCAGGGAGACCACTCCGCCGGTCATTACCCCCGCCACCGCTTCGTCGAGATCGCCGGCGACCAAGGCGACACGCTCGATGGCGTCGCGCTGGGTCAGGATGCCCAGGGGCCGCAGGCTGGCCGGATCGACCACCACAACCGCGCCAACACGCTCCGCACACATGCGCCCAAGCGCGTCGCGCACGCTCGTGTCGGGCGCCACATGCACCGGGGCGCGACGCAACAGCGCAGCAAGGCCGCCAGACGGCCTGGACTCGCCCTCCTCCAGCCCTGCCAAGACGGTGCTCATTACTCCCCTGACCTAGTACTTGACCCGTGCGTAGTAGGTTTTTTCAGACGCACGGCGGGCTTCGCCGAGAGTCCGGATACCCATCTCCGCCAATAACGGAATCATGCGCAGGAAGACTTCACCCGTAACAATCGCATCACCGATCGCCGTATGACGCCCCATGATATTCACCCCCATCCGCTCGCAGATCGCCTCCAGCCGGTGGGACTCCTGGGCCGGATGGATCACCGCCGAGAGCAGCAGGGTATCCAGTACCGGCTGGGCAAAGCGGATGCCGGAGCTTTCTTCCTTGAGTTGCAGAAAGCGCATGTCGAAGGCCGCGTTGTGGGCAACCAGCACCGTATCTTCGGCAAAAGCGTGGAAGGCGGGCAGAACCTTGCTCATGGGAGGCTGCCCCAGCAACATTTCCGGCGTAATGCCGTGAATTTTGGTGGAGGCCTCGGGCAACTCGCGGAGGGGATCGACCAGTTGATCGAAGGACTCCGACTTCAGAAGCTTCCCGTTCACGATCCGGGTTGCACCGATCTGGATGATCTCGTCCCCTTCGGACGGGTTGAGGCCGGTCGTTTCCGTATCGAAGACGGTAAAGGCCAGCTCGGCGAGCAGACGATCATCGAGCTCGCGGCTAACTTCGGTCTGCTTGAAAAGATCGAAATCGTAGTATTCCGGACGACTGTCCTGCTTCAGATAGGTCGAAGCCTGGACCTGATCCTGTGGTGCAGCCGATGGCAACAGTAGACGGAAGAAAGCCCGATGCTGAGTTTTCTCGCGCTGCAGCCAGATTTCACCGTCGTGACGCGCGATAACGTCACGCACCGTCAGCGGCGAACTCTCACCGGCGAAAGTCATCGGCTCAAGCTCCCAGGCCATCACGGTTTCCGTGCTCATTGCCTGCCCCGACCAGATAAGATCCAGATGCACCAGGCGCCCAGCAGAAGTCAGCCGGAAACGCACCTCGCGCACCTCGAACTCGTCCGACAGGCGGCTGGCCAGATAACTGATCGCCTGCAGCAGGGAGAAGCTGTCCACCTTCACCCACACAGCAGGATCCACGTCCTCCAGCTTGGTGGGAAGACCCAGCTTTTTCTCGACACGCCGCTGGGCCGCGGCAATCAGATCTGCGCCGAGCATTTCATCAAGGGGCCAGCGCGTCTTAAGGGAATCGGCAAAGGCATTGGCGGTGTCGTCGAGACGAACGCTCATGCCCTGCACTTCATCACGAACCACCTTCAGGAAGCGATCCTTCAACTCTGCATCGAGATCCGGATACTCCAGCATCTCGGCAGCCGCCCGCAGGTTGGCCAGCGACGAGCGGCTCCCTTCGGTAAGGGTATGCAGCATCTGGTCGCGCTTGGTTTCAGCCTCGAAATTGCGCGTGATGTTGTCGAGCATCAGCACAAAGCCGGACACCACCGACTCCGCCTCGCCCTCGACGGCAGACAGCACCGGCGCCATCTGCACCCGCAGCAGCTGACCCGCGCGGGTCGTGGTCACGAAGTTGGCAACCGGCTGAGAGCTCTCGCGGCGAATCCGTTCCTGGATGCTTTCCAGCGCATGGACAATCAGGCTGCGCTCGAAAACCATGTAGATCGAGCGCCCGAGGCCGATGATTTCCCCCCCGCCCGCCGCCGTCGGCGCATCGGACAGCGCCTTGAACTGCAGCCGCGCCCGGTTGTTGTAAAGCAGGATGCGCCCATCCAGGTTGCACACGACGACGCTCTGGTTGAGCTCCGACATCAGCGCCGCCAGACGGTTACGCTCCTCCTCGACGGACAGGCGGGCTTCGCGGACACGCAACTCCACGTCCTCCTGAAGACTGCGCCGCTGATCGGCAAGCAGATTGACCGACTCGGCAATCCGCTGCAGCTCGGGCGACCCTGTCGGCTTGAGACGCCGGGACGGATCGGTTCCGACGATCAGGCCCAACTCATCGGCCAGCAGCGCAGGCGCCGCCAGATTGGCCTGGACGAAGGACTTCATCATCACCGCCGCCATGCCGGCCCCCACCAGCCCGATCATGATCAGCAAACCGAGCCGCGGATTGAGAATGGGCTCCAGCACCTCCCGCTCATAGGGGCTTAGATCGCGCCACACGGTAATGCCGGCCGCCGCCAGCACCCCCACAACAAGAACGCAGGCAGAAACAATCGCCAGCGCCTGCCTTGACTTGAGGCTCATTGGGAGCTCACGCCGGAATTTCCAGCAGGGATTTCACCTTGGAAACCAGCTCCCTTGTCGAAAATGGCTTGGTCATGTAGGCATCCGCTCCCATCGCCAGGCCCTTGGTCACTTCGGTTTCGCGACCCTTGGCCGTCAGCATCAGGATCCGCGTGCCCTGCAGAGCCGGCTCGGCGCGGATTTCCTGGCACACCTCGTAACCGTTCTTGCGCGGCATCATCACGTCGAGGAGCACCAGATCGGGCAACTCGCTGCGCACCAGGTCAAGCGCTTCCTGACCATCATTGGCGATGCACACAGTGAAGCCCTCGCGCTTCATCAAAAATTCCAGAGAAATGACGATGTTTTGCTCGTCATCAGCGATCAATATTTTTTTGGTCATTCGGTCCCCTCCCTCTCATCGTCATCCGGAGCGGGGCTGCAGACATGCGAGCCTCATCCCCGGCGCGAGAATTCATAGTTTATCCTGCCTCATCTTTCGTTTCTGTTGATTTGCCGCAAGGCATCAGAAACGAGAAGGTCGCCCCCTCCCCGGCGACACTGTCCACCCACAACCTGCCGCCGTAATGCTCAACGATCTGGCGGCTGATCGGCAGGCCAAGCCCGGTGCCCTGGGGCTTGTCGGTCATCGTGTTCCCCCCCTGCCGGAATTTCTCGAAAACAATCTGCTGCTCGGTCGGCGTCAGACCCGGGCCGTTGTCACGCACATCGACGCGCAGCCCCCCATCAGCCTCAGACAGCGTGACCAATACCCGCCCCTTGCCCCGGACAACAAACTTCACCGCGTTGGAGAGCAGGTTGAGCATCACTTGAACCAACCTGTCCCGGTCGGCCAGCAGGCTCGGCGCCTTACCCGGCAGGCTCATTTCCAGAGCCACGCCTTTATCCTTGAACAGCTGGCTGGTGGACGCTGCCGCCTGCTCGATGACCTCAACCAGACTCACCTCCTCGTTATCCCATTCCGCATGGCCCGACTCGATCTTGGCCATGTCCAGCACCTGGTTGACCAGGCGGGTCAAACGTTCGGTCTCACTGACGATAATGCCCAGAAAGCGCCTCCGGTCGGCCAGATCAATCCTCGGGTCTTCCAGCAGCATTTCCGAAAAGGCGCGGATCGAGGTCAGCGGCGTACGCAACTCGTGGGTCACCGAGGACATGAAATCATCCTTCAGGCGATCGAGCTCCTTGAGGCGCTCGTTGGCACTGCGCAACTCGCGGGTGGCCGCTTCGAGCTCCTGCGATTTCTGCTCAAGACGTTTCGAATAGGCCCGCACCTGCGACGCCTCATCCAGAATGTTCAACACTTCGTCGAGCCCCAGCGGCTCCTCCTGCACCACGGACGCCACCATCACGCGCGCCGAGGCGCTGCCGATGGCGCCTGCCAGCGTTGTCTCGGCGAAATGCACCAGCCCAGCATCCGCCTGCAGCGCCTCGACACCTGCCACGCCGCGCGTCCGGGCGTACTCTGCAAAGGCGCTACGCGCACGCTCCCGGCCAATGAAACGACCGATCAGCGGCAGCAGGTCGGCCACCCGGGCACTCCCGCGCCAGAACGCACCGCCTGTCGGCAGACTTTGCTTGAAGACATCGACAAACAGGGTCGCCTGGCCAGCCTCAACGGCATTCGGTCGGCGCATCAGCGACACCCACACATAGGCACCAAGATTGACCAGCAAGCTCCAGAACAGACTGTGAGCAATCTGATCCATCCCCTTGAGGCCGAACAACTCATGGGGACGTAGCAATTCCAGCCCGAACAGACCGTTCTGCAGGAAGTCGGCCGGCAACCAGCCAGACTTGGCGAAGGACGGCAGCAGCAAGGTGTAAAGCCACACGGCGAATCCCCCGGAGAGGCCCGCCAGCGCCCCACTCCGGGTGGCGCCACGCCAGTACATGCCACCGATCATCGCCGGTGCAAACTGGGCCACTGCGGCAAAACTGATCAAACCAATACTGACCAGCGCATGCGCCTCACCGGCCAGCCGGAAATACAGGTACCCCAACAGCAAAATGAAAATGATCGCACTGCGCCGAATGCCCAGCAGCAGACCGGAGAGATCCTCCTCCCCCTGCAGGGCCAGCCAGCGGTAGCGCAACAACAAGGGCATCACCAAGTCATTGCAGACCATCGTGGACAGGGCGATGGTCTCGACGATCACCATCCCGGTGGCTGCCGACAAGCCGCCGATAAACACCAGTAAAGCCAGCCAGCCGTGTCCGTAGGCCATCGGCAGGGTCAGCACGAAGGTATCCGCATCCACATCCTGCCCGGCGAAATGCATCAAGCCCCCCAACGCGATCGGCAGGACGAAGATGTTGATCAGCAAGAGGTACAAGGGAAACAGCCAGATCGCCCGGCGCAGATGGTTCTCATTGACGTTCTCGACCACTGCCACCTGAAACTGGCGCGGCAGGAACATCACCGCCAGCATCGACAGCAGGGTCAGCGCAAACCAGTTGCCATAGCCGTTGCCACCGGCCCCCATCGTCATCAAGGCTTGCAGGTTCGGATCCTGGGCGGCCCGGGAAAACAGATCACCGAAACCATCGAAAATACCGAAGGTGACGTAGATGCCGACCCCCATGAAAATCAGCAGCTTGACCAGTGACTCGAAGGCGACCGCCGCCACCATGCCCTCATGGCGCTCCGTGGCGTCGAGATGCCGGGTACCGAAGAGAATCGTGAAGGCCGCCATGATCAGCGCGATGTAGAGCGTCGTGTCGGCCAGCCACGGCACCGTGCCAGCCTTGGCAGGCATGACGATCGCCGGGTAGCTGGTGAGGATCGTAAAGCTGTTCGAGACAGCCTTGAGCTGCAGCGCGATGTAGGGAATCACGCCCAGCACGGCGATCACAGTAACCAGGCCGCCCAGCAGATGGCTCTTGCCATAGCGGGAGGCGACAAAGTCGGCGATGGAAGTAATCCGGTTGGTCTTGCCGATGCGAACCATTTTCAGCATCACGAACCACCACAGGGCGACGACCAGTGTCGGCCCGAGGAAAATCGGCGCAAAACCAAGCCCCGACGAGGCCGCTCGCCCGACGCTCCCGTAATAAGTCCAGGTAGTGCAATACACCGCCAGCGACAGGGCGTAGATGGTTGGGTTGGCAATGATCGAGCGACCAGCGTCGGCCCGCTTGTCACCGACATACGCCACCGCGAAGAGCAGCGCGAGATACAGAAAGGAAACCACGACGATGGTGGAGCCAGTCACAGTCCACCTCCGCGACGCACGGAAAACAACCACATGGCGACCGGCCTCATCGCTCGATGATCCATGCCATCAGCGCGATGGCGGCGGCCCACACGCCGAAAACATACAGGTAAAGGACCGGAATGCCGAACCACGCCCGCGGCACGTCGAAAACCGACAGGATCGGATAATTCACGAGAACCCAGCCAAGCAGGAACAGCGCAACCAGACGCTGACCCGTCAACGTAGCCTTGATCATCTCCCCTCCTCGACACAGCTTTTTTTGTTTGTTCGGAACTTATAAACCGAAAAACGGGGCTTGGCGAGTGCCACGAGGGCAATTTGCGCAGCTTCCGCCAAGCCCTTGATACACAACACCACGGCAAGACCATCGTCGTATCCTCGACACAAACGACAGACGAAAAAAAGGCGCGAAAAACGCGCCTTTTTCTCCCCCTCTACCCCCGGCCTGACAGCACCGGGTTCCTCCCCTGTTTTTTCTTTCGGCGGTCCGCGCTGTTGTTATTTCGGCGACAGCCGCTTGCGAACCGCCCCCGGCCAACGGGCCGGGGCAGTAACAACGAACCCGATTACTTGAGCTGTTCCAGGATGCCCGGGTTTTCCAGCGTCGAGGTGTCCTGGGTGATTTCCTCGCCCTTGGCCAGCTGACGGAGCAGACGGCGCATGATCTTGCCGGAACGGGTCTTCGGCAGGTTTTCACCGAAACGAATGTCCTTCGGCTTGGCGATCGGGCCGATTTCCTGACCAACCCAGTTCTGCAGTTCCTTGATCATCGCAGTAGCTGCATCGCCGGTCGGACGGGCGCCCTTCAGCACCACGAAGGCCACGATGGCTTCACCGGTCAGATCATCCGGACGGCCAACCACAGCCGCTTCGGCAACCTTCTCGTGGGCAACCAGCGCGGATTCGATTTCCATCGTTCCCATGCGGTGACCGGAAACGTTCAGCACGTCGTCGATACGGCCGGTGATGGTGAAGTAGCCGGTGTCCTTGTCGCGGATCGCGCCGTCGCCAGCCAGGTACAGCTTGCCCTGGAAGTCGGCCGGGTAGTAGGACTTCACGAAACGGTCCGGGTCACCCCAGATGTTGCGGATCATCGACGGCCACGGACGCTTCACGACCAGGATACCGCCCTGACCCCAAGGCACTTCGGTGCCGGTTTCGTCGACCACCGCAGCCATGATGCCCGGGAAGGCCAGAGTGCAGGAGCCGGGAATCAGCGGGGTGGCACCGGGCAGCGGGGTGATCATGTGGCCGCCGGTTTCGGTCTGCCAGAAGGTATCGACGATCGGGCAGCGGCTGCCGCCGACGTTCTCGTAGTACCACTCCCAAGCTGCCGGGTTGATCGGCTCGCCCACGGAACCGAGGATGCGCAGCGAGGACAGATCGTATTTCTTCGGATGTACAGCCGGGGTGTTGTCCGCAGCCTTGATCAGCGAACGAATCGCGGTCGGCGCGGTGTAGAACACGGTGACCTTGTGATCCTGGATCATCTTCCAGAAACGACCGGCGTCCGGGTAGGTCGGCACGCCTTCGAACACGATTTCGGTCGCGCCGCAGGCCAGCGGGCCGTAGGTAATGTAGGTGTGACCGGTAACCCAACCGATGTCAGCCGTGCACCAGAAGACGTCGTCCGGCTTGATGTCGAACGTGTACTTCATGGTCAGGATGGCATGCAGCAGGTAGCCGCCGGTGGAGTGCTGAACCCCCTTCGGCTTGCCGGTGGAGCCCGACGTGTAGAGCAGGAACAGGGGATGTTCGGCTTCGACCCATTCCGGTTCGCAAACATCGGACTGGGTGGCGATCAGATCGTCAGCCCAAACGTCGCGGCCGGCAACCATGGCGGTTTCGCCACCGGTGCGCTTCACGACGATCACGTTCTTGATGGTGGGGCAGCCGCTGGCCAGCGCTTCGTCGGCGATGGACTTGAGGGGCAGAGCCTTGCCGCCGCGGTTCTGACCGTCGGAGGTAATCAGGGCCACTGCGCCAGCATCGTTGATGCGGTCAGACAGGGACTGGGCCGAAAAACCGCCGAAGACGATGGAGTGGGTTGCGCCGATACGGGCACATGCCTGCATGGCCACTACACCTTCGATGGACATCGGCAAATAGATGACGACGCGGTCACCCTTTTTGACGCCGACGCTGCGCAGGCCGTTGGCGAACTTGCTGACACGGCTGAGCAGGTCACTGTAGGTAACCTTGGCGACATCGCCCTTGTCGCCTTCAAAGATCAGCGCAACCTTGTCGCCCAGACCCTTTTGGACCTGACGATCAAGGCAGTTGTAAGAAACGTTCAGCTTGCCGTCGGCAAACCATTTGAAGAAAGGCGCATTGCTTTCATCAAGAACCTCGGTAAACGGGGTCTGCCAGTCGATCAGTTCCTTGGCCCGCTTGCCCCAGAAACCTTCGTAATCCTGTTCAGCCTCCGCACACAAGGCCTTGTACGCTTCCATGCCCGACACGGCAGCGTTTTTTACCACCTCTTCAGACGGATAGTAGAAATTCTGGGTGGTTTCGCTCGTCATTTTTTTCACCTCTCCTCGTGTTTTGAGTGTGCAACGTTGATAGCTTTGAAACCTTGCTGGCGGGGGTCACGACCGTTTGGCAGTGCGTTCACCCTGTTGTGTTTTTCTTGGTGAACCGATCTTGGATCCGCCGCGTATTAAAGGCGATCAATCTTACACATGACTTACACCTGACAGCACCACTTCCCATACCGGGCAGTCGTTCTGTCCACCTGAAATCACCTGAAAAAGGTCACAGAAAAAACGAAACACCACCATAAAATTTTTTTGGCATAAAATAAAATGACAAAAGCACAAACCCGAAAACAAGATGATCCATCGCATTCATCTTTTGCTCATCCTCACGCTTGCCGTCGCTGCGTGCGCCTCGCGGCCACCTGTACGGACATCGACAAGCCATCTGCGCGCAGAAGACGCCCGTTCGACGCCAGCCGCCATACCGCCGCTGGTGCCCCATGTCCTTCCCCTGCCGCGGCCGGCACCCACACCAAAAGTCGAGACCTACTCGGTCGTCGTTACCAATGTACGCATCCAGGACCTGCTGTTCGCCCTTGCCCGGGATGCACGCATCAATGTAGATATCCATCCGGGCCTGACCGGCACCGTCACCCTCAACGCCATCAACCAGACCCTCCCGCAGATTCTCACCCGGCTGGCCCGCCAGACCGACATGCGCTTCGAATTCGACGGCCCCAACCTGATGGTGATGCCGGACTCACCCTTCCTGCGCACCTACCGCATCGACTACGTCAATCTCAGCCGCAATGCATCCGGCGCCGTCAGCACCAATACGCAGATTGCCACCAGCGGCACCGGCAACAGCAGCCAGGCTTCCAATAGCGGCATGGCAGCCACCGGAATCTCCAGCGGCGGCAACATCTCCGCGACCCGGATCGAGAACACCTCGCGCAACCAGTTCTGGGAGTCGGTGGAAAAAAATCTCCGCGACCTGCTGCGCGAAACCGACAAGATCCTGCCGGAGGGGTCCAGCGAAACAGTCACCGAAAACCTCGAAACCATCAGCACCACCGGCACAGGCGTCGCCTCGGCCAATACCGGCACGAACAGCCGCAATCGTAGCCGTCAAAACCAGCAACCAGTCGGCCTGGCCGCCAGCCCCAATCAGGCGGCCATGCAGAACAGCTCCACCACGGTCGTCCACAAGGCCACCTTCCGCGAGGCCGCATCGGTCATCGCCAACCGCGAGAGCGGTGTGGTCACCGTCCGGGCAACGGGTCGCCAGCATGAAAAAGTCCGGGAATTCATCGACGAAGTGATGGCCGCGGCCCGCCGCCAGGTACTCATCGAAGCCACCATCGTCGAAGTCAGCCTCGGTGACACCTATCGCCAGGGCATCGAATGGAGCCGCGTGCTCGCCAGCGGTACCCGCTTCGGCATCACCGCCCCGAGCCTCGGCAGCAGCACGGGCAATGCCATCAATCCATTCAGCCTCACCTACAAAAGCGCCGACGGTATCGACTCAACGGTGAAACTCCTGGAAGGCTTCGGCACCGTCAAGGTCCTCTCCAGCCCCAAGCTTTCAGTGCTGAACAACCAGACCGCCGCAATCAAGGTGGTCGAAGAGTACGTTTACTTCTCCGTCAAGGCCGACACCATCCAGAGCACCAACGCCGGCGCCCTGACCACCGTCACCACCACTCCCCAGGCCGTATCGGTCGGGCTGGTCATGACGGTCACTGCGCAGATCAGCGAGAACGACGAAATCATCCTCAACGTCCGCCCGACCATCTCCAGCATTGCAGACTTCCGGCGCGACCCGAATCCCAATATCCCGCCTACCATCGCCAACCTTGTCCCGCAGATCCGGACCCGCGAGATCGAGTCCATCCTGCGCATCGAAAACGGCGAAACCGCCATCCTCGGCGGCCTGATGGAAGACCGCATCGACTACAAGACCGGCCGCATTCCGCTGATCAGCGCCATCCCTCTGCTCGGCGAACTGTTCACCAACCACGACAACGCAATCCAGAAGACCGAACTGGTGATCTTCCTGCGCCCGGTGGTCGTGCGCGAACCCGGACTCGTCGCCGCCACCGCCCCGCTGCGCGACCGGCTCCCGGATGACAGCTTTTTCACCGATCAGCCCCGACCGGGCGGACGCAACTTTCCAGCCCCGCACCCCAACGCCGGAACCCGCACCCCGTGAGCCTTCTGATCGACGTCCTGCGCAAGACCGAGGAAGCCCGTCGCACACCGGACACCCAGCCTCCGCAGCGCACCGCCGTCACCCGTGACATTGAACTGGAGCCCCTGAACATCGAAGCCGGCAGCACCGATCCTGGCCTGCCCCCGGCAGCGCCTCCCCCAGGCGAGGCCCCCGGCGCGCACGCCCTCACCACCCCGTACAAGCCTCACCGCACCTCACCGTACTGGTTGCAGGGTTGCGCGGCACTCGGGGCTGCCGTCGCCATGGCCGGCTGGATCTGGCTCGAAGCACAGGCCACGACTCGGCTCGACGCCCGACCACTTGCGCCCCCCGCTCAAACGCCCCCTTCACCGACAAGCACCGGGGACTCGCCACCCGTGCCCCTGGAGTCAGCCCCTTCGCTGCCAGCCCCTCACTCAATGCCACCAAGCCCAGGCGCCAGAATCGATAACGTGGCGACCAGTACACCCGGCGAGGCGCCACCACGCTTTCGTCCGGGCACACCGCCCGCCGCCGATACGCCCCACCTCGCCCTCCGCGCCCACGAGGCCTACACGGCCGGCGATCTGCCCCTGGCACAAACGCTGTACCGGCAAGCGCTGCAAAACGATCCGGCAAACCTCGAGGCCGTCGACGGGCTCGGTGCCATCGCGCTACAGCAAGGCCTGCCGGAACAGGCTGAAATCCTCTTCCGCCGGGCCATCCTCCTCACCCCCCACGACCCGGTTGCCCTTGCCGGCCTTAGCCAGACCGGCAACGCGGAATCGCGCCATGCCGAAACCCGGCTGCGGAACAGCCTCAACGCACAACCCGACGTGATTGCCACGCGCATCGCGCTGGGCGACGCACTGGCCAGCCAGCAACGCTGGGCTGAAGCCCAACACGCCTACTTTCAGGCCCACACCCTGGCACCGCAGGAGCCCGATATCGCCTACAACCTGGCAGTCAGCCTCGATCACCTCGGCCAGCAGCAACCCGCCGCCCTCTATTACCGCAAGGCCCTAGAACTGGCAGCACGGCATCCAGCCCGCTTTTCACACACACACGGCGAAGCCCGCCTGCACGCCCTTATCTCCCGGGAGCCCGGACCATGAGCCTGCATGCCGCCCCCCAGCGCATCGGCGAAACCCTGCTTCACATGGGGCTGATCAGCACCGACCAGCTCCACATTGCCCTGCATGAACAGGACCGCAGCGGCGAGCCCATCGGCCGGCAGCTCGTACGCCTTGGCTTTCTTTCGGAAGCGACGCTACGCGAAGCCCTAGCCCGCACCCTCGACCGGCCCAGCGTGGATCTCTCCGCCCTGCTGCCGGACGTGGATGCCCTCGCCCTCGTACCGCAACACGTCGCCCGGCGCTTCAACCTCATACCCCTCAGCTACGACGCCGGTCGACGGCACCTCGTCATTGCCTCGAGCGAGATCAACGACATCGTCACCCAGGACCAGTTGCGCAGCGTTCTGCCCGACGACACGAACATAGAAAGCCTGCTTGCCGGCGACTCGGAAATCGCCCGCGCCATCGACCAGCTCTACGGCCACGAACTGTCCATCGACGGCATCCTCCACGAAATCGAAACGGGCGAGAGCGACATCCGCAGCCTCTCTGCCCGGGGCGACAGCTACGCCCAGCCGGTGGTCCGCCTCATCGATGCGCTGCTCACCGATGCGGTCAAGCGCGATGCCTCCGACCTGCATTTCGAGCCAGAGGCCGCCTTCCTGCGCATCCGCTACCGCATCGACGGCCTGCTGCGCCAGATCCGTGCCCTGCACAAATCCTACTGGCCGGCGATGACCGTGCGCCTCAAGGTCATGGCCGGCCTCAACATCGCCGAAACCCGCGCCCCCCAGGACGGACGCATCTCCCTGCTGGTCAGCGGACGCCCGGTTGATTTCCGCGTATCCACCCAACCCACCATCCACGGCGAAAACATCGTCCTGCGCGTCCTCGACCGCCAAAAAGGCATCGTCGGCCTGCATGAGCTCGGCCTTGACGGCCCCCAGCTCAACCTCCTCAAGCTGATGATCGCCCGTCCCGAAGGCCTGATCCTCGTCACCGGCCCCACTGGCAGCGGCAAGACCACCACCCTGTATTCCATCCTCGGCCACATCAACGCCGAGGGCATCAACATCATGACTCTCGAGGATCCGGTGGAATACCCGATGACGATGATCCGCCAGACCGCCGTCTCCGACAGCACCCGTCTCGACTTCGCCAATGGCGTGCGGGCCATGCTACGACAGGATCCGGACGTGATTCTGGTCGGCGAAATCCGCGATGCCGACACCGCCCGCATGGCCTTCCAGGCCGCCATGACCGGCCACCAGGTGTTCTCGACGCTGCACACCAGCTCGGCCATCGGCGCCATTCCGCGCCTGCTCGACATCGGCATCCTGCCCGATATCCTGGCCGGCAACGTGATCGGTATCGTCGCCCAGCGCCTCGTCCGGCGACTCTGCCCGATCTGCCGCGAAGCCCATCCCGCCGAGGACTACGAATTGCGCCTGCTCGCCCACACCGGCACGCCTGAACGCCCCGTGCTGCACCGGGCAAAAGGCTGCCCCGCCTGCGCCTTCACAGGCTACCGGGGGCGCATGGCCATCATGGAACTGATCCGCATGGACCCGGAACTGGACGAGCTGATCGCCCGTCGTGCCACCGCCAGAGAGATCCGTAGCGCCACCCGGGACAGGGGCTTCGTCAGCCTGGCTGAAGACGGCACCCGCCGCGTCCTCGAAGGCAACACCTCCCTCGACGAACTCACCCGGGTCATCGACCTGACCGAGCGCATGTTCCGATGAGCGCCTTCGCCTATCGCGCCATGGACCCTCGCGGACGCATCGTGCGCGGCCGGGTCGACGCCGCCAACCTGGTCGACCTCGAACTGCGCCTGCGCCGCCTGGATCTGGACCTTGTGCATGGCAGCCCCATACAACCGCGCTTCTGGCAAACACAAAAGGGCGCATCCCGACGGGAGCTGATCAAGTTCTGCTTCCATCTCGAACAGTTCCTGCGCGCCGGCGTACCGATCATCGAAAGCCTCACCGACCTGCGCGACGCCATCCGCCGCCCGCACTTCCGGCAAGTGGTCGCCGCCACAGTCGAGTCCATCGAAGGCGGGCTCACGCTGTCGCAGGCCCTGGCGCAACACCCGACGGTTTTCGATGGTGTGTTCTGCAGCCTGATCCGGGCCGGCGAGCACACTGGCCGCTTGCCCGAAGTGCTGCACGCCCTGTCCGAATCCCTCAAGCGCGATGACGAACTGGCCGCCTACGCCCGGCGCATCGTCATCTATCCAGCCATCGTCGGGCTGGTCATCCTCGCCGCCCTCGGTGTCGCCCTGATTTATGTCGTGCCCGAACTGGCCCGCCTGTTTCGCACCGTGGGCCAGGCCCTCCCGTGGCAGACACGCGCCCTCATTGCCGTTTCCGACGCCCTCCTCGACTACGGCTGGGCGCTGCTCGCCGTCATCGTCACCACCGTGATCGGTGCCCGTCAGGCCGTCCTCACACGCCCGGAAATCCGGCTGCGCTTCGACGCCGCCATGCTCCGCCTGCCCATCCTCGGCGCCGTGCGCCGCAAGATCATTCTCGCCCGCTTCACCGGCCTGTTCGCGATGATGTACGCCTCCGGAATCACCATCATCGACGCCCTGCAGGTGGCCGAAGACGTGGTCGGCAACAGCGCGCTCAAAAACGGCCTGCAACAGGTCGGGCGCGGCATCGAGCAGGGCCGGAAGGTCTCCGAGGCCTTCCGCGCGGTCGAACTCTTCCCGCCCCTCGTCACCCGCATGCTGCGCGTCGGCGAAAGCACCGGCGCCCTCGACACCGCGCTGGCCAACGTCAGCTACTTCTACGACCGGGACGTCCGCGAGGCCATCGAGCGCCTGCAGGCCGGCATCGAGCCGACCCTCACCCTGATCCTCGGTGGCCTGCTCATGGCCGTGATGAGCGCCGTCATGATGCCGGTCTACGACATCGTTACCCGAATCAAATTCTGAGCATGGCCGGGCAACGCATCCTCTACCTGAACGCCGACGGCCTGACCCCCTTCGTCGTGGAGCGCGGCGAAATCCACGCAGCCCCGCCCTTTTCCACCGGAGAGCAGGGTTTGACGGCATTCGACACCTACCTGCGGAACTGTCCGCCGGATACGCCACTGACCCTCCTGGTCGACCTGCCCGACGAGAGCCATCAACTGGAATCCGTTCCCTTTGTCCGGGGACGGGACCGCCAGCCGATGATCGCCCGGCGCCAGAACCAGCTCTTCGGCGAAACCCCCTACCGGACCTACCTGTCCTTGGGCCGCGCAAAGGAAGGCCGGCGGGACGAGCAGATACTCTTCGCCGCCCTCACCCGGCCCGGCGTCATCCAGCCCTGGCTCGAGCGAATCCAGCACTCCTCCTGCATCCTCGCCCGAATGGTCTCGGTCGGCTTCCTGTCACGCACGCTGATCACCCCACACCGAGCCTCACCTTCACCACTCTTGCTGGCGCACGTCACGCCGGCGGGGCTGCGCGTTTCCTGCTTCGACAAGGGCCAGCTCCGCTTTACCCGCCTCACCCCCCTCAAGCCCGGAGCTTGCCCTCCCTCCGGCAAGGTCCTCCAGACCGAAGTCCAGCGCAGCTTCGACTACCTGAGCGCCCAACGCATCCTGCCGCGCAAGGGGAAAACCACAGCGCATGTTCTCGCCCTGCCGGACGCCCCTGCGGAACCCATCACCGGAGAAAACACCGAACATGGACTGGCTTTCGAGATCCTCGATCCGCAACCGCTCGCCCAGATCCTGCGTCTCAAAAGCCGCCTCACCAGTGCCGACAGCCTGCCACTCCTTCTTCAGGCCCTTGCCACCACACCCCACCTTCCCCAGTTCGCCCCCGCAGAGGCCCTCGCCGAACATCGACTCCGGCGGGCCGCTCAGGCCATCGGCGCACTCGGTGCGGCCACGCTCCTGATCAGCCTTGGCATCACCACCGCCAACCTGCTCGATGCCCGGGGGCAGCGACACCTCGCCGAAACCAGACTATTACAAGTCCGCGCCACGGAGAAACACCTGAAGGCCGTCACGGATGCAATGCCGGCAACACCTCTCCCCCTCGAACAGCTAAGCCTCACACTGGCCACTGCCAAGGCGCTGATCTCCACCAACGCCGGACCAGAGCCCGCCCTGCGTCAGCTTGCTGCCGCACTGGCACCGCTGCCTGGCTTCAAGCTCCGGCACATCGAGTGGACCGTCAGTGCGCCGACGGAAAGGCTGGCATTCCAGGCTCTCCGCGTGCACTTTTCCCTTCCTTCCGGCGCAGAGCATGCCCGGCAAAGAGTCGCCCAGACCAGGGCGCTCCTCACCGCCCTCGGTACGATGAGCACGGCGGACATCACAATCGAAAAGCAGCCCGCCGAAATGAATGACACCCAGCCCCTGCGCATCACCGAGGAGGAGTCCGGCGCAGAGACGCCCCAGCTCACCGTACGCATTCAGTTTCCCCCAGACCACCCATGAGCCCCCCCGCCTTTCTTCGTTTGCGCACTCCGGCCCTGTTCTGCGCACTCATGCTCCTCAGCAGCACCGGGCTGGTGTGGAGCAGTCACCAGTTACTCACCACCACCGGGCAGGCCGCCCGCAGCGCCGCAGTGCGCCTGGTCGAAACGGAAAACAGACTTCACCAGCAACAGGAAACCGACCGCCTGACCCGGGACGCCCTGGCCGACTATCTGAACCTCCAGCAGGCCGGCCTCCAGCGACCAGTCGACCGCGTGACCTGGCAAGAGCGCCTGCAAGCCATGCGCATCCACCTCCAGGCGGAGGAGTTCAGCTATGAGATCGGCCCTGAACGGCCCCTGCGCATGGCTGGCGATGCGGAAGCCCACAGCCCGACGATTTTCACCAGCACCCTGCAGCTTCGCGCAAAAGTTCGTCATGAAGACGAGTTGCTGACGCTGATCAATACCCTGAAGCAGCCCGGCCAGGCCCTGCGTCCAACCCGCTGCACGCTCGCTCGCCCCGACGGCCCGGAGCGGGCTCAAGGGCTGGCCGTCAACTGCGACATCGACTGGATCAGCGTGCGCATACCTCCCGTGGAATCCAGGAACACACCCGGCTAGGGACGTAAAAATGGCGCCGGGAAGGCGCCATTTCTTTGTGAAGCAAGCCCACTTACGTGGCTCCGCCAAAGTATCAGGAACGATAATCCGCGTTGATCTTCACATAGTCGTAAGAAAAATCGCAGGACCACAGGGTAGCCATCGCGGCGCCCCGGGCGAGATCGACCCGTACGGTAATCTCCGCTTCCTTCATCACGCGGGAGCCCGCCTCTTCGCGATAGCTCTCGGCACGTCCGCCCTTTTCGGCCACCAGCACCTCTTCGCCTGCGCTGCCCAGCCAGACACGGATTTGCGACACGTCCAGATCGTCGATACCAGCATAGCCGATGGCCGCCAGAATCCGCCCGAGATTGGGATCGGAGGCAAAGAAAGCCGTCTTCACCAGCGGCGAATGCCCGATGGCATAACCCACCTTGCGGCACTCATCCCGGTCCTTGCCCCCTTCAATTTGCAGGGTGATGAACTTGGTCGCGCCCTCGCCATCCCGGACGATGGCCTGGGCCAGCCAGACGGACAGATCAAGCACGGCGGCACGGAAGGCGGCATAGTCGACCGAGCCGGTATCGGCAATGGTCGGATTGCCGGCCTGACCGGTGGCGATCAGGATGAAGCTGTCGTTGGTGGAGGTATCGCCGTCGACGGTAATGCTGTTGAAGGACAGGTCGGCCACTTCCTTCAGTAGCGCATCGAGCACCGGCTGGGCCACATCGGCGTCGGTGGCGAGGAAACCGAGCATGGTCGCCATGTTCGGTTTGATCATGCCGGCGCCCTTGGAGATACCGGTCAGGGTCACCGTCTTGCCGCCGATGCTCACCTGACGGGAGGCGGCCTTGGGCACCGTATCCGTGGTCATGATGCCGTGACAGGCGTCGAACCAGCCATCGGCCTTGAGCGCATCGCGGGCCGCCGGCAAGCCGGCCACCAGCTTGTCCACCGGCAGCGGCTCGAGAATCACGCCCGTCGAGAAGGGCAGCACCTGGTTCGCCTCAATGCCCAGCACGTGTGCCACTGCCGCACAGGTGGCCTGCGCAGCGGCCAGACCGGGCTCACCGGTGCCTGCGTTGGCCACGCCGGTATTGATCACCAATGCACGAACTCCCCCTGTCGTCAGGTTGGCCCTGCAAACCTGCACAGGTGCGGCACAAAAACGGTTCTGGGTGAATACACCGGCAACACGGGCGCCCGGAGCCAGTTCGATGAGCGTGAGATCCCGACGGTTGAGCTTGCGGATGGCCGCCTCGGTCACGCCAAGTCGGACACCGGGAACCGGCAACAGGGCAGCAGCATCGGGAGGGGAAAGCAGAACGGGCATGACAGGAACTCCAGGAACGAGCCGAATGGCAAAGTCTGCGATGATAATCCGGGGACGGTCGGCGATGCACCCACCTGACAGGCACGCACCGCAAATCGAGGGCCTCAGGGGTCAGTCAAACGCCCTGCCGCAGCGCATCGACGATCGGCGTACGGATAATCTTGCGGGCCGGCAGGATGGCAGCCAGCACCGTCGCCACGAAGCCGATGAACCAGGCATGCAATACCGTCCCGGGAACCACTCTGACG
This sequence comes from Zoogloea oleivorans, assembly GCF_008107625.1. GTDB lineage: Bacteria > Pseudomonadota > Gammaproteobacteria > Burkholderiales > Rhodocyclaceae > Zoogloea > Zoogloea oleivorans. Next base: position 25,060 of record NZ_SDKK01000018.1, read on the forward strand.
AAGGCCGTGTAGCCGACATTGGCGTTCGGCGGCGGCGGCATGGGAATTCCGACGGCGGAAATCGCCAGCGCCGCCCCCACCCCGAGGAGTACCCCGATAGTCGCTCCCAGCACACCAAGAATGACGCTTTCGATCATCAGCAGCGTGAATACCCCCCGTTGCCGGTTTCCCAAGGCCTGCAGCGTGCCGAACTCGCTCATTCGCTCGAAAGTGCTCATATTGACGCTGTTGATCACCGACAACAGCACCATGAACAGGATGATCCACTGCAGCACGCCAAACTGCCGGTCGTACAGCTCGATCGTCTTGTCGTAGAAATCCGACAGCTGATTCCAGCTGCGCAAATCGAGTTCCTTGCCGAGAATGGCCTGGATACCCTTGAAACTCTTGCCGGTTTCCTCGGTTTTATTGAGCGACACCACCAGCAGGTTGGCCCCCTTGGTGAGCATCAGCTCCTGCGCCGAAACCAGCGGAATCCGTACCGCCCGCGCATCGTAATCTTTCGAGAAACTCTGAAAGACGCCAACCACTTCAAAATCGAGCGAGTTAAGTGTGCCTTCGGCCGCATTCATTACCAGGGTCACCTGATCGCCAGGCTTGAGGCCGAGCGCATGCGCCACACCCTGCCCGACCATCAAGCCGAACTTGTCGCGGGACTCCAGCTGTCGCCCGGCCGTGACTTTCAGGTAAGTACCCAGCTCGGCTTCCTTTTCCGGCTCGATGCCCTCACCGACAATCGCGAGATCGCGCCGGCCATTGTTGAGCAGTCCCGCGAAATTCAGGCGGGCCGTTACATCCGACACCCCTTCGACTGCACGAATCCGCGCGCCAACGCCCTTTGGATCGGCGATGACGAACTTCTCCGGCTGGCGGGTTCCCTTGTCCAGAAAGTCACGGTTGAAAACCTGGATGTGGCCGGTCTGGGAGTGGATGATCGCTTCACCCAGCTGGATGAAGATGTCCTGCACAAAACCGCCGGCCAGAATCAGGCCGGCAACGCCGGAAACGATGGCGACGAGCGTAATGGCGGTCCGCACCTTCTGGCGGAACACGTTGCGGAGGGCGAGGGTGAAAAGTATGTGGTTCATTGCTGATGGCGCAGAGCATCAACGATATTCATGCGGGACGCCTTCCAGGCCGGGAAGACACTGGCCAGCAGGGTCGTGAGAAAGGCGAGCAGAAATCCATCCAGGGCCAGCGCGGGCGAAATCAGGATCTCCCCGATGTAGCCCCGGGCCATGCCGGGCGGCGGAGGCATTGGAATACCGATGTGCGAGATGAGCGCACCGAGCGACATGCCTCCCACCACACCCAGCACTCCGCCAATAATGCCCAGGATCACGCCCTCCAGCATGAACATACCCAGAACTCCCCGGCGTCGCACACCGATGGCCATCGAGGTGCCGATTTCGTTGGTCCGTTCGATCACCGACATGGTCAGCGTATTGGAAATGCTCAGGATGACAATCAGCGCAATCAGGAGGCGGACCACCCCAACCTGCTTGGAGAACAACTCGACCGTCTTGTTGTAGAAGTCGGCCAGATCGCTCCAGGGAATGACCTCGAATGCCTTCGGATCCAGGCCTTGCCTGAGCACGGCCATCACCCCGCCGGTATCTTCGGTTTTTGAGAGCAGCACAACCCAGGTCGTCGCACCTTCGACCCGCATCAGCTTGCGTGCCACGTCGATCGGCGCCCTCAACACCGCATCGTCGTAAGCCTTGGTAATGGTCGCAAAGATTCCCGTGACCGTCAGTTCGACGGCGTTGACACTGCCAGTGCTTGTCGTGCCCATCAGCACGACCCGATCACCAACCGTGGCCCCCAGGTTGGAGGCCAAACCCTCGCCGAGCGACACGGAAAGAGGCGGGCTTTCATGAAGCGCCTTGCCTTTCACGATGGTGATGGCACGGGAAATCGGTGCCTCCTTGAGCGGATCAATGCCTTCACCGAGAAAGGAGATGGTCTCATCCCCTTTGCTCAGAAGCCCGCTGAAGGCCAGTCTCGGCGTGGTCGTGACAATCCGCGGATCCTGAGGCATGGCATCCAGCCGGGATGGCAGCAAATACTTGTAAGGATCCCCCAGTCCATGGTCGAGATAACCCGGACGGGTAATCTGCACGTGCCCGAGCTGGGAATGAATCGTGGATTCACGGAGATCCTGGAACACCCAGTGGATGAATCCTCCGGCAAGGAGAAAGGCCATGACACCGCCGCTGACAGTGACCAATGCCAGCGCACTGCGCCTCCTCTGGCGAGCCAGATTCTTCACGGCCAACTGGACCTGCAACCAGGCGCGCGGGAGTTGAGCTTTGATGGAATCGAGCATGGGAGCGGCTGTTCGGGAAAGCCTAGTGCATAAACGCATTCATTGGACACGATGCCAGACATTCGCGCAACTGCGCGCCCCCAAAACGCTCGGGGAACATCGACGCGCCCTCATGGCAAACGCGGCACGGCACATCAAACCCCATCCGCATCGCCAAACACTTTGGCGAGCGGCAGGCGCAGGGAACGCACGGGCATCCGGGTCGGCTTTCCAACCCGAAGCATGATGTGGAGGCGCTCACCCTGCCTCAACCCCAGGTGCGCCGACACGCCATCAACGGCCTCGCGAACCCGGAGCTCCCAGGGAGATGAAGCAAGGCGCCCATTCAGAAGCCGGGTCTGCTGATCAGCAATCACATAATACGGATGCACCGCCCAGCCACGGCGGTTCAGCTCTATCCAGGCCCGCTCCATGAGGCGACCCGCATCCGGTATATCCTGGGTGGCCCCTGAGCCCACCACCGACAGAATCATGGAGGCGTTGGTCAGCGACTGGATCTCGGCCTGCGCCATGATCCGGTAAATGTGCACCTTGTTGAGCAGCGCCATCCGGGACCAGTCCTGAATGAAACGCATGAAAAGCCCGCCGCCCGGAGGAAGGTTGACCGTCCGGATGTCGAGCCCGTCCCCTCGGGCCACTTCCTCCTCGCCAAAACGCAAGCTGCCCATCAACCACTCGTGAAGTTCCCGGGTACAAAACCGGGCATGACAGCAAACCCGCGCAGCTGACGCCAATGAGGCGAACGAAGGCGCACCGACTGCCAGATGCAGGCGCGCAGAGCCTTCTGTCATCGCTCCCAACACCCCGAGCAAATCGGCCTCCGGCGCTGGCGTCGTGAAGGGAAAGCGATTGGTGTGCCGTGCAAACAAGGGATGACTCAGGTCACCGGGGAGCGGCGCAGCGGGAATCCGTGCCCTGAAGTAAGGCGCGCCGTCCATCTCCCGGCGCCACACCACCGTAGTCAGGCCGCACATCTGGGCCAGATTTTCCGCAGCAGCCCCCACCGAAATCAAGGTCCCATGTCCTGCGACACCAAAGGGGTCTTTTCCCTCATGGGGCCGATAGCTGACTTCGATTTCGTCACCGACCCGCTCGATCCGGCACGGCTGGCTGTTGTCCGCCGACGGCGCGGCAGAAATCGCTCGGGCCGCCATCAGAAAACGGTTCATCTCGTTCATACAGGGTTCCGATCTTGCAGGGATGGAGAAGAGAAGGAGCCGCGGTAAGCCCCGGCTCTTCCTCCGGCTAGTTTAGCAACTGCAATGAGATCATCATTTCAGAAGGCAAAAAAAACCGCTGCAATGGCAGCGGTTTTTTTTGTCGGTGACCGATCTGCATCGGTCACTGGCGACGCCAATTAATATTACTTGGCGCTGCGACGACGAGCAAAGCCCAGGCCGGCGATGCCCAGAGCGGACAGCAGCATGGAGGTCGGCTCAGGGATGGAGTTACCCTTCAGCTCGCCCGTGCCGAACAGGCCAAAGCCGTCCGGGGTCACGTAGCCGTTGGGGAGCGGCTGGTAGGAGGAGCTGAAGGAGAAGTCAGCACCGTGGCCGTCATTGGCGAGCACGGAGTTGGTGTCGAAGTGCGGAGCAGCCAGGCCGCCAACCACGTCGAAGAGGCCAGCGCCGCTGCCGTCGTCATTGCCGGTGCCCAGGGTGCCCTTGGCGATTTCGCCGAACAGGCTGGTCACCCAACCGTTGGACTGGATGTCGTTGTAACCAACCAGATCAAGCCACAGCACGCCGTCATTGGCAGAGGCCTTGACGTCGGCATCAAAGTTAGGGGTGGAATCGACATAAATCTTGAGCCAGCCGCCGGTGAAGCCGAGGATGTCGTCGGTCGCGGAAGAGAACGGATCGACGTAGGTCAAGGTGTGGCCGCCGAATTCAAAGGTCAGCTCGCAACCCGGGCAGAAGGTGTTGTTGTTGGTATTGTTGAGGATATTCACGACACCGATGCCGCCCAGGGTGCCGCCCGGGCCCACGGCGGTTTCAAAGATTGCACCTTGGGAGGTGAAGTCGAAACCGGAAGCCGGGTTCCAAACAACGCCACCGACGTTGATAGCGAAGGCGTTGACGCTGGCAGCCGCGAAGAGGCCTACAGCGATCTTGGTCAGAGTGGTTTTTTTCATGATTTAGTGTCCTATTGGCTGAGTTGAGAACCGCGATCTACACTAGCACCAACCATGCCACCCACTACCAAAGAAAAAATATGCAAAAAAATCATGGTGTTAAAAACGTATAAAAATGTGCCGATTTGCAAATGTAAAAATTATCGACAGTCCACATCCGGCTTGATCGGCACCTGAATCGGCATCATCAAGCCATCAGGTCTCGGCAAATTCCCGCTTAGCGCAACGGGCTTGAAGAAGCCTCGATTTCCAGCGCCAGACTGGCCTGCAGGGCAAATTGCCGTACCGCGCGACACCCTTCCTCATCCATCGGCTTGCCATTGCGGTCAGCGTAGAGCACGCCAATCCGCTGGGCGGAAGTGCCGAAGGGCACCAGGAATGCCTCATTGCAGGCAGTCACCTTGATCAGACGCCCGGCGCCCGGCGCATCCGGACGAGTGACATGAATGTGACAGGATTGTCCGCTGTCGATCGCCGCATCCAGCACGTCATCCGGCTCGCCCTCCATCGGGAAGACGAAGCGCCCGCACAAGGCATCGGCACCGCTCCCCAGCGCCACCCGCCCCACGAGCTTCAATCTGTCTTCAGCCAGAAAGGCGATGACGACCCGCTCACAACCCGCACCGCGGTACACACCTTCGACAACCAGTTGCAGGATGTCGACAATGCCCGCCCGGCTCATGATCATCTCGGTCAGATCCTGGAGAATGCGCAGTTGCAATTGCGCATCGGGGCCGGACGGCGCGGGCGGTGCGAGAGGCTCGGACGGAAGCCCGCCCAAGGGGATCATCTTTGCGGCTTCCGGAGCACCGAATGTACGAGCAATCCTGGCAGCCTCACCGGCGTTGGCAAGGATCTCTGCCTGCACGGCGGCGGCAGGCAGCCCAACGTAATCAGCCACTTCCCGGAGGCATTGCCGCCCAGCCGGTGTATCCCAGCCTTCCTCCGCCGCGCGGGCAAGGCGCAGCCCCAGCAGCACAGCCCGCTCCGGCCCACGGCTGCGCGGATCAAGCTCGAGGGCCGCACCGACCAGGGAGCCCAGTTTCCACTCCCGCACCAAGCCAACGGAAAGCTGCCGCAGGGGAAACCCGAGGACGATCTGCTGCGCGTCCTCCTCCCGCACGGGGGACTGAAGCAGGCAGCGATCCAGGCTTTTCGCCTGTTCGCCTCCGAAACACCAGAAGGCCATTTCACCCACGCGGGCAAGAAGTGCAGCAATGAAGACCTCTTCACTCCCCCCTTCACCCCGCCGCTGAGCCACCCAGCGGGCCTGCACCGCCGCATGGAAGCTGCGCGCCATCTCAGCATGAACGCGGCCGCGCAGCCCCCCTGTAAGCAGAGAGTCAATCAGCGAAACAGAGAGTGCGAGTTCGGCAACAGGATTGAAACCGAGCACGACAATCGCCCGGGAGACTGTGCTGACCCCCTGCCGACCGTGGTTGAAGAAGGCGCTGTTGGCAAGCCGCAGTACCTTGGAGGTCATCGGTGCATCCATCAGGATCACCTTGGCCAGCGCCGATGCGGAGGCCCGGTCGTCACCGAGGATGGTCCGCAGGGCATCGATGGTGTGACTGAAGACGGGCATCTCGCAACCGCGTATGCGGGCGATCCAGCCGGTCAGGTCGAGGGGTGGGTCGTTTCGTGTCATTGGCTTACCTCTTTCCGATATCGGCAGGGAGCTCTTGTTGCTTGAGGCAGGACGTGAACGCACAAAGCCGGCCACTGGCCGGCTTTGTGCTCACCCCGCCAGACTCAGGACAGCTTGCCGTGGCAGTGCTTGTACTTCTTGCCGGAGCCGCACGGGCAGGCATCGTTGCGGCCGACCTTCGGGGCCAGGTTTTCTGCCGGCTGGGCGACATCCCTGCCAGGGTTGGCCGTCGCCAGGGCTTCGTCGTAATCGGCGTGGTGATACTGGACGTTCTCCAGCTCGGGCGGTGCCTCGGCTTCCTCGAGTTGTGCCTCGGAGCGGATCTGGACCGTCATCAACAGCTTGGTCACTTCGGTACGGATCACCTGCAAAAGGCTCTCGAAGAGCTCGAAGGCCTCGCGCTTGTATTCCTGTTTCGGGTTTTTCTGGGCGTAACCGCGCAAATGGATGCCCTGACGCAGGTGATCGAGCGCCGACAGGTGCTCGCGCCAGTGGGTGTCGAGGTTTTGCAGCATCACGTTGCGCTCGAAACCATGCCATGCCGCCGCATCGACCAAGGCAATCTTGTCGGCGTAAGCCTGGCTGCCGGCCTCCAGGAGGCGCTGCAGGATGTCGTCGTCGGTGAGACTGGGGTTAGCCTTGATCCACTCGCCAACCGGCAGCTTGAGCTGGTACTCGGACTCCAGCGCCAGTTCGAGGGCGGGAATGTCCCACTGCTCTTCAACGGAATCAACCGGCACGTAGATGCGGAACAGATCGTGCAGCACGCCGTCACGCATGGCGACAATGGTTTCGGAAATATCGGTGGTTTCGAGCAGTTCGTTGCGCTGCTGGTAGATCACCTTGCGCTGGTCGTTGGAGACGTCGTCGTATTCGAGCAGCTGCTTGCGCATGTCGAAGTTGCGCTGCTCGACCTTGCGCTGGGCGGTTTCGAGGGAGCGGGTCACCATGCCGGCTTCGATGGCTTCGCCTTCGGGCATCTTGAGGCGAACCATGATCGCGTTGAGACGCTCGCCGGCGAAGATCTTCATCAGCGGATCTTCCAGCGACAGGTAGAAGCGGCTTTCGCCCGGGTCACCCTGGCGGCCGGAACGGCCACGCAACTGGTTGTCGATACGACGCGACTCGTGGCGCTCGGTACCGATGATCTTCAGACCGCCAGCCTTCAGAACCTGCTCATGAACCCTCTTCCATTCCTCGCGCATGGCCGCAATGCGGGCATCTTTCTCGGCTTCGGAGAGGGATTCATCCTCGCGGATCAGCGACACCGGCTTCTCGACGTTGCCGCCCAGCACGATGTCGGTACCGCGACCGGCCATGTTGGTGGCGATGGTGATCACCCCCGGACGGCCGGCTTCGGCCACGATTTCGGCCTCACGGGCGTGCTGCTTGGCGTTGAGCACGTTGTGCGGCAGCTTGGCGGCCGTCAGCATGTCGGACAGCAACTCGGAGTTTTCGATGGAGGTGGTGCCCACCAGCACCGGCTGGCCGCGCTCGACGCAGTCCTTGATGTCGGCGGTGATGGCGTCGTGCTTCTCCTTCATCGTGCGGTACACCTTGTCGTTCTGGTCCTTGCGGATCATCGGACGGGAGGTGGGCACGACCACGGTTTCGAGGCCGTAGATCTGGTGGAATTCGTAGGCCTCGGTGTCGGCGGTACCGGTCATGCCGGCCAGCTTGCCGTACATGCGGAAGTAGTTCTGGAAGGTGATCGAGGCGAGAGTCTGGTTCTCGGCCTGGATCTTCACACCTTCCTTGGCCTCGACGGCCTGGTGCAGGCCTTCGGACCAGCGGCGGCCGGACATCAAGCGACCGGTGAATTCATCGACAATGACCACTTCGCCATCCTGCACCACGTACTGCTGATCCTTGTGATACAGCGAATGGGCCCGCAGAGCCGCATACAGGTGATGGATCAGCAGAATGTTGGTCGGGTCGTACAGGCTCGTGCCTTCGGCCAGCAGCCCCAGGCGGGCGAGGATTTCCTCGGCGTGCTCGTGACCCTGTTCGGTGAGCAGCACCGAATGCGCCTTGAGGTCGACGGTGTAGTCGCCCGGCACGGTGATGTTCTCGCCCTCGCCTTCCTGACGGGTCAGGAGCGGCGGCACGGCGTTCATGCTCAGATACAGTTCGGTGTGATCTTCGGCCTGGCCGGAGATGATCAGCGGCGTACGCGCTTCATCGATGAGGATCGAGTCGACCTCGTCGACGATGGCGTAGTGCAGACCACGCTGCACGCGCTCCGCCACCTCGTAGACCATGTTGTCACGCAGGTAGTCGAAGCCGAATTCGTTGTTGGTGCCGTAGGTGATGTCCGCCTGGTAGGCTGCCTTCTTCTGGTCGTGGGGCATCTGCGACAGGTTGCAGCCCACGGAAAGCCCCAGAAAACGGTAGATGCGCCCCATCCAGTCCGAGTCGCGACTGGCCAGGTAATCGTTCACCGTAATGACATGCACGCCCTTGCCGGACAGCGCATTGAGGTACACGGGCAGCGTAGCGGTCAGGGTCTTGCCCTCGCCCGTGCGCATTTCAGCGATCTTGCCGTCATGCAGCACCATGCCGCCAACCATCTGCATGTCGAAGTGACGCATGCCATGGACCCGCTTGCCGGCTTCGCGGACCACCGCAAAGGCCTCCGGCTGCAGCGCTGCCAGCGTTTCACCGGCGGCGATGCGCTGACGGAATTCGTCGGTCTTGCCGCGGAGTTCCTCGTCGGACAGGGCCTGAATCTTCGGCTCGAATGCGCTGATGGCGCGCACGGTCTGCGAATACTGGCGGATCAGCCGGTCATTGCGGCTGCCGAAAATCTTCTTGAGAAGGCCTGCGATCATTTGATTTGGAAGGGGAAATGCGGCAAAGGGCCAGATTCTATCATGGCGTCCGGACACGGCCGTGATGGAGGTCCGGGCAGCATCAAGCTTGTCCGGCCCGGTAGTTCCCCCTACGATGGGGGCGCTTTTACAAATTCCAAGCCCCCATGGCCACCAGCCCGATCGACAATTTTCTGGGGAGGGGTGATGCCCTCTCCCGCCTGCAAGCCCACGCGGGTCGTTTGCTGCGCCTGCAAAGACAGCTTTCCGAGTTGCTGCCCGACTACATGGCGAGCGCCTGCAAGGTCGCCAACCTGAAGGAAGATGAACTGGTGATCCTGGTGGACAGTCAGGGACTCGCGGTCAAGCTGCGCCAGGCGGTGCCGAGCCTGCTGGTGGACTTTGCCCGAATCGGCGTACTGCTGCGGGACATAAAAGTGAAGGTGGCAGTACGCGAATACCGGCAAGCTCCACCCCCTGTCCCGCAGCGCCACGTCAGCGACACGACACGCTCGGGGCTCGACACCCTGGCAGCCTCCCTGCCCGCCGACTCCCCGCTCGCCAAGGCGCTCCAGCGCTTCGTCAAGCAGGCTGGCTAGACCAGGGGCACGAGCACCCGCTCGAGGATCAGCAAGGCAAAGAAAATCAGCGCCACCACAAGCCCGAAGCGAAACAGGCGCCACGCCAGCGTCAGATAACGGGGCTCGCGGGTGAACAGGAAGGCAAACACGGAAGCGCCGATCCCGATCCCCACCAGCACGGCAACGATGCGCAGGATCAGCACGGCGGGGCCTCAGGCGGTGGCGAGGTCGAACAGATGGGCGACCGAGGCCGGGGTAGTCGCCGCATCCTCGAAGGTGACAATCTCCCAGGCTGTACGGTCTTCGAGCAGGACGCGCAGGATCTGGTTGTTGAGCGCGTGACCGGCCTTGTAGGCACTGTAAGCGGCGAGCAGCGAGTGCCCGGCCAGGTAGAGATCGCCAATGGCATCCAGCACCTTGTGCTTCACGAACTCGTCGGCGTAGCGCAGGCCGTCAGCGTTAAGCACCCGGTACTCGTCCATCACGATGGCGTTATCGAGGCTGCCGCCCAACCCAAGGCCGTTGGCGCGCATGAACTCCACGTCCTGCATGAAACCGAAGGTGCGCGCCCGCGCGACTTCGCGTACGTACGAATTATTGGCGAAATCCACCGTCACCGACGTACCCGTGCGGTCGATGGCCGGGTGGTTGAAAAGGATCGAGAAGCTCAGCTTGAAACCATCATAAGGCTCCAGACGCACCCACTTGTCGCCTTCCACGTACTCCACCGGCTTGGTGACGCGCAAAAAGCGCTTGGGGGCCTTCTGCTCTTCGATACCGGCAGACTGGATCAGGAAGACAAAGGGCCCGGCACTGCCGTCGAGAATCGGGATTTCGGCCGCATCCACGTCAATGTGGGCGTTATCCACGCCCAGACCGGCGAGGGCCGACATGAGGTGTTCGACGGTATTGACCTTGGCGCCATCGCGCTGCAGACCCGAGCACATGCGGGTGTCGCAAACGGCGTAGGGATCAGCCGGCAGATCGACGACCGGATCGAGATCCACGCGATGGAAGACGATGCCGGTATCCGGGGCAGCCGGACGCAGGGTGAGCGTGACCTTGTTGCCGCTGTGGAGACCCACGCCGGTAGCACTGACAACGGTTTTGAGGGTGCGCTGCTTCAACATGATCCGGTTCCGCGTTCAAGTCATTGAATTTTAACATACACAGGATGCTGCATTGCAGCAAACGCGGTGCAGTGTTGCGGCCGTACAAAAGACAAACGCGCAGCGGACGGAGGCACGTCCCGCTGCGCGTTTATCAGAGCCACCGAAGCGGCCCTGCCCCGGTCAGTCCGCCTGCTTGCGCAGGAAGGCCGGAATATCCAGCGTGGACATGCCGTTGGCGCTCATCGCCTCGACCGTGGTGCGGGAGGTGCGACGAATGACCGCCGGCAGCTCCAGGTTGTTGTAATCCACTTCCATGCCGATGTTGTCGGTACCCGTCCGGATGACTTCCATCTTGCGGGGCATCGCGGCAGCACGCACGGCACCCAGGCCGGTAGCAACCACGGTCACGCGGATGCGGTCTTCCATGCTCTCTTCAAATACGGTGCCGTACTTGACGAAGGCCTCCGAGGCAGCAAAAGCCTGCACGGTACGCACGGCATCGCGAACTTCCGACATCTTCAGGTTGCGGCTGGCCGTGATGTTGATCAGCACGCAACGGGCACCGGACAGCTCGGTACCTTCGAGCAGCGGCGACACGGCGGCCTGTTCGGCTGCGATGCGGGCGCGGTCGAGACCGGAAGCCTGGGCCGAACCCATCATCGCGCGGCCCATTTCGGCCATGGCGGTGCGCACATCCTGAAAGTCCACGTTCACCAACCCGGGAACGTTGATGATTTCGGCGATGCCGCCGACGGCACTGGTCAGCACATTGTCAGCCGAACGGAAGCAGTCCTCGAAGCCGGCGTCGTCGCCATAAACCTCAAGCAGCTTGTCGTTGAGCACGACGATCAGGGAGTCCACCTGCTTGGAGAGCTCTTCCACGCCACTTTCGGCGACACGGATGCGGTTCTCGAAGTCGAAGGGCTTGGTAACCACCGCCACGGTGAGGATGCCCATCTCCTTGGCAATCTCGGCAACCACCGGCGCAGCGCCCGTACCCGTACCACCGCCCATGCCGGCGGTGATGAAACACATGTGCGCGCCTTCAAGAGCGGCAGCAATGGCATCGCGGGATTCCTGGGCGGCCGCACGGCCGGCTTCCGGCTTGGAACCGGCGCCGAGGCCGGTCTTGCCGAGCTGCACCTTGGTCGGGGACAGACAGCGGGACAGCGCCTGGGCATCGGTATTGGCGGTGATGAAATCCACCCCCTGAACACCTTCGCGGATCATGTGGTCGACGGCGTTACCACCGGCGCCACCGACACCGATCACCTTGATAGTGGTGCCGCCGGATGCCTTCTCAACAATTTCAAACATTTACCTCGCCTCCAAGTGAAACTGCGCTGATATTGCCAATGCGCAACCGGCGCCTGTATTTAGTATTAACAAAAAATTCTACAACTAAACAAGAGGCCGCTGCGCACAATTATTCATATAAATTCAAACCGTTACACGGGCTTCTTCAAGTATCAGAAATTACGCTCGAACCAGGAGCGCATTCTCGAAAAAACCTGCCCTACGTTGCGCGTCTGACGAGCCTGCAGCCCCCGCCGCTTCTGGGCTGCGCCCTCCATGACGAGACCCATTGCATTGGCATAACGCGGCTCGCACACCACGTCGGCGATGGCTCCCGAATACTTCGGATAGCCGATACGCACCGGCATGTGAAACACTTCTTCACCCAGTTCAACCATGCCCTGCATCACGGCGGCACCGCCGGCCAGCACGATGCCGGAGGACAGCAGTTCTTCATAACCGCTGCGGCGCAGTTCTGCCTGCACCAGTTCGTACAGCTCGCACACCCGCGGCTCAATCACGTCGGCGAGGGCCTGACGGGAGAGCTTGCGCGGCGGACGGTCGCCGACACCGGGCACTTCGATCATTTCGGACGCATCGGCCAGCGTGTGCATGGCCACGCCGTGACGGATCTTGATCTCCTCGGCCTCGGCGGTCGGCGTGCGCAGGGCCATCGCGATGTCGTTGGTGACCTGGTCGCCGGCGATTGGAATCACGGCGGTATGACGAATCGCCCCCTGGGTGAACACCGCCAGGTCGGTGGTACCGCCGCCGATGTCCACCAGACACACGCCCAGCTCCTTTTCGTCCTCGGACAGGGTCGCGTAACTGGAGGCCAGCGGCTGCAGGACCAGGTCGAGCACTTCGAGACCGCAGCGGCGCACGCACTTGACGATGTTCTGGGCCGCCGACACGGCGCCGGTGACGATATGCACCTTCACCTCGAGACGCACGCCGCTCATGCCGATCGGTTCGCGCACGCCATCCTGGCCGTCGATGATGAATTCCTGGGTCAGGATGTGCAGAATCTGCTGATCGGCCGGCAGGGGCATCGCCCGGGCGGTCTCGATGACCCGCTCCACGTCAAGGGGCGAGACCTCCTTGTCCTTGATCGCCACCATGCCGTTGGAGTTGAAGCTGCGGATATGACTGCCGGCGATGCCCGTGTAGACGTCGCGAATCTTGCAGTCAGCCATCAACTCGACTTCCTGGATGACCCGGGAAATGGCGTCAACGGTCGCCTCGATGTTCACCACCACGCCCTTTTTCAGACCCGACGAGGGCTGGGTACCAAGGCCGACCACATCCATGCGACCGTCCGGCTTGAGCTCGGCCACCACGCAAGTGATCTTGGAGGTGCCGATGTCGAGGCCGACGATCAGTTCCTTGTACTCTTTGCTCATCACTTCCCTTTTCTTTCTTGCTTGCCTGCCGGCGCGGCGGGCGCTACCGGACGAAGGGCAAAACCACCGGGGTAGCGGAGATCCACCACCGCCACATTCATGTTCAGTTGTTCCCTGGCCTTGGGGTAATTGTTGACGAAGCGGGCCAGCCGTTCGTCGATGGGTGCTTTCGGCTGGTCGTGGCCGAGCTCGATCGTCATCCCGTCTTCCATCTTGAGCTGCCAGGCCTCGCGCGCCGACAGGGACACACCGACCAGTTGCTTGCCCAGCGGACCGAGCTTGCGCGTAAATTCGTCAAACTTGGCAAGAAGGATTCCCGACGCACCTTCCGGCCCGCTGAAAACCGGCATACGCGCATTGCTCGCCGCAGTGAAAACCTCGCCGTAGCGGTTAACCAGGCGCATGTCACCGGTTTCACCCACCCGCCAGTAGGCCGAGGCGACGTGTTCCTCGAGACGCACTTCGATACCGCCCGGCCAGCGCCGGCGCACATCGGCACGGCGCACCCACGGCAGCTTCTCGAAGGCACCGCGCACATCATCCAGGTCTACCGTGAAGAAATTGCCACGCAACGACGAACGCGCCGCATATTCGAGCTGGGCCGTCGTGACCTGCGCCAGCGGCGTGGTGACCACGACTTCCCGCAGCGGATAAACCGGCAGGCGCGACACCGAAGCCACCGCCGCATAACCGAGCCCGGCCGCACCGACCACCATCAGGGTGTCAGCGATCAGGTTGAGGAGCTGGGGACGATCCCACAGCCCGTTGCCACTCCCGTCCCGAACCGGGCGCGCACCACGCGCACGCTTCCCGCCGCCAGCTTTGCTGCCGACTTCGGGCGGAACATTGGAAGTGCTGCGCTGATCAGCCAAGGCGCGCTCCAGCCAGGATTTCCAGGCACAGCGCCTCGAAGGACAGACCGGCCACCCGGGCCGACATGGGCACCAGGGAATGGTTGGTCATGCCCGGCGCGGTGTTGATTTCCAGCAGGGTGAAGCTGCCGTCGTCACGCAGGATCAGGTCGGCACGTCCCCAGCCGCGGCAACCAAGCACCTTGGCGCTGCGCACGATGGCCGCCTGGATGTCCTTTTCGAGGGCCTCAGGCAGGCCACTCGGACAAAAATACTGGGTGTCGTCGGTGAAATACTTGTTCTGATAATCGTAGTTGCCACCCGGCGCGACGATGCGCACCAGCGGCAGTGCCCGCTCGCCCAGGAAAGGCGCGGTCAGCTCCTGGCCGGTGACGAACTCTTCGGCCAGCACCAGCGAATCAAATTTGGCAGCCAGCTCCCAGGCACCCTTCAACTGGCTCGCCTCGGTCACCTTGGTGGCGCCCATGCTGGAGCCTTCATGCACCGGCTTGACGAAGATCGGCAGGCCGAGGTCGGCCGCCACGGCCTCCCAGTCGGAGCTGGCATCGAGAATCGCAAAGCGCGGCGTGGGCAGGCCGGAAGCCATCCACACCAGCTTGGTCCGCCACTTGTCCATGGCGATGGCAGAAGCCATCACGCCGCTGCCGGTGTAGGGAATACCCATCAGCTCCAGCGCGCCCTGCACCGTGCCGTCCTCACCGCCGCGGCCATGCAGCACAATGAAGGCGCGGTCGTAGCCCTGCTCCTTGAGAATGTGCAGGTCGGTCTCGGCCGGATCGAAGGCGTGCGCATCCACACCGGCCGCCTGCAGGGCAGCCAGCACGGCACCGCCCGACATCAGGGAAATCTCGCGCTCGGCGGAAGTCCCGCCCAGCAATACCGCCACTTTTCCGAATTGACTGCTCACGTCCTTAAACCTCGCCACTCACCAGTTTGCCCGGCACACCGCCGATACTGCCGGCACCCATGGTGATCACCACGTCGCCATCCTGCGCCGAGGACAGGATTGCCCCCGGCATGTCTTCGATGCTCTCCACGAACACCGGCTCGATCTTGCCCGCCACGCGCAACGCCCGCGCCAGCGAACGGCCGTCCGCCGCCACGATGGGGGCTTCGCCGGCGGCATACACCTCACTCAGCAGCAGTGCATCGACGGTGGACAAGACCTTCACGAAATCTTCGAAACAATCCCGCGTGCGGGTATAGCGGTGGGGCTGGAAAGCCAGCACCAGGCGCTTGTCGGGGAAAGCCCCGCGCGCCGCAGCGATGGTTGCCGCCATCTCGACCGGGTGATGACCGTAGTCGTCGACGATGGTGGCCGTACCGCCATTGGGCAGCGCCAGTTCGCCATAACGCTGGAAGCGCCGGCCGACCCCCTTGAACTCGGCCAGTGCCTTGATGATGGCCTCATCGGAAACGCCCACTTCCGTCGCCACGGCGATCGCCGCCAGCGCATTGAGCACGTTGTGGCGGCCCGGCAGGTTGAGGACCACCGAGATGCGGCTGGTCGTGCCATTGACGCGAACCACGTCGAACATCATCTTGCCGTCGGCAGCGTGAATGTTCTCGGCACGCACGTTGGCGGATTCGGAGAAGCCGTAACGGACGATCTGCTTGGACACCAGCGGCATGATCGAGCGCACGTGCTTGTCGTCGTCGCACAGCACGGCCACACCGTAGAAGGGAAGGTGCTGGAGGAAATCGACGAAGGATTGCTTGAGCCGTGCGAAGTCGTGACCGTAGGTTTCCATGTGGTCGGCGTCGATGTTGGTCACCACCGAAATCACCGGGGTCAGCAACAGGAAGGACGCATCGGACTCATCGGCCTCGGCCACCAGGAAGTCGCCCTTGCCCAGCCGGGCATTGGCGCCAGCCGCGTTGAGCTTGCCGCCAATCACGAAGGTCGGGTCGAGCCCACCCTCGGCGAGGATGCTCGCCGCCAGGGACGTGGTGGTGGTCTTGCCGTGCGTGCCGGCGATGGCGATGCCCTGCTTGAGGCGCATCAGCTCGGCCAGCATCTGGGCCCGCGGCACCACCGGAATGCCACGGGCACGGGCGGCGATCACTTCCGGGTTGTCGCTCTTGACCGCGGTGGACGTCACCACGACATCGGCTTCGGCAACGTTATCGGCACCGTGGCCCTGGACCACGCGAGCGCCCAGCGCCCTGAGGCGACGGGTGGCCACATTGTCGCCGAGATCGGAACCACTGATTTCATAGCCGAGATTGAGCAGCACCTCGGCGATACCGCTCATCCCGGCGCCGCCGATGCCGACGAAGTGGATGCTTTTGACTTTATGTTTCACGTGTTTTCCAGTTCAGTTCTTCAGGCCGCGAGGCCGGCACATACGTCGGCCACACGGGCTGTCGCGTCCGGCCTGGCACACCCGCGGGCCTTTTCGGCCATGTCCAGCAGGCGTGCGCGGTTCATTTCGTGCAGCAGCGTGGCGAGGCGCTGCGGTGTCAATTCGGTTTGGGGCAGGAGCACCGCAGCACCGGCATCGGCCAGGAAGCGGGCATTGCCGGTTTGATGGTCATCCACTGCGTGCGGGAACGGCACCAGCACACTGGCCACGCCGACGGCCGCCAGTTCGGCCACGGTCAGGGCGCCGGCGCGGCAAATCACCAGATCCGCAGAGCCATAGCGTTCGGCCATGTCGTCGATGAAGGGCAGCAGCTCGCCCTCCGCACCTGCCGCCTTGTAGGCCGCGCGGAGAGCGTCGATCTGTTTGGTACCGGCTTGGTGGGTCACCAGCGGCCGCTCGTGCGGCGCCAGCAAGGCCAGCGCCTTGGGCACGGCCTCGTTGAGGGCTGCGGCACCGAGGCTGCCGCCCACCACCAGCACCTTCAAGGGCCCGCTGCGACCAGCAAAACGCGCGGCAGGAGGCACAACGGCGGTGATCTCGGCACGCACCGGGTTGCCGATCCACGCGCCCTTCTTCAATACGTCCGGAAAACCGGTGACGACCTTGTCGGCCACCCGGGCCAGCACGCGATTGGCGAGGCCGGCAACAGAATTCTGTTCATGCACGACAACCGGGCAGCCAAGCAATACCGCCATCATGCCGCCAGGAAAAGTCACGTAACCGCCCATCCCGAGCACCACGTCCGGCTTGACGCGGCGGATCTGACCGAAAGCCTGCGCGAAACCACGCAGCAGGTTGAAAGGAAGCAGCAACTTGCGCAGCAATCCCTTTCCGCGCAGCGCGGTAAAGCGCACCCAGGCAACCTCGTAGCCGCTGGCCGGCACGATGCGGGCCTCCATGCCATCCGGATTACCCATCCACACCACCCGCCAGCCGCGATCGCGCAGGGCATCGGCAACCGCCAGGCCGGGATAGATGTGACCGCCGGTACCACCGGCCATGACCATCAGGGTCGGCATCAGGCCTTGCCTCCCCGCATGATCTGGCGGTTTTCCCAGTCGATCCGCAACAGGATGGCAATGGCCACGCAGTTGGCGAGGATGCCCGAACCGCCAAAGCTCATCAGCGGCAGGGTCAGGCCCTTGGTGGGCAGCAAGCCCATGTTCACGCCCATGTTGATGAAGGACTGCACGCCGATCCAGATGCCGATGCCCTGGGCCACCAGCGCTGCGTAATTGCGTTCCAGCGTCACAGCCTGCTTGCCGATGGAGAAGGCGCGCTGGATGAGGATGGCGAACAGCACGACGACGGTGAACACGCCAACAAAGCCCAGCTCTTCGGCAATCACCGCCAACAGAAAGTCGGTATGGGCTTCAGGCAGGTAGAACAGCTTTTCGATGCTGCCCCCCAGGCCAACGCCGAACCACTCACCGCGCCCGAAGGCAATCAGGGCGTGAGACAACTGGTAGCCCTTGCCATAGGCGTCCTGCCACGGGTCCATGAAGCCGAGAATGCGCTGGCGGCGGTATTCCGAGAAAGTGATCAGCAGCACGAAGCCGATCGTCGCGACGATCGCCAGCAATGCAAACAGGCGCACGTTGATGCCACCGAGGAAGAGCACCCCGAAGGCGATGGCGGTGATCACGACGAAGGCGCCAAAGTCGGGCTCCTTGAGCAGCAGGAAGCCGACGAACAGGATGACTGCCGCCATCGGCGCAAAACCCTTCTGGAAGCTGCCCATCAGCGGCAGCTTGCGGGCGGTGTAATCGGCGGCATAAAGCGCTGCAAACAACTTCATCAGCTCGGAGGGCTGCAGGTTCACCACACCAAGGGGCAGCCAGCGACGCGCACCGTTCACATCACGGCCCACGTGGGGAATCAGCACGATAAGCAACAGCACGACCCCGGCGATGAACAACCACGGGGCCATTTCCTGCCAGGCGCGCATGGGAATCTGGAACGCCACAACCCCGGCAATCACGCCAATCGCCAGAAAAACCGAGTGCCGGACCAGAAAGTAGGCCGGCTGGTGACCGAACATGCGGCTGCCTTCGGCTGTGGCGATAGAGGCCGAGAACACCATCACCAAACCCAGCAACAGCAGGGCCGCGGCCGACCAGAGCAGCGCAGGATCAAGCTCCCGCTGCCGGCCGAGGGGACGCATCAGGCGACTGACGGCGCCGCTTGACACCGGCGCAGCGGCGTCTCCGGCGTGGCGGGCAAAGAAACCGGTCAGGCTGGTGACGAGCTTCATGCGGGACTCACTTCCGGCAAGCGCTTCACGGCGTCGATGAAAACCTGCGCGCGATGGGCGTAATTGCGGAACATGTCGAGACTGGCGCAGGCCGGCGACAGCAGCACCACGTCGCCCGCTTCGGCGCGGAGATTGGCTTCAAGCACCGCCGCATCCATGTCGACCGCGTGGACCAGCGGCACGCCGCAGCCGGCAACGGCCGCCTCGATGGCACGCGCATCGCGGCCGATCAGCACCACGGCACGGGCATAACGGGCGAAAGCGTCCTTCAGCGGGGAGAAATCCTGCCCCTTGCCGTCACCGCCGACAATCAGTACCACCTTGCGGCGCAGGCCTTCCAGCGCGGCGACGGTAGCGCCCACGTTGGTGCCCTTCGAGTCATCGTAATAGATGACGCCATCGGCACGCTCGGCAACCTTCTCGACCCGGTGCGGCAGACCGCGAAAGGCCTTCAGCGCCGCCAGCAACGGCGCACGCGGCAAGCCGGCGGCTTCGCACAGGGCCAGTGCAGCCAGTGCGTTGGCCACGTTGTGGCTGCCGGCCAGTTGCATATCGGCACGCTTGAGAAGCTTGTCGCTACCGCGCACCAGCCATTCGCCATCGTCGGCATGCAGCACGCCGAAATCGTCAGCGCCCGCCGGCACATCAACGCCAAAGCTCAGCACCTGTCGGCCCGGCAGCGCCATGGCTTTTACGCGGGCGTCCTCCCGGTTCAATACTTGTACACCGGCACCCTGGAAAACCGCGGCCTTGGTGGCAGCGTAGTCGTCCAGGCCGGGATAGCGATCCAGGTGATCGTCGGTGACGTTGAGCACCGTGGCCGAAACCGCCTCCAGCGCCGGACCGGTTTCAAGCTGAAAACTGGATAGCTCAAGCACCCACACCTGCGGCAGCGCCTGGCCAGCATCCAGCCGGGCCATCAGCACGTCCAGCGCGGCCGGGCTGATGTTGCCGGCAACCACGCCATCAAGGCCCGTTGCACGAACCATCTCGCCGGCCAGCGTGGTGGTCGTGGTCTTGCCGTTGGTGCCGGTGATGGCAATGATTCTGGTCTCGGCACCCGACGCCTTCAGGGCCTCGGCCAGCAGGTCCATCTCGCCGACAAGCGAAATACCCCGTTCCTTCGCAGCCAGCACCAGCGGCTGGCGGGGGTCGAGCCCGGGGCTGATCGCAATGCGCTCGACACCATCGAGCAGCGCCGTGGAGAACGGGCCGGTGACGATGTCGGCGGCCGGCACGTCGGCGCGCAGGCGCTCCACGCCCGGCGGCGTCTCGCGGGAATCAGCCACCCGCAGGACCACGCCCTGGCGCGCCAGCCAGCGGGCCATCGCCAGACCGGACTCACCGAGCCCGAGAACCAGCGTCAGGGAGGATTTAAGGGGCTCAATGTGCGCCATGCCCGTTCACCGCAGCTTGAGGGTGGACAGCCCGAACAGCACGAGCATGATGGTGATGATCCAGAAACGAACGACCACCTGGGTTTCCTTCCAGCCGCCCAGTTCATAGTGGTGGTGCAGTGGCGCCATGCGGAAGATGCGCTTGCCGCCGGTGTACTTGAAGTACAGCACCTGGACCATCACCGACAGGGCTTCGGCCACGAACAGGCCGCCCATGATGAAGAGGACGATTTCCTGGCGGACGATCACCGCGATGGTGCCCATCGCTGCGCCCAGCGCCAGCGCGCCCACGTCACCCATGAAGACTTCAGCCGGGTAGGCGTTGAACCACAGAAAACCCAGGCCCGCACCGGCAATCGCCC
Source organism: Zoogloea oleivorans (assembly GCF_008107625.1). Lineage (GTDB taxonomy): Bacteria > Pseudomonadota > Gammaproteobacteria > Burkholderiales > Rhodocyclaceae > Zoogloea > Zoogloea oleivorans. The sequence goes on from NZ_SDKK01000018.1 coordinate 45,624, forward strand.
CGCAGATTACCGCCAGCTCGCCCGCGCCCTGGATATAGGGCACGCCGAGATACTTGGAGAACCCCACGTGACCGGCCACGTAGGCGAAGATCGCCAGCGCGGCGCTGACCATCACGGTCGGCATGATCGCCAGGCCGTCGAGGCCGTCGGTGAGGTTCACCGAATGGCTGGTACCGTTGATCACGAAGTAGCTCAGGATGATGAAACCGAGCACGCCCAGCGGGTAGGCAACGGCCTTGAAGAAGGGCACGATCAGCTCGATCTGGGCCGGCACCGTGGCCGTCAGGCCAAGGAAGGCCGCTGCACCAAGGGCGATTGCCGAGGTCCAGAAGTACTTCCAGCGACTCGCCAGCCCCTTCGGGTCGCGGTACACCACCTTGCGCCAGTCATCCACCCAGCCGACGGCGCCGAAGCCGAGGGTCACGAAGAGCACAACCCACACGTACTTGTTGCTCAGGTCGGCCCACAGCAGCGTGGTGACGACGATGGAAATAAGGATCAGCGCGCCCCCCATTGTGGGCGTGCCGGCCTTGGTGAGGTGCGACTTGGGGCCGTCATCACGCACTGCCTGGCCGATTTTCTTGGCGGCCAGCCAGCGGATCACCGGCGGGCCGAACAACAGCGACAACAGCAGCGCGGTTCCCGCCGCCAGCATGGTGCGCAGCGTGAGATAGCCGAACACGTTGAAGAAGCGCGCGTCCTTCCCCAGCCACAAGGCGAGTTCAAGCAGCATGGAAAGCTCCCTGCTGCGTTACAAAAAATACTGCGGACAAACCTGCACTACACGACTTCATCAAACCTTCTCCGCGATGGCGTCCACGACGCGTTCCATTTTCATGAAACGCGATCCCTTCACGAGCACCACCGTATCTGCATTGAGCTCCGCCTTCACCGCCACGACGAGATCGTCGAGCCGGTTGAAGTGGTATCCGCCTTCTCCGAAGTTGCGCGCGGCAACCTCGCTCATTTCACCCAGCCCGAACAGGTAATCGACGCCTTCGCTCTTCGCGTAGCCACCGATCTCGTCGTGGTACTGGAAACTCTGCTCGCCAATCTCCCCCATGTCGCCGATCACCAGGATCTTGCGGCCCGGGGTGGCCGCCAGCACCGCGATGCCCGCACGCATCGAATCGGGGTTGGCGTTGTAACTATCGTCGATGACCACTGCGCCACCGCATCCCTGGCGCAGATGCAGACGACCGGCAGTGCCGCTGTAGCCACCCAGCCCTTCGGCCACCGCGTCCAGCGACATGCCGGCAGCCAGACAGGCCGCCGCTGCCGCCAGGGCGTTGCGAACGTTGTGCTGGCCGGGCACCTGCAGGCGAAAACGGGTTTCGCCCTGCGGCGAGCTGAGCATCACATCGCTAGCAAAGCCGTGGCTTGTGCATCGGGCCGACACGTCGGCGTCGGCACTGAGGCCGAAGGTAAGTGTCTGGCGCCCCGCGTTGAGGGCCTTCCAGTAACCGGCGAAAGCGTCGTCGGCATTGATCACCGCGACACCGTCGGCGGCCAGGCCTTCGTAGATGGCGCCTTTTTCGCGGGCCACCTCGTTCACGTTGCCCATGCCCTGCAGGTGTGCCCGCTGGGCGTTGTTGACCAGTGCCACGGTGGGCCGCGCCAGCTGGGTGAGATAGCCGATTTCACCGGGGTGATTCATGCCCATCTCGATCACCGCCGAGCGGTGATTGCCGGACATGCGCAGCAGCATCAGCGGCAGGCCGATGTCGTTGTTAAGGTTGCCCTTGGTGGCCAGCACCGCCAGATCGGGGTCGAAACCATCCAGGCGGGCCTGGGCACGGAGAATCGCCGCGCACATTTCCTTGACAGTGGTCTTGCCGTTGCTGCCGGTCACGCCGATCAGCGGCATCTCGAAGCGGGCACGCCAGACCGCCGCCAGTTTGCCGAGGCCGAGGCGGGTGTCTTCGACGACCAGCAGGGGCAGCGGCACCGGATTGCCGGCGGCCCAGTGGCGATCGACCATCGCTGCCACGGCGCCCTGGGCGGCCACACTGGAGATAAAGTCATGTCCGTCGAAACGGTCTCCGCGCAAGGCGATGAAGAGCTGATCGGACTGCACGCTGCGGGAGTCGGTACTGACCGACAGGAAGGAAGCATTGCCGCCCACCGCAGTGCCGTCGGTTGCCAGGGCGGCTTGCTGGAGATCCATCATTTGAGTTCTCCCTGGGCGTCGTTCCAGGCTTCGAGGGCTGCGCGCGTCTGCTCCACGTCGGAAAACGGGTAACGGACACCATTGATTTCCTGGTAGGGCTCGTGCCCCTTGCCGGCAATGACGATCACGTCATCAGGCGCTGCGCCCATGATCGTGTCGCGAATCGCCTGGGCGCGGTCGGGAATGATGCGGGCGCGCTCGCCGGCAGCCGCGGCGATTTCGCGGAGAATCGCTTCGGGATCTTCACCGCGCGGATTGTCGCCAGTCAGCACCACGTGGTCGGCCAGCCGGCTGGCCACTTCGCCCATCAATGGACGCTTGCCCGGATCCCGCTCGCCGCCGCAACCGAAGACGCAGGTCATGCGCCCGCCGCGGGCCGTGACGGTGGCACGCACGGCGGTCAGGACTTGTTCGAGGGCGTCCGGCGAATGGGCGTAATCGACCACTACCAGCGGATCACCGATGCCACCGAGGGTCTGCATGCGCCCCTGGGGCGGGGTCAGGTCCTCGGCAACGGTCACCGCATCTTCCAGCGAAAAACCGGAGGCCATCAGCGTACCGATGACCGCCAGCAAGTTGGACACGTTGAACTGCCCCACCAGGTTCGGGTAAAGATCGGCAGATTCGTTGCCACAGCGGGCCGTGAAGCGGATGCCGGCGGCCGTGGTGGTCAGCTTGTCGGCAACAATCACCCGGTGCGCCGGTGCCGCATCGATATTCGTCGGGATGAGGGTGTAGCCGATCACCTCGATCCCGTGGCCGGCCAGGCGGCGGGCCTGCTCCATGCCGAACCGGTCATCGAGGTTGAGCACCACCGAGCGCAGGCCGGGCATGTCGAACAGACGAGCCTTGGCCGCGCCATAGTTTTCCATGGTGCCGTGGTAATCAAGGTGGTCGCGGGTCAGGTTGGTATGCACGGCCACGTCGAAACGCAGGCCATTGAGGCGCCCCTGGTCGAGCCCGATGGACGACACTTCCATCGCCACCGCCTGGGCGCCGGCCTCGCGAAAATCGGCGAGCGTGCGATGCACGGTCAGGCTGTCCGGCGTGGTGTTCAGGCTTTCGGAAAGCGCACCGGGAAAACCAATGCCCAGTGTGCCGATCACACCGCACTTGCGCCCGAGGGCCGCGAAGGCCCGGGACAACCACTGGGTAACCGAGGTTTTGCCGTTGGTACCGGTCACACCCACCAGCCATACGGCCTCGGAGGGACGACCGTAAACTTCGTGGGCCAGGTAACCGGACAGGGCGGACAGGCCATCGACCGGTAAATTGGCAACCTGCAACGACGCATCCCAGACGTGGTCGTTACGCTCCCACAGCACGGCGGCAGCACCGGCCTTTACGGCACCGGCGATGAAACGACGGCCATCGACCCGATGCCCCGGACAGGCCAGGAAGATATCACCGGCACGCACCTGGCGCGAATCGGCACACAAACGGGTAACTTCGATTTCCTGGGCGGCCAGCCAGTCGAGAATCTCGCGGATTTTCTGCGGTGGTGCACTGACGCTCACATGGCCTCCCGGACGTAGGGTACGGGGGCCGCGCCCTGACGTGCCATCTGCAGGGGCTTGAGCGGGGCATCCGCCGCGACACCAAGGGTGCGCAAGGCGCCACCCATCACTTGTGCGAACACCGGTCCGGCCACATTGCCACCGTAATGCTTGCCGTTGGTCGGCTCATCAATCATCACCGCAACAATCAGGCGCGGATCGGAGATCGGGGCGATACCAACAAAGGACGCCACGTATTTGAGGGCGTAACGCCCGCCAACCAGTTTCATTGCGGTACCTGTCTTGCCACCCACCCGGTAGCCTGGAATATTGGCTTGCGGCGCCGTACCGCCAGGCTGCACCACCATCTCGAGCATCTGCCGGACTTCTCGCGCGGTTTGCGGCGAAAACACCCGCGTGCCATGCAGCGGCGGCGCATCCATGCGGGACAGGGACAAGGGCACCATATCGCCGTCACGGGCAAAGACCTGATAGGCATTGGCCATCTGCATGAGACTCACGGAAATGCCGTGACCATAGGACATGGTGGCCTGCTCGATCGGACGCCAGCTATTGGCAGGACGCAGACGCCCCCCCGCCTCGCCGGGAAAGCCCAGCTTGAGCGGCGCACCGAAGCCCAGATCGTCGAACATCTTCCACATCACATCCGGCGTGAAGCTCAGGGCCAGCTTGGCGGCGCCGATGTTGGAGGACTTCTGGATGACCTCTGCCACCGACAGGGCACCATGCGGGTGGGCGTCGGAAATGGTTGCGGAGCCAATGGTCATGCGACCCGGCGCGCAGTTGATGATGGTGTTGGCGGTGAATTTCCCGTTCTCCAGCGCCATGGCGGCAGTGAAGGGCTTCATCGTCGAGCCCGGCTCGTAGGTATCGGTCAGCGCGCGGTTGCGGAGCTGATCGCCAGTGAGCTTGACCCGGTTGTTCGGATTGAAGGTCGGCGCATTGGCCAGGGCCAGCACCTCGCCCGTCTTCGCATCGAGCACCACTATGCCTCCGGCCTTGGCCTTGTGCTCGAGCATGGCCTGCTTGAGCGCAGCGTGGGCCAGGAACTGGATCTTGTTGTCGATGGACAGCGCCACTTCGCGGCCGTCCTGGGGCGGACGGATCGACTGCACATCCTCGACGACATTACCGCGCCGGTCCTTGACGACCCGCCGGGAGCCCGGCTTACCGGCCAGGGAGGACTCGAAGGCCAGCTCGATACCCTCCTGACCCTTGTCGTCCACGCCGGTAAAGCCGAGCACGTGGGCCATCACATCGCCGCCGGGGTAAAAGCGGCGGTATTCCTTCTGGTCGTGAATGCCGGGCAACTTGAGGGCGGCGATACGGTCAGCCAGCTCGGGCGACACCTGACGCTTGAGGTAGACGAAGTCCTTGTCGGTCGCGAGTTTCTGGTGGATCTCGTTGACGTCCATTTCCAGCAAGCCCGCCAGCTGACGGGTCTGGGCCGGATTCAGGCGGGCATCCTCGGGAATCGCCCACAGGGACTTGACCGGCGACGAGACCGCCAGCACATCCCCCTGCCGGTCGGTAATCTTGCCACGCGTGGCAGGGACCGCGAGCACCCGGGCGTAACGGGATTCGCCCTTGGCCTGCAGAAACTGATCATTGACCCCCTGCAGATAGACTGCCCGCCCGACCAGCGCGAGCGAGCCGCCAAGCAGGCACAGCAGCACGAAGCGCGGCCGCCAGGCCGGCAACTCCGAATGCAGGAGGGGATTGTGGTTGAAGGTGACGCCCTTCTTGGCCTTCGTCATGGCCGCTCCTCCTCGATGGCGATGATTTGCCCTGACTGAGGTGGGCGCATCGCGAGTTTCTCGCGAGCGAGTTTTTCGATACGGGCGTGGGCAGCCCAGGTACTTTGCTCCAGCTGCAACTGGCCCCACTCGACCTCCAGCTGCAGCGAACGCTGCTGCTCCCGCTCGACTGCAGAGTAGAGCTTGCGGGCCTGATGCTGGGACGCGACAACGCCAAGACTGCTCGCCACCACCAGCATCAACAGGAATCCGGTCAGACGGGCCATGGCCTCAGTCCTCTACCTGCTTTTCGGCGATCCGCATCACCGCACTGCGCGAACGCGGGTTGACCGACACTTCAGCGTCCGACGGACGCACAGCCTTGCCGATCAGGGCCAGCTTCGGCTTCGGCATGTCGGCCGCACGCACCGGCAAGCGGGCCGGCAACTGCGGCGGTCGCGACGCATCACGCATGAAACGCTTGACAATGCGGTCTTCAAGGGAATGAAAGCTGATCACGACCAGACGCCCCCCCGGCGCCAGCGCTGCCACTACCTGCGGCAGGACTAGCGACAGTTCCTCAAGCTCTTGATTGACGCAAATCCGTAGAGCCTGGAAGGTGCGCGTCGCAGGGTGCTGACCCGGCTCGCGTGTCCAGACCGTCTTTTCCACGAGCGCGGCAAGCTGTCCAGTGGTTGCAATAGCCCCCCCTGTCCGAGCAGCAATAAGCGCCTTTGCAATCTCATAAGCAAACCGTTCTTCACCGTATTCCCTCAGCACGCGGGTTATGTCGGCGACCGACGCTTCCGCCAGCCACTCCGCCGCGGTCATCCCGCGGGTCGTATCCATTCGCATATCGAGCGGCGCATCGAACCGAAAGCTCATGCCCCGCTCAGCTTCGTCCAGCTGGGGAGATGAAACCCCCAGATCCAGCAGGACGCCATCCACCTGCGTCACACCCCGCTCTGCCAGCGCCTCGGCAAAGTCCGAAAACGGCGCATGCACCAATTCAAAACGGGGGTCATCCACGGCCTGACCGGCAGCCACCGCCACCGGGTCACGATCGAAAGCGATCAGGCGGCCCTGCGGCCCCAGACTCGCCAGCACCAGGCGACTGTGACCACCGCGCCCGAAAGTGCCATCCACGTAAATACCGTCTGGCTTGATGGCCAGACCCTCTACCGCCTCTTGCAGCAGCACCGTGATATGCGGTGTAGCGCTCACAGCGGCAGGTTTTCCCAGCCAGCCGGCATGAGCTGCTCGCCGAGGGCGAAGATCGCCTCCTGCTGCTTTTGCCAGCCGGCATCCGACCAGAGTTCAAAGTGATCGCCCTGTCCCACCAAATGCACCTGCTTTTCAAGTTGGGCGAAGTTGCGCAGCTCCGGCGCAATCAACACACGACCTGCCGAATCCACCTCTTCATCGCGGGCAAAACCCACCAGAAGGCGTTTGAGCAGGGCGGAGTGCTGATCGAGGCTGGATCCGGCAAGCACCTTGTTGCGGATCGGCTCCCAAGCGGGAGCGGGATAAATAAGAAGGCAGCGATGGGGGTGAGCCGTAAGGATCAGCTGGTTCTCGGCGAGCTTGACCAGCGCGTCCCGATGCCGCGCCGGAATCGCCAGGCGACCCTTCGCATCAAGACTGAGCGCTGCTGCGCCTTGAAACATGAAACCCCCACTTCTGCACTTGAACAAACGGGAAAAACTCACTTCCTCCCACTTTCGTCCACTCCATCCCACTTTAGAACAAAAGAAATAGACGGTCAAGCCGACCCAAACGTAAATCTCTTTTGGACACAAGCACTTACAGCAATGAGGGGGTATTCCGGGAAATCCGCTTATAAATCAATGCCGATAGAAAGCATTGCCAAAGTGCTGGATTAATTGCGGGGTCTGCGCTAGCAGCAAAAGACCAACGCCGACCGTCAAGGCGGGAGGATGTTAAATCGCGTGTCTCGCCACGACAGGCACCTGAAGGGGACGTGCCGGTGGCGCAAAGTGAAAAACGGGGAAGGGAAGTTCGCCGATAAGCCGGGTTCTGTCGAGCGGGCCGATCCGAAGATCTGCCCGCCGGGCAATCATTCCTCTGGTCGACGCGTTGCCACGTCGCTCTAGCAGCCTACCCGGGGACTCCGCGAGCAGCGTCAACGTCCCCCTATTTGGCCTTGCCCCGGATGGGGTTTGCCGTGCCGTCCGTGTCACCACGTCCGCGGTGGGCTCTTACCCCACCGTTTCACCCTTACCTGTGCTCAATGAAGAGCCATCGGCGGTCTGCTCTCTGTTGCACTTTCCGTCGCTTTGACCCGAAGGCTATGGCGCCCGGCCGTTAGCCGGCATCCTGCTCTATGGGGCCCGGACTTTCCTCGATGTGCGAACACACCGCGATTGCCTAGCGAACTTCCCGGCGCGCAGTATAGCCGCTCAGGCCACGGCGCGCCCCGAAATCACTCGGATTCCCGCAAATCGGCAGCACTGGCGACAACTTCCTCCAGCACACAATCCAGCCGCGCATAAAAGGCCGGGCTCTTCGAGTCGCCCCAGGCGGTGATCGAGTCGCCAACCGCAATGCCCACCTCCAGCTTCCCACAGCCGTCCTTGCTGGCCAGGCCCGGCAGGCGTCCGGCCACCTTGCGGCCAAGGCGCCCTCCATTGGAAAAGACCACCACGACATCATCCGTCCGCCGGTCCACCCCCAGGCTGCTGATGCCGAGCGCCCGCAATGCAGGACCATGACGAGCCTCCACCTGTTCGGCGATCGCTGGATCGGCCCTGGCCCGACGGTCAGGCGTGCGATCCTCCTGAAAGTAGAGAACGACCCCCACGGCAATGAGGGTAAAAACACAGAGAAAAACGACTAGTTTGCGAACGTCCATGGTGAAAGACAAAAAGTTAAGTCACCATTTTTCACGTTTCTCCGATTCATTTCACCCAATTCCAGCACCTCACGGCAAAAGCGTAAGCAAATGCTGCAAAAAGCGGCTTTGACGCATCCGCTTACGTGTGTAAGCACAGCCAACACACCATGCGGTTCCCACGGTGCCGAGAATGACAGGATTGAAGACCGGAGTGCTGCTGCGATGAAAACCCGACTCGTCCGTCCTGTCCTGCTGGCCGCCCTCGTCACGGCCAGTGCCCTTGCTGCCCTGCCCGCGCAGGCCGATGGACCTCGTGGCCGCGGAGGGTTTCCGGGGCCACGCATGCACAGCCCCGGCCCGAGCCACTCGCATCACGGCTATCACGATGGCCGATGGGGCTTGTGGTGGCTTGCCGGTGCAACCTGGATGTTCTACCCGCAGCCGGTTTACCCCTACCCACCCGTGGTCGTCCAACCAGCCCCAGTCGAGCCGGTCATCATCCAGCCCGCACCGCAGACCACAGCCCAGAACTGGTACTACTGCGACAGCGCCAAAGCCTATTACCCTTACGTGCAGGCCTGCACCGAAGGCTGGCGCGCGGTTCCAGCCACGCCGCCCGCCGCCCCCCAGCCCCCCGCTCCGGTCTCCCCCCAGAACAACTGGTATTACTGCGACAGTGCCAGGGCTTACTACCCCTACGTGCAGAGTTGCGCAGAAGGCTGGCGCGCAACCCCCGTCAACCCGGCTACCGGTACACCGAACATCGAGGGAGGACGGCAACCATGAAAACCCGCAACCTGTTGATCCCCCTGGCCTTGCTGACCGGCTGCGCCAGCCTGCCCAGCGGCCCGCGCGTTGCCGTCATGCCGGCGCCCGGCAAGCCTTTTGAAGTCTTTGTCGCCGAAGATCGCCAGTGCCGCAACTTTGCCGAGCAATCCATCGGCATCGCACCGCAGGATCTGGCCACCCAGAACGTCGTCGGCAACGCCGCCGTAGGCACCGCGATCGGCGCCGCAGCGGGCGCCCTCGGCGGAGGCCGCAACGGTGCGGCAACCGGCGCCGCCATCGGCATGGTGGCTGGCACCGCCAGCGGTGCATCCCAGGCTGGCTACGCGGGGGCTGAAGCCCAGCGTCGCTACGACATCGCCTATCAGCAATGCATGTACGCCAGGGGCAACCAGCTGCCCGGTTATCCTTACGGTTATCGCCAGCCGGCTCCGCTCCCCAGCGGCACGCCCTACTACCCGCCGCCGCCACCTCCGCGCTAAGCGTCCAGACCCGCCGCGAGTGACTTCCCCTGCGCCCTCCGGCACAATCCGGGCGCAGGAGACCAGCGTATGAAATTCGATGTACTCGTCGTAGGTGCCGGCCTTGCCGGCGCAGCCCTCGCAGCAGCCCTGCGCAGCAGCAGTCTCAAGGTGGGCATTGTCGAAACCCGCCCCCCGTCCCGCCCGGCTGGCTGGGATGCGCGTATCTACGCCATCAGCCCCGCCAACATGGACTTCCTCGCCGCCATCGGCATCTGGCAGCACCTCGACGCAAGCCGCATGGCCCCCGTGTACGACATGGAAATCCATGGCGACGCCGGCGGCAAGCTGAACTTTTCGGCCTACGACTGCGGCCTGCGCGAACTTGCCTGGATCGTCGAGTCGAGCCTGATGCAGCAAGAGCTGTGGGAAACGGTCAAACGTCAGCACAATGTCACACTGATCTGCCCGGCCGAACCGGCCGCCCTTGCCATCGACGACAGCACCACGCGCCTCACCCTGGCCGACGGCCGGCGCCTCGAAGCACGCCTGCTCGTCGCCGCCGACGGTCGTGACTCATGGGTGCGCCAGGCAGCCGGAATCGGTGCCAGCAATACGCCCTACAACGAAAAGGGCCTCGTCGCCAATTTTCGCTGCGAAAAACCCCACCGCAACACCGCCTTCCAGTGGTTTCGCAAGGACGGGGTGCTCGCCTACCTGCCGCTGCCGGACGGACTCATGTCAATGGTCTGGTCAGCGCCCAACGAACTCGCCGACGAACTCCTCGCCCTGACCCCTGCGGCCCTGTGCGCCAAGGTCGCCGAAGCCGGCGACTTCCGCCTTGGCGCGCTTGAGCTGGTTACCCCCGCGGCCGCCTTCCCGCTGCGCCTGATGCGCGTCGACACGGTGGTGCAGCCGCGCCTGGCCCTGATCGGCGATGCTGCCCACGCCATCCACCCACTGTCCGGCCACGGCATCAACCTGGGCTACCAGGACGCCCGCGTACTGGCCGAACAACTGGCGACACTGCCGGCCTGGCGCGATCCAGGCGAGCTGTCCATCCTGCGCACCTATGCCCGTGCCCGCGCCGAGGAAACCGCGCTGCTCCAATACACAACGCACGGCCTCAACCGGCTTTTCAAGCCGGCCGACCCGCTGCTGTCCGGTCTGCGCAATTTCGGACTGAACCTCACCAACCGTCTGCCGGTCCTACGCAATGCGCTGGTCCGCTATGCCATTGCGGGCCGCTTCTGAACCCTGCTGCTTCTGAATCCCCCTGTTTCCTGGAGATCCTGGATGAAATTCACCTTCGCACGCTCGCTGCTCGTCACCCTTCTTTGTGCAGCAGGCGTCGCCCATGCGGCTGACGAAGCCTCGGTCAAGAAAGGCCTGGAGAGTTTTCTCAACGCACCGGCCGTAGAAAACGTCAAAAAAACCCCTTATGGCGGACTGTATGAAGTCTTGCTGAAATCCGGCGAACTGCTGTACACCGACGCCAACGTGACCTTCATCCTCGACGGCGCCCTGATCGACGCCAAGAGCCGCAAGAACGTCACCCAGGCCCGGCTGACGCAATTGCAGAAGATCGACTTCGCCAGCCTGCCCCTCGATCAGGCAATCAAGCAGGTTCGTGGCAACGGCAAGCGCGTCATCGCCAGCTTCGAAGACCCGAACTGCGGCTACTGCAAACGCTTGGCCAAGGACTTGCTGGGCCTGAAGGACGCCACCGTTTACACCTTCCTGTACCCGATCCTCAGCCCGGACTCCACCGAGAAATCGAAGAACATCTGGTGCGCCAAGGATCGCGCCGGCGCCTGGAATGACTGGATGACTGCCGGCAAGGTACCCGCCGCCGCACCCGCCGGTTGCGACACCAGCGCCGTCGACAAAAACGTCGCCCTCGGCCAGAAGATCAAGGTCAGCGGCACGCCGACCATCTTCACCGCTGACGGTCACCGCCTGCCTGGCGCTGTCCCCCTGGCCCAGCTGGAACAGGCCATGACCCTGGCCGCAGAGGGCAAGTAAGCCCCGCCGCTCAGGCCGCCTCGCGAGGGCGACGCGGCCTGGGCAGCGGCAGGCAGGCCGGAGCCGGCCGGCCGAGCAGATAACCCTGCAGCCAATCCACACCCGCCTCCCGCGCCGCCTGCAATTGCAGGGGATTCTCGATGCACTGGCACACCACCAGTACGCCAAGCCGGCGGATTTCTCCGTTCAGTTCCGTCATCACCCGCTTGGCCAGACTCAAATGCCCAGCGTGGCCGATCAGGCTACGGTCCAGTTTGACGATATCCGGCGCCAGACTTTCCAGCCGCTCCAGATCCGCGGAGTGGCGCCCGAAGTTGTCGATGGCGATCCGATAGCCCCGCTCCCGGTAACCGGCAAGCGCGCGCGTCAGCCGCGGCAGGCTTTCAAAACCATCGTCCGACACCTCCATCACGATCCGTTCCGGCGTCAGTCCGCAGCGGGCCAGAATGGACTCGAAGACCTGCCCGTGGTGCTCGCGCACGGTGCGCAGCAACTGGGGGTGCACGTTGAGGGACAGGAAGCCGCCATGCTGCTCCCGCTCCCGCAGGAAGTTCAGCGCATGCAGCGTGCGCACCAGACGATCAAGGTGCACCAGCTCCTCATCATCCCGGGCGGCCAGGAAGATCGCCGACGGCGGCAGATCGGCCTCCCCGCCCTCCAGCAGCTGCAGATGCGCTTCGTGGCCGATCACCTGCCCGCTGGCACTGGCCACCACCGGCTGGAACACGGTGCCCAGCAGGCAACCGCCAAAACGCACGTGCACCCGACCTTCCGCCAGCTCGAAGCTGTCTTCAGCCGCTCCGCCGCGGGTCAGCCGGCTGCGCTTGTTGAAGTAATGGACAAGTTCGGTGAGGGGCACGGGAGTCTCCGGATACAGGCGAATACGATGGCGTCAAAAAGACGGACGCGAGCTTCGCACGATACGGGACACGTCCAGACTGAAGAACCAAGAATTTACGCAAAAGTTATTACAAATCGACGGACTTCCCATCCGGACTAGCGCGGCACCTGGTCCCGCGGCCACAGCACCCACATTTCGCCCTTCTGGCGCATCCGGCCAGCCAGGGCACCGGCCTCGGCACCGAAACCCCAGTAGAAGTCGCCCCTGACGCCGCCCTTGATCGCGCTGCCCGTATCCTGGGCCAGCATCAGGCGCTGCAAGGGCTGGGTGCTGTTCGGATGGGTGGTGGCCAGAAACACCGGCGCACCCAGCGGAATGCTGCGCGGATCGACGGCCAGACTGCGCCCTTCCGTTAGCGGCTGGCCCAGCGCGCCCACCGGTCCAGCGTTCGAGCTCGGCCCTTCACGAAAAAAAATGTAGCTCGGGTTGGCGTTGAGCATTTCCTGCAGACGATGCGGATTCGCCCTTGCCCAACTTTTGATGCCCTCCATGGAGGCCTGCTCGACCCGCAGCTCGCCCCGGTCGGCCAGCCAGCGGCCGATTGACTGGTAGGGATGGCCATTGGTGTCCGCATAGGCCAGACGCACCACACCGCCATCAGGCAACTGCACCCGTCCGGAACCCTGCACCTGCAGGAAAAACAACTCGACCGCATCCTCGGCATAGAGAATCGTCTTGCCGGCGAACTTGTCCTTGAGCCGGTCCACATCGGCACGGGAGTAATACGGCACGACCTTGTTACCGACGAGCCGGCCACGCACCCGCTGGCCCTTCAGATCCGGATACACCTCTCCGAGATCAACGCTCAACAGATCATCCGGGACCCCCAGCACCGGCCAGGCGTAAGCCTTCGAGCGAGTCCGGCTGCCCTTGATCAGGGGTTCGTAGTAGCCGGTGACAAGGCCTTCACGGCTGCCATCCGGATTCACCACGCGCCAGGGCAACAGCCGCGCCTCCATGAAGCTGCGCACAGCCGTCGCCGTGGGGCGCTCACCCAGACCACGCGCCGCCTCGCACACCGGTTGCCATACGACCTGCCTGGTCAGCGCCCGGCACGAGGCCTGGAAGGCCGGCCATGCCTCGCCCAGCGGATCGTTGCTCCAGCCAGGCAGCTCACCCCAGGCCGCCGGCAACAGCGGCTTGCTGAGGGGAAGCGGGGTAGGCGCAGTACCGGATGGAGTCGGCACAGGCGCCGGGGACGGCGTTGAAACGGGAGCAGCCGGCTTGCCCGGCTCGCTCACCGGTCGCGGCGCCGTGGCGCAGGCAGACAGCAGGAGCACGGACAGTGCGAGGGGAAGGCGGGAAAAAGTGCGCAACATGGATGGGGTAAACTCGCGGTTTGCAATCAATACCCGCCCGAGTATAACCACCGGCTCGCCGGCCCGGGCCGCAGAAGGAGAGTTCCATGTGGATGATCGGTATCGAACTCGGCGTGGTCGCCGTACTGCTCGCCATCGTCGGCCTGGCCCTGCGCGGCCCGAAAAACAAGGATACGGACGCCCCTCCCCATGACTGACCTGACCCACTTTCTCACCCGCGCCGAACAGCTCCTTGAGCGCCTCGAACGCCTCCTCCCGACCGCCCCCGCCGCCCCCGACTGGCACGCCTCGACGGCCTTTCGCTGGCGCCGCAAGGGCAACGCAGCAGCCCTGCAGCCGATCCCCCGGCCGCACCAGATCCGCCTCGACAACCTGCAGGACATCGACGACAAGAAAGAGCGCATCGTCGCCAACACGCGCCAGTTTCTGGCCGGCAAGCGCGCCAACAATGTGCTCCTCACCGGCGCCCGCGGCACCGGCAAATCCTCCCTGGTCAAGGCCCTGCTGACCGAGTTCGCCGACCAGGGCCTGCGCCTCATCGAGGTGGACAAGGACGACCTGATCGACCTGGCCGACATCGTCGAACTGGTCGAAGGCCGCCCCGAGCGCTTCATCATCTTTACCGACGACCTCTCCTTCGAGGACGGTGAGCCCGCCTACAAGGCCCTCAAGAGCGTCCTCGACGGCTCCGTCGCCGCGGTATCGGACAACGTGCTGATCTACGCCACCTCCAACCGCCGCCACCTGATGCCGGAATACTTCGACGAAAACGCCGCCACCAAGCACAAGGACGGCGAGGTGCACCCTGCCGAGGCGGTCGAAGAGAAAATCTCCCTGTCCGAGCGCTTCGGCCTGTGGATCTCCTTCTACCCCTTCAGCCAGGACGAATACCTGAAGGTGGTGAACCATTGGCTGGGCGAATTCGGCGTGCCGGCCGACGCCATCCCCACGTCCCGCGGCGAGGCCCTGCAATGGGCGCTCATGCGCGGTGCCCGCAGCGGCCGGGTGGCCTGGCAGTTCGCCCGTGACTACGCCGGACGGTTCGAAGCATGAAGAAGATCGTGCATGTGGCGGCCGCGGTGATCACCCGGCCGGATGGCAGCTTCCTGCTCGGCCAGCGTGCCGCCGACACCTTCTACCCGGGCTACTGGGAGTTTCCCGGCGGCAAGGTCGAAGCTGGTGAAACCCCGCGGGAAGCCCTGATCCGCGAGCTCAACGAAGAGCTCGACATGGAGGTGGACGTCGCTTGGCCGTGGCTCACGCGGGAGCACGTATATGAACACGCCCACGTCAACCTGCATTTCTTCGAGGTGCCTGCCTGGCACGGCGAAATCCACGACCGCGTCCATGCCGCCCTCAGCTGGCAGCACGCCGACAGCATGAGCGTCGCACCGATGCTGCCCGCCAACGGCCCGATCCTCAAGGCCCTGCGCCTGCCTCGGATCATGGGCATCACCCACGCCGGCGAGATCGGCATCGACACCCAGCTGGCGCAACTCGACAACGCTCTTGCCGGCAGCCTGCGTCTGGTGCACATCCGCGAGCCGGATCTTTCCCCAACCGACCGGGAAGCCTTCGCCCGGGCTGTTGTCGAGCGCTGCCGACATGCGGGAGCCATCACGCTGGTGAATGGAGATATCGAGCTGGCCCGGCGCATCGGGGCCAACGGCGTGCACCTGCCTGGTCATCAATTGATGACGCTGGAGTCACGACCGGAATTTGAATGGGTTGGTGGCGCCTGCCACACGCGCGCAGAACTGGAGAAAGCGGCCAGACTCGAGCTCGACTATGCCCTGCTCGGTGCAGTCAAGCCGACCCTCAGCCACCCGGGGCGGGCAGCACTGGGCTGGGAGGCTTTTGCAGAGAAGGTGCACACCCTGTCGATTCCGGTGTTCGCCCTCGGCGGACTGCGACCGGACGAGCTGAATACAGCCAAGGCCGCCGGCGCCCACGGCATCGCGGCGATCCGGTCGATCTGGCAGGACCAAGGTGAAGAGATGGACTGAGCGGCGGGACGGCCGTTCAGGAGCGGGCCAGCGGATCGCTTTCGTCGTCGAGGGGGACTTCCCCTTCGACCCGATAGGCGTCCGAAGCCCAGGCACCCAGATCGATCAGGCGACAGCGGTCGGAGCAGAAAGGGCGATGGGGGCTTTGCGGCCCCCACACGACGCTGGTTCCACAGATCGGGCACTTGACCTGGCGCGGCTTGACGGTTTGGTTCACAGATTGCAGAAAGTCAGTTCGAAGGGAATGTCCGCATCAGTCTGACCGGGGCGGACCACCGTGTCGGCATTCATGAAACGGATATTGAGGGCGTACTTGTTGGCGCTGGTTTCCGGTACGCACATGGCGCCGCCATGCAGCCGCAGGCGGATCATCTGCGCCGTGCGTCCCGCCATGGTTTGCTGAAAAGCGCCGTGCAGGGCAATCAACTCTTCCGGCCGGCCGCTGGCGCGCAGCAGGCGCAACACGATGGCCAACCCGTCACGGATGGGCAGCAGCGGCTGGACCCAGGCGAGCAGATCACGGCGGCGGGATTCGACTTCGCGGTTCAGCCAGTGGTGATAGGACGGCAGGTCGAACTCACACGCGCCACCGGGAATCGCCGCACGACTGCGAATGTTCATCAGCCACTCGTTCTCGCGCAGGTACTGGCCGGTCTTGCCGGCCATGGCAAGCAGCGATGCGGAAGCCTGCTCGATTTCGTAGAGGGCGCCGGACAGGGCTTCTTCGGAAATCTGCGGATTATTGCGAAAAGACAGCAGGATCTGGCGCTGGCGTTCGAGTTCCTGGACGAGATCGACCTTGAGATCGGCACGGCAGGCCACTTCAAGAATCTCGAACAGCGTAACCAGCGCGACATGATGCTCCAGGGCGCCTTCGGCCCGAACAAAATGCAGGACTTTTTCGAAAAGGGCTTCAAGCCGTAGAAGCGTGCGGATCCTCTCGTTGAGCGGATATTCGTAGGTGATCACGCGCGCGCCTGAATGAGGAATGGGGATATATCGGTCTGACCGGCGCGAATCATATCACACGCCCCCCGCCCGCGCCGCGAGCGCCAGGTAGGTCTGATGCAGCGCAGCGACCTGTTCCTGCAAATCCTCGAGCGGGCCGCCATTGTCCACCACGTCATCGGCGGCAGCCAGGCGTACGGCCCGGCTGGCCTGGGCGGCCATGATCGCACGCACCTGGCTCTCCTCCAGCCCGCTGCGCTGCATGACCCGCGCCACCTGTATCTCCTCGGGGCAGTCGACGACGCACAAGCGCCGAACCCGCCCGCGGTAAGTACCCGATTCGACCAGCAAAGGCACCACCAGCACCACGTAAGGCGCGGTGGCCACACGGCACTGACGATCGCTCTCGCTGCGAATCATCGGATGCAGGATGGCTTCGAGCCGTTTGCGCACCGCCGGATCTTCGAACGCCAAGGCACGCATGGCCGGCCGGTTGAGGGAACCATCCTCGGCCACCACACCGGCACCGAAGGCAGCACGGATATCAGCCATCGCCGCGCCATCGGGGGCCGTGAGCATGTGGGCGATGCGGTCGGTATCCACCAGCGCAGCACCGAGTTCGCCAAACAGGTCAGCCGCCGCACTCTTGCCGCTGCCGATGCCGCCAGTCAGGCCGACGATGAAAGGCTGATCGCTCATGGGGCGCACCCGATACGGCTGACGCCGCGCAAACGCTCGGAAAGATCGCTGGCCAGGGTGGACAGGCTGTCGCTCGGGCCCTTTACTTCGAGCCGGACGGTGCCAGTGCCGCGGGTGGCAATCTGGGCGCTGCGCACTCCCTTGTCCTTGAGGGCCTCCAGGTGACGGGTGGCGGCCTGCTCATTCTTGTAAAGGCCAAGGGAAATCGCAAACTGGCTGGGACCGGGCTCCTGCATGATGAAAAGGTCGTCGATACCGAGCCGGCGCAATTCGGCGGCTTTCTTGTCGGCGCCATCCCTGGAACCCTGAGATGGCACATGCACCCAC
The DNA here is from genome assembly GCF_008107625.1 of Zoogloea oleivorans. GTDB lineage: Bacteria > Pseudomonadota > Gammaproteobacteria > Burkholderiales > Rhodocyclaceae > Zoogloea > Zoogloea oleivorans. The sequence goes on from NZ_SDKK01000018.1 coordinate 63,373, forward strand.
CACGAAGAAGGCACCTCACTACGACTTTCGGTCAGCTTGAAACCAGTGCCGGACTTGGCGATGCGAGCCGACAACTCACGAGCCTGGTCGGTGCTCAACCCGGCAAAAATCACGCAAGCCTGGGGCGCCACCGCTTCGGGAGCCGGAGGCGGAAGCGGAGCCGGAACAGGCGGCTCGACTTTCTCTTCGACCACCGGCACATCGACCGGCACCGGAGCAACGACAAGCGGCTTGGCCAGCGGCGGGCGGGCCTCTGCCATCAGACGAATCTTGTCCGGATTCAACTGGTTGGACAGCCGCTCGGGCTCGCCATGGGACGGTCCGCCGCCAAGCCAACCCTTCCAGATGGCCAGAGCGAGCAGATTGGCGAAGAGCAGGACAATGACGACAACACGTAAAGGGGTCATGGCCGCAAGACTAACTGATCCCGACCACGCCGAAAAGTCGCCCACCATTCCTGCGGCCCTGCTGCGCGCCCGGCTCAGGCCCCATCGAGCATGCGGGCAAGCCCTTCCAGCACCAGGTTATCCACCACCCGAACGGGGCATTCGAGCCGCGGCGCAAGGGCCGCGGCCGCCCCGCCGTTGAGCAGGCAGACACTGCCCTCCTCGGCCGCAACGAGCCGGAACATGCGCTCGATAGCCCCCACCTGGGCGTGCAGGCAGCCGGTCACAATGGCGTCGGCGGTGCTCTGCGGGGTGGCTTCGAAACGCCCGTCGGAAAAAGGCAACTGGGCCGTATCGCGGGCCAGGGAGATGCGCATCAGGTCCAGCCCGGGCAGGATCACTCCGCCCTGGAAAACGCCGCTTCCATCGAGGACGTCGGCAGTCGTCGCGGTTCCCGAAGTAACAACCAGCGCCGCGCCTCGATGGAGTGCCCGGGCGCCAACCAGGGCAGCCCAGCGATCCGCGCCGAGGCGGCCAGGCTCGCGGTAACTGTTGCGCACGCCGAAGCCCTGCGCCAGCGACTGGATCCACTCCGCCACCAAGCCCCGCGCAGCCAGCAGGACACCCAGCCGACCCGCCACCGCCGCACCAGCGACGTTGGCGCCCAGCATGCGGCGAATCGGGCCGAGCCCGGCCAGCACACCTTCGAAACCATCGAGTGCGGTGAGCAGCACGGCGCCCTGCCCATGCCAGCCGGACTCGTCGTGCAGCCCCCATTTGAGACGCGTGTTGCCCACATCGAGGAGCAGATCCATCAAGCCAGCCTCAGGGACACTTCGCCGGACAACACCCGGCGCAAACCGCCCTGAGTTTGCAGCAACAGGGCACCATCCTCATCCACGCCAGCACAGATTCCCGTCAGCTCCTCCGCCTCACCGACGATGCGCACCGGCAGGTCGGCAAAGGCGTTACGCTGCTGCCAGGCGCCGCGCAGGGCAGTGAAGCCCGCGGCAGCATACAAATCGAACAGGCGGTAAAGCTGGGCCAGCACGCGGCCGAGCAACTGGTTCGACCCCGGCGGAACGGCCAGGCAGTGAGCCAGATCGGTCACACCGGTCGGGTATTCCACCCCGGCGTCCGGCGGCAGATGCAGGTTGATGCCAATGCCGACCACCGCAGCCGGCGTGCGCCCGCGGCCGGGAATCAGCTCGACCAGAATCCCGGCGAGCTTTTTCCCATGGATCAGCACATCGTTCGGCCACTTGAGCTGCACGCCTTCGACGCCCAGCTCTTCCAGCGCCCGCGCTACCGCCAACCCGGCGACCAGCGACAAGCCCGCCGGCACCGGCGCGCCCGGCGCAAAGCGCCACAGGGCCGAAAACGTCAGCCCGGCCCCTGGCCACGACTGCCAGACCCGCCCGCGCCGACCGCGACCGGCCGTTTGCAGGTCGGTCGCCAGCACATGAATCAGCCCGTCGTCCGGCGGCGGATCGGCTAGCAGGCGGCTGTTGGTTGAGTCGCATTCCGGCAGCAGAACCAGAGAAAAGGAAGTCGCCAGCTCGCCCAGGGCAGCGGCCACCGCAGCCCCATCAAGCGCTTCGTAATTGGAACGGTCCACGCATCAATTCCCGGCAGATTGAAACAAGCCGGTAATTATGAAGGAAAAGGTGAGCATTGCTCCCCTTCCGCCAAAGAACCGAAGGGGTGGAGAAACCGTCGCGAGCGGCTCAGGGCCCCAATTGCTGGATTGCGCTGCGCAGCGGGTTATCTGCCCTTTCAGGCGTGATCGGGCTCTTCGAGGCCGAGCTCCTGGATCTTGCGGGTGATGGTGTTGCGCCCGATACCCAGCAATTGCGCCGCCTCGATGCGTCGCCCACCGGTGGCGGCGAGTGCGCGCCGGATGAGGATGCGTTCGAAGTCGCGACTCAGCCGGTCAAAGACCTCACCCGGGTGCTGGGTGATCGCCCGGTCGGCTTCCGCCATCAGTGCGTCGCCCCAGTTGGCGGGCTGCTCGCGGGTCGGCTGATCCTTCAGTTCCGGCGGCAGGTCGGCCACCTCGACAGTCTGCCCCGGCGCCATCACGGTGAGCCAGTGGCACAAGTTTTCGAGCTGGCGCACGTTGCCCGGGAAGTCGAGACTCTGCAAGTATTTCAAGGTGCCTTCCGACAGACGCTTGGCCTCCACGCCAAGCTCCTGCGCAGACAGCGCAATAAAGTGCTTGGCCAGCGGCGGAATATCCTCGCGACGCTCGCGCAGGGGCGGCAGGCGCAGGCGGATCACGTTGAGGCGGTGGAACAAGTCCTCGCGGAACAAGCCCTGACGAACCCGATCCTCCATGTTCTGGTGAGTCGCCGCGATAACCCGCACGTTGGCCTTGATCGGCTGATGTCCGCCAACCCGGTAGAAATTGCCGTCGGAGAGCACGCGCAGCAGGCGGGTTTGCAGCTCGGCCGGCATGTCGCCGATTTCATCGAGGAACAGCGTGCCGCCCTCAGCCTGCTCGAAGCGGCCACGGCGCATGGTTTGCGCGCCGGTGAAGGCGCCACGCTCATGCCCGAAAAGCTCGGACTCGAGCAGATCCCGCGGGATTGCCGCAGTGTTGATCGCAATGAAAGGCGAATCCCGACGCGGACTGTGGCGATGCAGTGCGCGGGCCACGAGCTCCTTGCCTGAGCCGGACTCACCATTGATGAGCACCGTTGCATGGGACTGGGACAAACGGCCGATGGCGCGGAAAACCTCCTGCATGGCCGCCGCCTGCCCGAGGATTTCGGGCACTGCGCTCAGCACTTCCTCGGTGCCGGCCTGGTGACCGCTCTCTTCGATGGCCCGGCGCACCAACTCGACGGCCTGATCCACGTCGAAGGGCTTGGGCAGGTATTCGAAGGCTCCACCCTGAAAGGCCGCCACGGCGCTGTCGAGATCCGAGTAGGCCGTCATGATGATGACCGGCATGTGCGGAAAGCGCGCCTTGACCTTCGACAGCAGGGTCAGGCCGGACTCCCCGGGCATGCGGATATCGGAGAGCAGGACCCGCGGCGGCTGGGTGGTGGTCTCGAGCGCAGCCAGCACCTCGGCCGCCGTACCGAAACTCTTGTACGTAATCTCTTCCCGGGCCAGGGCTTTTTCGAGCACCCAGCGGATCGAGCGGTCGTCATCAACTATCCAGACTGCATTCATGTCATTCACACGCACAAGAGTGAAACAGGGAAACGGCTTGCTCGAATATCAACGCACCAAAACAGTGCGGCACATGTTGCCACATCAGGAATCCACATCCCGGGAGATCGGCAGAAAAACGTTGAAGCAGGTTCGCCCGGGCCGGGAATCCACATCGATGGCACCCTGGTGCTGCTCAATGAAACTCTGCGCCAGCGACAGACCCAGACCGCTGCCATTCTCGCGACCGGACACCAGCGGATAGAAAATCTTGTCGCGAATATCCTCCGGCACGCCGGGGCCGTTATCGATGACTTGCAACTGCAATGCCAGCTTGAAGCGGCGCTTGGCCATGGTGACCTGACGCGCGGCACGCGTGCGCAGCACGATCTCGCCCTCGCCCTGCATGGCCTGCGCCGCGTTGCGGGCGATGTTGAGAATCGCCTGGATAAGCTGCTCCCGGTCACCGGTGATGTACGGCAGGCTGGTGTCGTAATCGCGACGCACTTCAACAGACGGAAACTCGGCGAGGATCAGGCGACGCACCCGCTCCAGGACATCGTGGGGATTAAGCTGGGATGGCTGCATCATCCGGTGCGACGTGAGCAGCCGGTTCATCAAGTCCTGCAGGCGATCCGCTTCGGCAATGATGACCTGGGTATATTCGCGCAACTGGGGATCGTCCAGCTCGCGCTCCAGAAGCTGCGCAGAGCCCCGGATTCCGCCCAGGGGATTCTTGATTTCGTGGGCCAGGTTGCGGATCAGCTCCCGGTTCGCCTGTTGTTGGTGCGCGAGTTGTTCTTCCCGTGCCACTTTCAGGTGCGCGTCCATCGGACGAAACTCCAGAAGGAGGCGCGCCTCGGTGCACTCCACCGGCGTGACAATGCAATCCAGGTGCAACGCCTCCATTCCGGGGCGCACCACCGTGAGGTTGTGTCCGGTATAGCTCCAGTTGTCGCGCAGCACATTATTGAGGGCACTGCCCAGCCCAGCGGGCTCACCGAGCAGGCGCCGCAGGGAATAGCCGACGATTTTCCGGCAACTGACCGCAAACAGGTTCTCTGCGCCCGGGTTGAGATAGCGGACGATCAACTCGTCGTCCACCAGAACCACCGCGGAAGAGAGCAGCTCAAGACCCGAGAAGGCGGAGGGAGTGATTTCAGGCTGGTCGTTTTGCATACAGAGAACTCCATGCAAGAAGCAGACCAAGTAGATGCGGGGCTTCCGGACCACCGGAACCCCGCGATCAGGCCGCCGCTACACCCGTTGCGACCTAGCGCAGATTGCCGATTTCACGCTTCAGCGCCTCGATATTGCGCTCATGAAGATGCACTTTGTCTTTAAAAGGCTGAAGCCGATCAAGCACTTTCTGATAGTTGCGCTCGTCTCCGTAGCGCACCGCTTCCTGCTCGGTCAGTTGTTTCTGGGCACCATCCAGAGCACGCTGTTCGGTGGCCAGCTCTTCTTCGAGAATGCGTCGACGATCGGTGTCACGCGCCTTCTGGGTGCCCGAGTCCACCCTCGGAAAACCGACACTCGCGGACGATGCACCACTTGAGGGCGCCGACGCGGCAGCCGGGCGGCCGCCTCCCGGCACGGAGGACACGGCCTGGTCACGGGCCAGCGTGCTACAGCCTTTGCCGGAAGGCTTGCTGTTGGTGTAAGTCACGTGACCCGCTTCGTCGACGCACTTGAAGATGTCAGCCCTGACCAGCGGTGAGCACAGCAACGCAGCCAGCAACAGGGAAATTCGTAGAGTCATTGTCGGCACGGGGTCATCAACCAAAGGCAGGGCGAAGTGTAGGGGCCGGATCAGACAAACACAAACACCCGACGGAAAAACAAAAGGACGGGCCTGAGCCCGTCCTTGGGTAACGCACGAACCGGCCAGCAAGCTGACCGGCCCTGATCGGAACGATCAGATGGCGTAGTACATCTCGAACTCGACCGGGTGCACTTCGATGCGCAGACGGTTTACATCGTCCTGCTTGAGGGCGATGAAGGAGTCGATGAAATCGTTGCTGAACACACCACCACGGGTCAGGAACTCACGATCCTTGTCGAGGGCAGCCAGGGCTTCCTCGAGGCTGGAGCAGACGGTCGGGATGAGTGCATCTTCTTCCGGCGGCAGGTCGTAGAGGTTCTTGTCGGCGGGATCGCCCGGGTGAATCTTGTTCTGGATGCCGTCGAGACCAGCCATCATCAGTGCAGCGAAGCACAGGTAGGGGTTGGCGCCCGGATCCGGGAAGCGGGTTTCAATCCGGCGAGCCTTTTCGCTATTCACGAACGGGATGCGAATGGAAGCGGAACGGTTCTTGGCGGAGTAAGCCAGCTTGACCGGTGCTTCGTAGTGCGGAACCAGACGCTTGTAGGAGTTGGTCAGCGGATTGGTGATGGCGTTCAGGGCCTTGGCGTGCTTGATGATGCCGCCGATGTAGAACAGGGCGGTTTCAGACAGGCCAGCGTAGCCGTTGCCGGCGAACAGGTTCTTGCCGTCTTTCCAGATCGACTGGTGCACGTGCATGCCGGAACCGTTGTCGCCAACGATGGGCTTCGGCATGAAAGTCGCGGTCTTGCCGTACTGGTGCGCAACGTTCTGGACGATGTACTTCAGGATCTGGGTCTGGTCGGCACGACGCACCAGGGTGTCGAACTTGGTGCCGATTTCGTTCTGACCGGCAGTCGCCACTTCGTGGTGATGCACTTCAACCGGCACGCCGCAGGCTTCGAGAGCCAGACACATGGCGGCACGCATGTCGTTGAAGGAATCAACCGGGGGAACCGGGAAGTAGCCACCCTTCACAGCCGGACGGTAGCCGGTGTTGCCACCCTCGAACTTCTGGTCGGACGACCAGGCAGCTTCTTCGGAGAAGATCTTGTGGTAAGCGCCGGACATGCCGATCTTCCACTCGACGGAGTCGAAGATGAAAAATTCGGGTTCCGGGCCAAAGAAGGCGGTGTCGCCAATGCCGGAGGACTTGAGGTAAGCCTCGGCGCGGTTGGCGATGGAGCGCGGATCACGGTCGTAACCCTTGCCATCGGCCGGGTCGATCACGTCACAGCTCAGGACCAGCGTGGTTTCGTCGAAGAACGGATCGATGTAGGCGGTATTGGGATCCGGCATCAGCAGCATGTCGGAAGCCTGGATACCCTTCCAGCCGGCGATCGAGGAACCGTCAAAGGCATGGCCGCTTTCGAACTTGTCTTCATCGAAAGCGCTGACCGGCACGCCAACGTGGTGCTCCTTGCCCTTGGTATCGGTAAAACGGAAGTCGACGAACTTGACTTCGTTTTCCTGGACGATCTTCATGACGTCTTGCGGGGTCATATAAACTCACTCCTAACGGGTTGACGCTGCTGCGCAGTGGATAAATAAACGGTTACGACAATCAGTCTGCGGGACAAGCAAGCAGCAAACATGCCAGCGCGCAAAAGAAAACACCTCATTGTGCCACAAGGCTTATCGTCGGCGATTCGGAAATTTTACGCACCAAAAAAGAGCGGCCACACAAACAAGGCACTATTTTGGTGCAAGACAAGATAACAAGACGATTCGCGCCCAGTGCGCAGATGCACCAACACGCACCCTGACACGTCATCGAAGGCTTTTTCCCGCCTCGCAGAGTCAGCATGAGCAGCCGCAAAGATGCGTCTCAAAAGACATGACTTGCGGCCCGGAGGGTCGGAGGTATACTCGCTGACCCGCCATTCTAGCCGGAGGTACGCCATGGGAAAATTAAGCGAAACCCTCGCCCTTGCACAAGAGCGCGCCCGGAGCATGAACCTGCCCTACGCTGGAGCCCTGACGCCGCGGGAAGCGTGGGACGTATTGCAGCTCGCCCCCGGCTCCAGGCTGGTGGATGTGCGCACCCGTGCCGAATGGGACTGGGTCGGTCGCGTCCCCGGCGCGATCGAAATCGAGTGGATGCTGTACCCCGGAAATGAACCGAATCCGCATTTCCTGGCCCAATTCAAGCGCCAGGTCGATCCGGAAGCGCTGGTGATGTTCCTGTGCCGCAGCGGTGCCCGCTCCAATGCCGGCGCAACCCTTGCGGCCAACTCGGGCTTCACCAATGCCTACAACATCCTGGAAGGCTTCGAAGGCGACAAGGACGCCAACGGGCACCGCAACAAGGTCGGAGGCTGGCGCCAGGCCGGACTTCCGTGGACCCAGGGCTGAACCACAGGACACCCCAGAGATGCAAGCTGCCCCCATCAGTTTCGATCGTTTCAACACCCTCGCCGACGCAGATGCCCACGCGCGCATCCGCGCCGCCCGCGCACGCCTCGGCGAGCGGGCCGTGCTGCTGTGCCACCATTACCAGCGCGCCGACGTTTATCAATACGCCGACATCACCGGCGACTCCCTCAAACTGTCGCGCCTCGCCGCCGATACCAGCGCCGAGTTCATTGTCTTCTGCGGCGTGCACTTCATGGCCGAAGTGGCGGACATCATGTCCAAGCCACACCAGCAGGCCATCCTGCCCGACCTGGCCGCCGGCTGTTCGATGGCCGACATGGCCAACCTGGCCAAGGTCGAGCGCTGCTGGCGCGAACTCACCGAAGTGCTCGAAACGCCGGATGCGCTGATCACCCCGGTCACCTACATCAACTCCGCGGCCGACCTCAAAGCCTTCTGCGGCGAGCACGGCGGCATCGTTTGCACCTCCACCAACGCCCCGACCATCCTCGACTGGGCCTTCGCCCAACGCGAGAAGGTGCTGTTCTTCCCCGACCAGCACCTGGGCCGCTGGACCGGTTTCAAGAAAGGCATTCCGCTGGACGAGATGGTCGTGTGGGACCCCGACCTCGAATACGGCGGCCTCAGCGTCGAGCAGATCAAACAGGCCAAAGTCATCCTGTGGAAGGGCCACTGCTCGGTGCACCAGATGTTCCAGCCGGCGCACATCATCAAGTTCCGTAACCAGTACCCGGACGGGCTGGTCGTGTCCCACCCGGAAAGTGCCCTCGAAGTGTGTCGCCAGTCTGACTACGTGGGCTCCACCGAGTACATCATCAACGTCATCAAGGCCTCTGCGCCGGGCACTCGCTGGCTGGTCGGCACCGAACTGAACCTGGTAAACCGCCTTGCCGAGGAAGTGAAGGCCGAGGGCAAGATCGTCCAGTTCATGTCGCCCACCGTGTGCATGTGCTCGACGATGCAGCGCATCGACCCGCAGCACCTGGCCTGGACCCTCGAGAACCTGGCCGACGGCAAGGTGGTCAATCGCATCACCGTACCCGAGCACGAAGCCGCGCTGGCCAAGGTCGCCCTCGAACGCATGCTCGCAGTTTCCTGAAGCCATTGCGCTTGCAGCTCAAGACGGCGCCTGCGGGCGCCGTTTTTCATGGGCAATGCAACGTGCGCTGGTAATCCGATGGGCGCAGAATGAACAAAAAGGAGCCGTGATGAGCACCCTGCGCATCTGTACCTACAATATCCACAAGGGTTTTTCCCAGTTCAACCGGCGTCTCGCCATCCACGACCTGCGCGACCGCCTGCGCCTGCTCGGCGCCGATGTGGTATTTCTGCAGGAAGTTCAGGGTATGCACCTGCGCCATGCCCAGCGCCACGCCGACTGGCCCGGCCAGCCCCAGCATGAATTTCTGGCCCGCGACATGTGGCAGCAAAGCGCCTACGGCAGCAACGCGATCTATGACCACGGCCACCACGGCAACGCCATCCTCAGCCGCCACCCGATCCTCACTCAGGCCAACCAGGACGTTTCCGATCATCGCTTCGAAAGCCGCGGCCTGCTCCACTGCGAGATCCGCATCGCCGAGCTAGATCGCCCAGTTCATTGCGTGTGCGTACACCTCGGCCTCACGGCCGGCAGCCGGCGCCGGCAAATGGCGGCCCTCGTCAAGCGCATGGACGAACTTGCTCCTGACGGCGCCCCGCTGATCATCGCCGGCGACTTCAACGACTGGCGCAACCACGCCGACGACTGCCTGACCGAACAACTTGGCGTCAGCGAGGTATTCACCACCTTCCGCGGCCGCCCGGCACGCAGTTTTCCAAGCACATTACCGGTCCTGCGCCTCGACCGTATCTACGTGCGCGGCTTCTCCGTCGACAAGGCCGAAGTGCACTGCGGCACACCGTGGAGCCAGATCTCCGACCATGCCCCCCTCACCGCACAGTTGCGCACCTCCTGAGACCGGGCCAGGCGCATGAGCATCACCTGGCTGCGTGGCAACGCCCTGACTCTGCTGGAAAACGGGACCGAATTCTTCCCGGCCCTGCAGACGGCCATCGACGGAGCCACCACAGAAGTCTTCCTCGAAAGCTACATTTTCGACCGGGACGAGACCGGCCTGCTCATCGCGGCAACCCTGAGCCGGGCGGCCCGCCGGGGGGTCAAGGTGCACCTGCTGGTGGATGGATTCGGCGGCCGGGAGTTCGTTGCCGAACTGATGGACGGACTCATCGCCGACGGTGTCAATGTACTGATCTACCGCCGCGAAGTGGGTCTCATGTCCCTGCGGCGTCGCCGCTTGCGCCGCCTGCACCGCAAACTGGCGGTCATCGACGGGCGCATCGCCTTCGTCGGCGGCATCAACATCGTCAGCGATTTCGAAGCGCCCGCACTCGAAGCCCCGCGCCACGATTACGCCGTGCGGATTGAAGGCCCGTTGCTCGCCCCGATCCACGCCAGCGTCCGGCGGGTCTGGGAACTGGTCGCCTGGGCCTCCTTTCGCCAGCGCCTGCGCCTGCACAACGGCCCCCCCACCCTGACCGAGCCCTGCGGCAACGTGGAAGCCGGCTTCCTGATCCGCGACAACATCCGCCACCGGCGCGACATCGAGGATGCCTACCTGCTCGGCATCGCCGGCGCACGACGCGAGATCATTCTCGCCAACGCCTATTTCCTGCCCGGCCGACGCTTCCGCCAGGCACTTCTGGCCGCCTCCCGGCGCGGTGTGCGCATCACCCTCCTCGTCCAGGGGCTGGCCGACCACCCGCTGCAGCAGCGCGCCACGCGAGCCCTCTACGGCCAGTTGCTCAGTGCGGGAGTCCGCATCATCGAATATCACCGCAGCTACCTGCACGCCAAGGTGGCCGTCATCGACGAGCGCTGGGCGACCGTCGGCTCCAGCAACATCGATCCTTTCAGCCTGCTCCTCGCCCGCGAGGCCAACGTGGTGGTGCGCGACAAAGCCTTTGCCGGCGAACTCCGCCAACACCTCTCGCGGGCCATCGACGAAGGCAGCCGCGAAATCCTCGCCGACACCTGGCAGCGCGCACCCCGCCTGCAGCGCCTGATCAACTGGGCCGCCTACGGCCTGGTACGCCTGATGATCGGTATCGCCGGTTACGGCAACCACCACTAGAATCCCGACTCTCCGCCTTTCACGCCAACGCCCATGTACCCCGCTCCCGCTTTCGAAACCAAGATTTGCCCGCCCGACGAACTGCGCCAGCGCATCGCCAGCCTGCCCCGCCCGCTGGTATTCACCAACGGCTGCTTCGACATACTGCATCGCGGCCACGTCACCTACCTGGGCCAGGCCCGGGCGCTGGGTGCCGCAATGGTGGTGGCCCTCAACAGCGACGACTCGGTGCGTCGCCAGGGCAAGGGCGACGACCGCCCGATCAACACCCTGAACGACCGCCTGGCGGTCATGGCAGCCCTCGGCTGTGTCGATCTGGTCACCTGGTTCGACGAAGACACGCCCATCGCCCGCATCCTCGAATGTGAGCCCGACGTGCTGGTCAAGGGCGGCGACTGGGCGCCGGAAAGCATCGTCGGCGCACCGGAAACCCTCGCCCGTGGCGGCAGCGTGCATTCGATCCCGTTCGAACACCTCCGCTCAACCACCGCGTTGCTGGAGAAAATTCGCAAGCTGTGAGGCGACGATCCTTTCTACAAAAAGCAGTGAATCCTGCCGAACTGTGAAAGCTTCACACAATCGCCTTGAATATTCGTTTTTGGAGTATTTAATGACTTTGGTTCGCACTAAAATCAATTAGTGCCAATTTCGTGGGAAGGAAAGTCGCCATGCGTATCGCCAACAACGTCGCCGAACTGATCGGCCACACCCCGCTGGTCAAACTCAACAAGATGGCCCCGGCCAACGGCGCCACCCTCGCCCTCAAGCTGGAGTTCTTCAACCCGGCCCACAGCGTGAAGGACCGTATCGCCGCCGCCATGCTCGACGCTGCCGAAGCCGCCGGCCACATCAAGCCCGACACCATCATCCTCGAGCCCACCTCGGGCAACACCGGCATCGGCCTGGCCATGGTGTGCGCCGCCCGCGGCTACAAATGCGCCTTCGTGATGCCCGAGACCATGAGCCGCGAACGCAAGCTGCTGCTCAAGGCCTACGGCGCCGACCTGATCCTCACCCCGGGGCCGGAAGGCATGCCCGGCGCCATCAAGAAAGCCAACGAACTGGCCGCCGCCGACAGCCGCTACTTCATCCCCCAGCAGTTCGATAATCCCGCCAACCCGGCCATTCACCGCAAGACCACCGCCGAGGAGATCTGGGCCGACACCGATGGTCAGGTGGACATCTTCGTGTCGGGCATCGGCACCGGTGGCACCATCACCGGCGTCGGCGAAGTGCTCAAGGAACGCCGTCCGGGCGTCAAGATCATCGCCGTCGAACCCGCCGCCAGCCCGGTGCTGTCCGGCGGCGCCCGCGGCCCCCACCCGATCCAGGGCATCGGCGCCGGCTTCGTGCCGGCCATCCTCAACACCAGCGTCTACGACGAGATCGTTCAAGTGCCCAACGACGCCGCCCTCGACACCGCCCGCAAGCTGGCCACGGACGAAGGCCTGCTGGTCGGGATTTCCTCCGGTGCCGCTGTGTGGGCCGCCCTGCAGGTGGCCGAACGGCCCGAGAACGCCGGCAAGCTGGTCGTCGTGATCATCCCGTCCTTCGGCGAACGCTACCTGTCCACCGTGCTCTACCAACATCTGGAAGTTTGATTTGACGACCTTCGATTTCAGCACCGCCCCCGACCGCGCCGGCTCAGACAGCATCAAGTGGCGCCGCTACGCCGGCCGCGACGTGATTCCCATGTGGGTCGCCGACATGGATTTCGCCGCACCGCCGGCGGTGCTGGAGGCACTCCACGCACGCATCGATCACGGCGTGTTCGGCTATGCCGACGCCTGGCCGTCGCTGCTGGAGGCGGTCATCGAAGGCATCGCCCGCGACCACGCCTGGCGCATCCAGCCCGACTGGCTGGTGTGGCTGCCCGGCGTCGTCACCGGTTTCAACGTCGCAGTGCGGGCCGTCGGCCAGCCCGGCGACGGGGTGTTCACCTCGACGCCGGTCTACCCGCCCTTCCTGCATGCGCCGGCCAATTTCGAGCAGCGCCTGGTCACCACGCCGCTGGTGCTGCACGGCCAGCGCTGGGAATGGGACTGGAACGCCACCGAAGCAGCCCTCGCCGAAAACGTGCGCCTGTTCATGCTGTGCAACCCGCACAACCCGGTGGGGCGCGTCTTCGACCGGGATGAGCTGACCCGCATCGCCGAACTCGCCGAACGCCACGACCTGGTCATCTGCTCCGACGAGATCCACTGTGGCCTCGTCCTCGACCCGGCCACGCCGCACATCCCCATCGCGGCGCTGGACGAAGCCGTCGCCCGCCGCAGCATCACGCTGATGGCCCCGTCCAAGACCTGGAATATCCCGGCCCTCTACTGCGCCTTCGCGATCATTCCCGACGCGGCCCTGCGCGCCCGCTACAAGCGCGCCATGGCCGGCATCGTGCCGCATGTAAACGTGCTCGGCCAAACCGCCACCGAGATCGCCTACCGCGACTGCGGGCCGTGGCGCCAAGCCCTGCTCGACACCCTGCGCAGCAACGCCGCCCGGGTCGTCGAAGCCATCAATGCCATTCCCGGTCTGTCCACCGTGCCGGTCGAAGCCACCTACCTGGCCTGGATCGACTGCCGCGAATTCATCGCCGCACGCGGCATCGCCAATGCCTCCGCCTTCTTCGAAGCCGCGGGCGTCGGAATGTCGGATGGCAAGGACTTCGGCCTGCCCGGCTTCGTGCGGCTCAATTTCGGCTGCCCGGCCACCCGTCTGGAACAAGCGCTGGAGCGCCTCCGCCGCGCCGTAGTTTCCTGATCTAACGCAAGAAATCCGGCTGCCCGGCGCGCATACTGAACGCGTTGCGTCCTGCAGCCGGAGGTTCTTGTGAGCGCTCTCCCGTCCGTTCCCCTCGTCACCCTCGACGACATCCTGCAGCGGCACAGCCACGACCCGACGCGGCTCCTGCAGATCCTCATCGACGCCCAGCAAATCGAAGGCTGGCTGCCCGCTCCAAGCCTCACCCGCATCGCCGCGGCACTGCACATCCCCCGGGCCCGAGTCGAAGGTGTCGCCGGCTTTTACAGTTTTCTCTACACCCGCCCGGTGGGCCGCTACCGCGTGCTGTTCTCCGACAACATCACCGACCGCATGCTCGGCAACGCCGAGTTGCTCGACGCCCTGTGCCGCAAGCTGTGGATCGAGCCCGGCAAGCTGTCGGAAGACGGACTGGTCAGCGTCACCACCACATCCTGCACCGGCCTGTGCGACCAGGGCCCGGCGATGCTGGTCAACGGGCGGGCCATTGGCCAGCTCAACCACCGGCGCATCAACGAGATCGCCGAACTGATCCGCCAGCAGCGCCCCCTTGATCTGTGGCCGGCCGAATACTTCCGCATCGACGACAACATTCGCCGCCGCGACGCCCTGCTCGATCTGGACATGCCGCCGGGCGCGGCCCTCACCGCCGCCATCGCCCGCGGCCGCGACGGCTGGCTGGCCGAGATGCAGGCCTCCAACCTGCGCGGCCGCGGCGGCGCCGGCTTTGCCACCGCAGTGAAATGGGCCAGTGCCCGCAATGCGCCGGGCGCGCAGAAGGTGATCGTCTGCAACGCCGACGAAGGCGAGCCCGGCACCTTCAAAGACCGGGTGCTCCTCAACAGCTTTGCCGACCTCGTCTTCGAAGGCATGGCGCTGGCCGCCTGGGCGGTGAGCGCCACCGAAGGCTTTCTCTACCTGCGCGGCGAATACCACTACTTGCGCCCCCAACTCGAAGCCGTACTGGCCAGCCGCCGGCAAGCCGGCCTCCTCGGCACGTCCATCCTCGGACAGCCGGGTTTCGATTTCGACATCCAGATCCACCTGGGCGCCGGCGCCTATGTATGCGGCGAGGAAACCGCGCTACTCGAATCCCTCGAAGGCAAGCGCGGCACCCCGCGCATCCGCCCGCCCTTCCCGGTGATCAAGGGCTACCTGGGCCGGCCGACTGTCGTCAACAACGTCGAAACCCTGGCCAAGACCTGCCTCGTCGCCCTCGAAGGCGGCGAAGCCTTTGCCGCCACCGGCACCGCGCAATCGGCCGGCACCAAGCTGCTGTCGATCTCCGGCGACTGCGCTGCGCCAGGCATCTACGAATACCCCTTCGGCGTGCCCATCGCCCGCATCCTCGAAGACTGCGGGGCCAGCGACACCCAGGCCGTGCAGGTCGGCGGCGCATCCGGCATGTGCCTGGCCAGCTACGAGTTCCAGCGCCGCATTGCCTATGAAGACGTGCCCACCGCCGGCGCCTTCATGATCTTCGACGGCACCCGTGATCTGTTCGACGTGGCCCGTGCCTTCGTGCACTTCTTCGCCCACGAAAGCTGCGGTTTCTGCACGCCGTGCCGGGTCGGCACCGCACTACTGAAGGGCTTCATGGACAAACTGGCCGACGGCCACGGCGCCAAGGCCGATCTCAACGACATCGACTGGCTCGACCGCCTGCTGAAAAATGCCAGCCACTGCGGCCTCGGCAGCGCTGCACCGAACCCGGTCATCGACACCCTGCAGAAATTCCGACCGGCCTACGAGCGGCGCCTGGTGTCGCTGGACTTCGAGCCGGCCTTCGACCTCGACGCCGCCCTCGCCGAAGCCCGCCAGCTCACCGCCCGGGACGACCCCGGCGCGCACCTCAAGACCCATGAGGAGGAAGAGAAATGACCAAGCAGTTTCTCCTCGACGGCCAGCCCGTGCCCTTCGAAGACGGCCAGACCATTCTCGAAGCCGCCCGCATCGCCGGCCACTACATTCCCAGCCTGTGCTGGCACAAGGATTTCGCCCCCCACGGCAGCTGCAAGCTGTGCATCGTCAAGGCTGCCGGCCGCCACGTGTCGGCCTGCGCCACCCCGGCCAAGGAAGGCTGGGAAGTGGAAAGCAACAGCCCGGAGATGAACGGCGAACGCCGCGGCCTGCTGCAGATGCTGTTCGTCGAAGGCAACCACTTCTGCCCCTCCTGCGAAAAAAGCGGCAACTGCGAACTGCAGGCGCTGGGCTACGAGTACGAGATGCTCACCTCGCGCTTCCGCCATTTCTACCCCGACCGCCCGGTGGACGCCTCCCACCCGGACGTGCTGCTCGACTTCAACCGCTGCATCTTCTGCGAACTGTGCGTGCGCGCCAGCCGCGACGTGGACGGCAAGTCGGTGTTCGCCCTCACCGGCCGCGGCATCGACAAGCATTTGGTAGTCAATGCGGAATCCGGCCGGCTGGCCGACACCGACTTTGCGAAGGACGACCTGGCCGCCAATATCTGCCCGGTCGGCGTGATCCTGCACAAGCGCGAAGGCTTCGCTGTGCCCATCGGCGAGCGCACCTACGACAACGCGACGATCCGCAGCAAGAAGCTCAAGGAGTCCTCGTCATGAGCCCCGCTCCTGCCCGCAAGCTGCGCGTCGCCACCACCTCGCTGGCCGGCTGCTTCGGCTGCCACATGTCCTTTCTCGACATCGACGAGCACCTGTTCGAACTGGTCGAACTGATCGAATTCGACCGCTCGCCGCTCACCGACATCAAGGAAGTGGGGCCCTGCGACATCGGCCTCATCGAGGGCGGCGTGTGCAATGCCGAAAACGTCCACGTGCTGCGCGAATTCCGCCGCAACTGCAAAACGCTCATTGCCCTCGGCGCCTGCGCGGTGAATGGCGGCCTGCCTGCCCAGCGCAACCACCTGCCCCTGTCCGAATGCCTGCGCGAGGTTTATCAGTTTCGCCCCGGCATCGCCAACGGGCAGATCCCCAACGACCCGGAACTGCCCCTGCCCCTCGACAAGGTGCGGCCGATCCACGAGGTGGTGCGTATCGACTACTTCCTGCCCGGCTGTCCGCCCTCGGGCCCGGCGATCTGGAAATTCCTTACCGACCTGATCGCCGGCCGCACCCCGCGGCTGACCGGCGGCCTGTTGCACTACGACTGAGGTTCACACCATGAGCTTCGAACTGGAAACCGCCGCCAACCGGGAGAACCTGCGCCGGGTCGCCATCGACCCCGTCTCCCGCGTCGAAGGCCACGGCAAGGTCACCCTGCTGCTCGACGAGGCCGGCCACGTGAAGGAAGCGCGGCTGCACATCGTGGAGTTCCGCGGCTTCGAGAAATTCATCCAGGGCCGGCCCTTCTGGGAAGTCCCGGTGATGGTCCAGCGCCTGTGCGGCATCTGCCCGGTGAGCCATCACCTGGCCGCCGCCAAGGCTCTCGACCCGATCGTCGGCGCACTCACCGTCACGCCCACCGCCGAGAAGATCCGCCGCCTGATGCACTACGGCCAGATCCTCCAGTCCCACGCGCTGCACTTCTTTCACCTGGCTTCGCCCGACCTGCTCTTCGGCTTTGAATCGCCGGTCCAGCAGCGCAACATCGTCGGCGTCGCCGCGGCCTACCCCGAGGTTGCCAAACAAGGCGTGTTGCTGCGCAAGTTCGGTCAGGAAGTCATCCGCATCACCACCGGCAAGCGCGTG
Source organism: Zoogloea oleivorans (assembly GCF_008107625.1). Lineage (GTDB taxonomy): Bacteria > Pseudomonadota > Gammaproteobacteria > Burkholderiales > Rhodocyclaceae > Zoogloea > Zoogloea oleivorans. The sequence goes on from NZ_SDKK01000018.1 coordinate 80,681, forward strand.
CACGGCACCGGAGCGATCCCCGGCGGAGTGAACAAGTCCCTCAGTGTCGCCGACCGGGACGAGTTGCTGAAGGACGCCGACCAGATGATCGAATGGAGCCGTGACGCGGTGCATCTGGCCCGCCGCCTCCATGAAACCAACGGCTCCTTCTACGATGAGTTCGGCCTCTTCCGCAGCCACCTGTTCAGCCTGGTACGGGCCGACGGGGCGATGGATCTCTACGACGGCCACCTGCGCCTGCGCGACGCCCGTGGCCACATCGTGCTCGACAAGCTGGCCTGTGCCGACTACGAGGCGCATATCGTCGAAGAGGTCAAACCCTGGAGCTACATGAAGTTCCCGTTCATTACCGAACTGGGGCCGGAACGTGGCTGGTACAAGGTCGGCCCGCTGGCCCGGGTGCAGAACTGCGACTTCATCCCCAGCGCGCTGGCCGAGATCGAGCGCCTGGCCTTCATCGCCCACGGGGAAGGCGAACCCATCCATGCACCGCTGGCCTACCACTGGGCGCGCATGATCGAGATGCTTCACGCCGCCGAAGTCATCCGCAGCCTGCTCGACGACCCGGACCTGCTGTCGGACGACAGGCTGGCCGAAGGCCCGCGCGGTCGCGAAGGTGTCGGCATCATCGAGGCACCGCGTGGCACCCTGATCCACCACTACCGCGTCGGCGACGACGATCTGGTGAGCTACTGCAACCTGATCGTGTCCACCACCCACAACAACCAGGCCATGAACGAGGCCGTGCGCCAGGTGGCCCGCCGCTACCTGGACGGACGCCAGCTCACCGAAGGCCTGCTCAACCACATCGAAGTCGCCATCCGCGCCTTCGACCCCTGCCTGTCCTGCGCCACACATGCGCTGGGCAAGATGCCGCTGGCGGTGGAACTGCTGGACGCGCACGGCAGCCTGCTCGACCGGGCCACCAACGGAGGCTGACGCGACATGTCACTGGTGGTGTTCGCGGCCGGCAATCCATCGCGGGGCGACGACGCCCTCGGACCGCTACTGATGACAGAGCTGGAGGCCCTGGCCCTGCCGGATGTGCATCTGGTCAGCGACTTTCAGTTGCAGATCGAACACGCCCTCGACCTGGATGGCCGGGATCTGGCCTTGTTCATCGACGCCGGAACGGGCACGCCGGCGCCTTTCGTCTTCAGGGAGATCCATCCGGTGGCCGGACAGCCTCCCAACTCCCACGCTCTCCCGCCCGAAACAGTACTGCAGGTCTATGTGGATATCCGGGGACACGCAGCCCCTCCCGCCTTTGTGCTGTGCGTGCGTGGCGAGGAGTTTGGACTGGGAAGAGATCTGAGCGCAACGGCGCGGAAACATCTGTCGGCCGCCCGGGCTCATTTGTTGCGCTGCCTGGCATGCGCAGAGGCGACAAGCTGGCGCCGGCTGGCAGGAGCCGACCGCGACCTGCTCAGGGCCTGATCAGGGTGCGCCGGCTGGCGTACTCGCCGACCAGCATGGAAATGGCATGGGCAGCACCTTCGGGCAACCGAACTCCGCCCCGCAACTGGGCTGCCAGCACCATGCAGGCCTCGCCCTGAGCCGGCCGTGTGGCCCGCACCAGCAGCAACTGATCGCACGGCAGCTCATGCCAGGCCGGCGAGCGCACATCGATACCGATGCTGACTGCATCGTCACTGGAGGCCAGCCAGTCGCGAATCTCATCCTCGAAAGCCACGCAGGACAGCACCCGCTCCGACTCACCACAGCGCCCGAAACCACTCACCCAGACCAGTTCTTCCTGCAGGCGCTGACGATCTGGCGTGATGCATCCGATGGCAATCCGCTCCGCGTCGAGCGCCCGCAGAAGCTGCCGCAGCGCACGCAGACTGGCAAAGCGCACATCATCCAGGTGACGGACGAGCGCGGCGCCGGTAATGGCTGCCTCGGAAACGGGATCACCCACGTAATCGTCCTTCTCAAGGGTTTCGTCGAATTGCCAAGTCACGAACGGCAACCGCGGGGCCTGCACTTTGCACAACATGGCTGTATTCCTTGGGGGTGCTTCGTGACGACAAAAAGAGAACAGGCGGGAAATGACACTCATTGCCTGATCAATTTCGGCATCAGGAAATACTCAAATCATCATTTATGACGAATTCTAAATCAAAAATGCAGATTTGCATAAATCCGTGAGGATTTGATAAATCTCACTTCCCACTTTATGCCAAACACGCAAAATAAGATTACAGCACAATCGGTTTCACGAGATTTTACGAAGAAAGGCGGGGAGCACTACGTGCCGGATTGCTCGAATGGCATCCAGGAAACAACAAAAAATCACGAACAACGTGATTTTCGTCTTACCCACCATTCACGCACACTCCACCGCTCCCCGGCAGGCGATGCTGACGGGGCTGGGGGCTATGCGTGAAAAGGGGAAAACGGGCTGGGAGAAGCCCGGAGAAACTCAGGCGGCGCGGCCGCGCCGCTGCATGGCCATGATCTTGGCCTGGACATACCCCTTCAGCTCGCGGAACGGCACCGGCTTGCTATAGAGAATGACATCGGCGGGAAGGCCGCCGTTTTCTACGATCTCGTCGTCAGTCAGGCCGCTGACCACCACGATGTCCAGATCCTGCAACTGGGGATCGGCACGCAGGCGGCGAATCATTTCGAACCCGTCGATCCCCGGCATGCGCAAGTCGGTAATCAACAGATCCGGCGGCACACGGCCGATTTCGAGCAGGCCGTCGATGCCGCTCGAAACCATGCGGTACTGCAGCGGCAGGGCCCAGGAAGTAAAAGTGTGCTCGTAGAGTTTTTGGAGGATGCGATCATCCTCTGCCACCAGCACCTGCAGGCTGCTGGCGGCAGGACGAACCGGTGCATGCCCGCCGCCGGCCATGGAGCGAGCGCGAAACTCCTCGATGGAACTGACGCGGATGCGACGATGCCCACCTACGGTCTTCCAGCCCTCAAGCTGGCCGTTCTCGACCATCTGCTGGACGGTACCCAAAGACAATCCAAGACGCTGGGCTGCTTCGGATGTGCTGCAATATTCCTTTTCAGGGGATTCGGGCGTGGCGGCCATGGGGGCGATCTGACTTAAAGAACAACGGTTTAAAACGGTGCGACTAGTGTAGCCCGGGACAACGGAAATTCGACGAGTTCGGAGTATGCCCCCGATCAGGACAACGTGCTATCAGGACCGGTACGCATACATGAGAGCCAGGGGTGAAAATCTGAAAAATGGGGAAAACCCTTTGTTTTTCATGGTTTTTCATGCCAAAAAAATCGACAAACACAAAAACCGCATCAAGCATCTTGTACAACGCTTTGCCTAAAGCCATTGATTTAGGCCGTGATTTTCACACATCTTTGGGCTCGACCCTCACATTATCGCGGTCACCCATCGTGCTAGGCAACGACCTTGCGAGTCGGCGTAAATATCAAACTGCGCATAAGCGGCGAGCCTGAAAGGCAAACTTACCCCGGACAGACAGGCTGCTCTAGCGCATCAGCCTGTCCAGCGGCCAGGGCAGGTGGCGGGAGAACGGTATTCCCAGTTGCCATCGGGATGCTCCCCATCCTCGCCCAGACATCCCCGGCAGTAAAACGCACACAATCAGCAACGACAAGCTCAAAACGCGGCTTGAGCAAGGCGATCACACTTTGACATAGTCCTTGCACAAGAACTCCGGACGTAAACGAAATGAATAAACAAGCACCTTTTCGCCCATGAAAGCGGTAACGGATGTTGGCCCACCCACACCTGGAGCAGTTCGGGTTGCAGTGGTCCAGGCGGGGAGCGTAACGCCCCCTCCTGCAAGGTAAAACGGGACTGGCGAGCAATGGAATGAAACCAAAAATGACCACACCATAGCCTGGACACTCTCGCCACGAAAAAACAAAAACCCCCGCGACGCGGGGGTTTCAATGGGGTGTTGCGCTTATTCCAAGAGTACGAATTAGAAGGGTTATCTTTCAGACTCAGGCCGAAACAAGCGTTCCAGATTTTATCAAGCACATGTAAACAATAGGATTTTTAACACAAGGTCGCCAAAATTTACACCAAAAACATAAAAAAGTCGAAACACAGACGATTTTGATCGAAAATCTGCCCTACTTGTTTCGGTTTCCCAAGCTTCGCCGAGAGGGTAGCACTGTCTCACAGGGGCCACATGGGACTCAAGGCCTTAGGGTCTGTTTGACAAGATGGCCTGCAGATGCCGGCGGATCATGGCGAGCTTGATACAGCCAAGATAGTGTACGGCGAGCTTTTCGAAGCGGGTGGCGACCGCTCGGGCCTCCTTAAGCCAGCTGACACAACGCTCAATGACGTTGCGGCGGCAGTATGGAGGTCGAATTTGGGCGGCCGGCCGCGCCGCTGCGCCCTCTGGTCGCGTCGATCGTGCGGAAGTGACGGCGCCAACATGGTGCTTATGGAACCAGTTGCGGATGCGTCGGTAGCAGTAACCTCGGTCGCCCCCAAGCCTTTCGGGACGCCGCCGTGGGGAGCCATGTGGTTGCACGATTCGGACGGCATCGAGCACCGGCTCGGCAAAGAGCGACTCGTGAGCTTGGCCGGCACTCAACGGTCAGAGGCAGCCCGCCTCCGTCGCTCCCCAGATGCAGCTTCGTGCCCCAGCACCCGCGACTACGGCCCAGCGCGTGGTCCGTCGGCTCCTAGTGGGGAAAATCTTTCCGCGTCAGCAACGGCTTTGTGCGCGTACATTCGAGCCGTCGATACACCCCAGCGACCTGTCGATCGCGCCAAGGGATGCCAGTCGCGTTGTGGAACAGCATCCCGTTGAGGATCGTTCGGTGGTTCAGGTAGTACCGACCGGGCATGGTCGCCGCCGGCAACAGCGGCTCGAGGAGCGCCCATTCCGCACCAAACAACTCATGACGGCGGTGCGACATGGCTCCCACAGTTCAGGAAAAGCGATTGCCATTCCGACCGACAACCGCCTGTTAATGTGTGTGGCCGGGCACAAGCTGGTCCTGATCGCCAAACGGGCCGGGCTGGCGCTTCGCCAGGCCTCCGAGAATGAAGGCCGCAGTCTCAAACGTCTGGCCGGCGGTTAGGCCCCTGCAAAGCAGTTCCGGCAGACACTCCTGGATCGACTCATCCGAGACCTGGATCGCCGCCTGCTGACGCTCCGCGCGCACCCGAAGTCGAATGTATCGGCAACGCTCGCCAGCCCTGCAAGTTGGACGTGAAGGTTAGCAGGTCGATGCAAAAC
>NZ_SDKK01000018.1:86159-86333 GCF_008107625.1 Zoogloea oleivorans
CATGGCCGCCGTAGCTGAGTCTGGCCGGCTGGCCGTTGCCTTTTCTCATGAGCTTCGCGTCCGGATCAGTGGTGCTCTGGTGGGTGGCGTTGGAACGTCTCTCACCCTTGAAATCCACCATCCCGGTGCCGTCCCCGGGCTTGGGCGGTTCTTTATCGTCCTTGCGCTTGAAGC
>NZ_SDKK01000018.1:86560-89816 GCF_008107625.1 Zoogloea oleivorans
GCGGGCCAGACGCACCACCTCGTCGAAGAAGCGTCGGGCGATGTCGGTTTCCACCAGGCGCTCGCGCAGGCGGCTGAAGTTCGATTGATCGAGTCCGCCCGACTCCAGGTCCAGATCGAGAAACCAGCGGAACAGCAGGTTGTAATCGAGTTGCTCGCAGAACAACCTGTCGGAGCGCACCGAGTAGAAGGCAATCAGCAATTGGGCCTTGAGCAGTCGCTCCGGCGGAATCGAAGGGCGCCCCGTCCTGGCGTAAAGGCCGTCGAGTTCCGCAGAAATGGCGGACAGTGCCGACTCGGCCAGTTTCTTCACCCGACGCAACGGGTGATCAGCCGGAATCCGGGACGCGACCGAGAAATAGTGAAACATCGAGGACTGGGGATCGACTTCGCCGCGCATCGTTGTTCTGCCTGGGGTTCGGGGATATGGCTAGGACAGGCGGGTGGCCTGATCGTTCACTGGGTTTTGCATCGGCCTGTTAGCGTTGCTACAACCGAGAAGGGTAACCTGATAGTCGGAGCCAAGGCCTTTCCCGGAAATTTGTACGATAGTCACACCCCGAAGCAAATCGAACCGGCAACTATTCTGTTGCAGGGGGCCGGTCATGACTGACATGACAAGTCAGTCTCCCAGCTATAATCGTTCGTCTAAGAAGTTTCGAAGCCTCGCGTGAAGGTAAAAGCCATACCATTCAGACAAGCCGTCGCACGGCATAGTGCAGGTCCCACTATGGTAGAAGAAATACAAAGAGTCTTGCGGCTAAACCAGCCACTGAAAGCCAAAGACATAGCAAAGCGTCTTGGTATAGAGCGCTCGGTCATCAGCGCACTTCTGCATCAACATTTGGAAGTTTTTGTGCAAAATGACGCGTATCAGTGGTCTCTGATCCAACCCCATAAGCTTTTGATTGAGTTTCCAAAAACGAGGTGGCTAACAACGGACCAGCTTGAGACAACTCTTTGCTCAGTTGAGTCTCCGCTTGAGTCCAGTCATAAGATCATTGTTTTTAAGTTCTCGCCAGACACTTCATTGCTGCTGGATGCGATGGCACGTTTGCTCGCACTCTGCAATCAGCTTGTCGGAATCGGAAAGTTTGTAACCATTGATTTCGACGACTGCCCGTCAACATCTAGCTATCTAAGTCGGATTGGATTTTTCGACCATTTAGATGGCAAAGTTATTGTGCAACCAAAGCGTCCGAAAACATCACGTGCTACTGCTTACAGAGGAGAAAACACCGGCGTAGTCGAACTTGCTCCCATCAACATGGAGGAGCGGGATGATGAAACTCCACGGCGTCTGCAACGCAGCTTCGAGCAATGTGCGGGCTCTACCCATACCGTTGGAGTGCTGACGATTCTCGGTGAACTCTTTGACAATGTACATGAACATTCGGAGTCCCCCATACCCGGTTTCGCGGCACTGCAGCTTTACAAGAAGGGGTCTCGCCCACACATTCGTACCGTTTTTTCAGATGCTGGAAATGGGATTGTCGGGACGCTGTTACCCACTCTTGACACTGAGATGCGGCAACAGCTTGGATGTTCGGGCAAAAATTTAGGCGTCGCCTTGATTGAATATATATTCTCGCATGGCCAATTGAGCCGTATGCAAGATGATGGTCGAGGGCTTGGCCTCAAACGTGCTGGGGATTTCGCAAACAAGTTCAACGCTAGCATCAGCGTGCGCCAGGAAACGTTCGAAGTAATGATTCACTATCGTGCAGGGGCACTGGAGTTTGAACATCGGTTGAACCTACGGAAGATGCGTGGAACGCATATTTGCTTTAATTTTGAGTTGACTGTCTGAACGCTTTCTCGTTAAACTGTTAAAATGAACCAGACTTCATCCAGCGTCCAGATCCGCCTGTTGGACTTGACGAAAAATTCGCACCCTTTCGGAAACTTCCAAGGGAAAGCTGTGTTCCGAGCCCTGTCCGACATTGTGGATGCGGCCCCACGCACGATGGTCTTTGGTATTTCGCTGGCCGGGATCGTTGCCACTGATGCCTCTTTCCCGCGCGAGAGTGTCGTTGCTGCAGCCAAGTATTTCAGAGGACAACGTTGGTTCTACCTAACCGATCTTAGCGATCGCGACTTGGTGGACAACTGGAAATACGCTGCCCAAGCTAAACAACAACCTCTAGTAATCTGGCATTCCGAAGAGTCATTTGAGGTGATAGGCCCCGACATCAGTTCATCGGCGAGTGATCTTCTTGATTACGTGCTGCGTCATCGCAAGGTCAGTACCGCTCAAGTGGCAACCGATCTAGGCCTCTCCGTACCAAACGCAAGCACACGCCTCAAAAAACTTGTGACGGATGGGTATCTGCTTCGTCAAGAGGACATTGCGGACTCTGGAGGCATCGAGTACACATACTCTGCAATACGATAAATCTCCTTAAACAGCTTGCTTTAACCTGAATCTAAGAGTACGATCCGGGTTGCTCTGGTTGACTTTAGTTACACCGGAGTTAAACAGGATCATTTAACCAGATGCAAACGCATCGTACTTTTGAAAGATTATTAAGCATGAGCGAAATTCATACTCCTCTCGGCGAAGTTGCACACCGTCCTGACCACTACAAGATACAGGTTGCTCAGGACAGCCTGGCCTTTGTCGAGTTCGTGATGAACGATCCGGTCCCCTTGGGGAGGCAAATTCTGGCTGCTGCAGGATTGAGGACCAATGATGACTACAGTCTGTATGCGATCCTCGACACCGGGGATTTTGAAGACGTACGGCTGGATGAGCCCATTGATCTACGCCGCAACGGTGTTGAACGTTTTGTGGCATTCCACGCTGACCGGGAATTCAAACTGACAGTAAATGGGAGTCAGGTTACGTGGGGCATGCCGATCATCACTGGCTCCATTCTGTATGAGCTTTCGAAACCGCACACGAACGAAGCTGTTTTCCTAGTAATCCGTGGTGGAGAAGATCGCCAAATCGAAATCGAGGACGAGGTTGACCTCACCCCTCAGGGGGTCGAACACTTTGAAAATGCGCCCAAGCGCAATCCAAAGATGGAGATCGTGGTCAACGGCCATGAGACAAAGGTTGCAAATGATCACGTGACTTTTGATCAGTTGGTAGCGATTGCCTATCCGGGAGAGGCCCCCACTCCGAACATCACGTACTCCATTACCTATCGGAAAGTTGCATCTTTTCCACATAGTGGTGAGCTCGCTACCGGCGGCTTTGTTGAAGTTAAAAACGGGAGCATCTTCAATGTCGTGAGCGTCGTCCCTGTCCC
>NZ_SDKK01000018.1:92794-96206 GCF_008107625.1 Zoogloea oleivorans
GGGTTGGGACGACGCTTACTCAATGTCGGCCGCACTATTCAATCTTAACTCTGACCTAAAGCAACTCCGCGAGGACGGCTATGTAGTACGAATCGAAGGCGGAAACCTTGTGATGTATGAAGTGCCATACATCAATGCTCACAGGGAAGTGAAGACGGGCACGATCCGCTCCACGTTATGTTTGTCTGGTGACATAACACTGAAGCCGGAGCCACATACCGTTTATTTTGAAGGCGAATTTCCATGCCACGCTGACGGAACGCCACTCATCAGCATCTCCGCTGGAGGCAACGTTCCAGCGGACTTGCTGGTTTCTGCACAGCACTATCTCTCATGCAAACCAAACGACAACGGTTACACCGACTACTTTGCAAAAATGTCGACGTACGCGACGATTATCTCCGGGCCTGCCGCCGTCCTTAGACCGGGAACCAGTCCCCGTAAAGTTTGGGGCCCAGCGGACGACGGAGATAGTGTTTTCAACTACGTGGAGACGGCCTCGGGTAGGGCAGGCATTGGAGTATTGACGGCACGTCTCGCCGACGAACGCATCGCAATCATCGGCATTGGTGGTACAGGTTCCTACGCATTGGACTTACTAGCTAAAACGCCGGTGAGGGAAATCAGACTTATCGATGGTGATGATTTCCTCCAGCACAATGCTTTCCGAGCCCCAGGCGCCCCAACGATCGAGCAACTTCGTGAGATGCCGAAAAAAGTCAATTATTTCGCCGCCATCTATTCAAGCATGCATCGAGGCATCGTTGCGCACGCAGTGGAACTCACCGAGAGCACAGTGACCCTTCTCGATGGCGTCAGTTTCGCGTTTTTGTGCATGGATGCGGGGGGAGCGAAACGTGTAGCCGTCGAACAACTGGAACGAATGGGAGTGCCTTTTGTCGATGTCGGCATGGGGCTGGAGCTTTCAAATGGATCGCTAGGGGGCATCCTGCGAGTCACACTTAGTACACCTGAGGAGCGGGGTTTCGCACGGGAACGTATCGCCTTTGAAGAGCAAAATGAAGAGAACGTCTACAGTTCAAACATCCAGGTCGCAGACCTGAACGCACTGAACGCTGCTTTGGCGGTCATGAAGTGGAAGAAGTATCGCGGCTTCTATCGTGATCTAGAGAAAGAACACCACTGCTCCTATACAACTGACGGCAACATGCTTTTAAATGGGATTCCCGCATGATTCTCCATACGCAGCTTGAGCCTCGTTTCGTGAAAGGAGTTCCAAGAGAGCTTGAGCAAGGCGTTCTCTACGTGTCGATGGAATATGGCACCGTGGTCCATAGCTGCTGTTGCGGCTGTGGCCACGAAGTTGTTACACCATTAACTCCAACCGATTGGACATTGACGTTTAACGGTGAACAAGTATCGCTTTGGCCATCAATTGGCAACTGGAACTTACCCTGCAAGTCACATTATGTAATCAAAAGCAACCGGGTATTGGAGGCCGGGCCTTGGGGTCACCACCGGATCGAAGCAGAAAAGAAGCGGGATAAGGCTACAAAGGAAACGTTCTATCATAGGGTAGCAGAATCTGACCAAGCGGACGGGAATCGCCCAACACAGCCATCGCTGGCAACTGTACCTCCAAGCACTGAAAAAATTGGTTTATGGTCTAAGTTGTGGAACTGTATCCGGAAAATTTAAATTTCAGATCGTGGCTCGCTTCGCGATAACGATCTAACCTTAATCGTTATGCTTTTCTAAATTTACACACCAACCGCCAACCCATGAATGAACTTTTTTACATCCAATGCGCTTTTGTTTTTGAGAGCGGGATTTAAAAAATACGTCATTCCTCTGGTCGTCAGAGGCAAAACTTTTCCTTTGTACTCAAAGGCAAATGAGTTTATTGATTGAAATATTATTGCCAATGCTTTTTGGCCCAAGTCGTATGAAAAACCTAGTTCGCTGTAAAGCGATGTTTCAATTTCCGCCGAAATGTAGCTGCTAAGTATTTTATAAAAATAATTGTTATTTAGTATCTCTTTGAGTATGTCGTCTTTTATTCGACCTTTTGATTCTAGAGTTTCATAATTGGCAGCGAACTTACCGAAGGTGTAATTTGCAAACTCCTTGATATTTTCCCTTGGGCAGATATGCGACAAGTCCAGCGCAATAAATCCAAATTTAGCTTGACTCTTACTCACTCGCTCTTCAATCTGCTTCTTTGCCTTTCTTACGTTCTTGACAAGGCCAGAAGGGCTGTGGATGTATTTGCATTCAATTGCAATTGTGTCGTTTACGATTACATCGCAAACGCCGTCTAAACTTATTTTGGTGTTTGGGTTTTTTTCTTTTAGTGCGAGCAGAAATCTAACGCCCATTGAGAGTTCAAAAAAATGGTCGTTATAGCTTTCATCGCTATCTTGCGCATAGTTTGATTTTCCTTCGATTATTTTGGCTAAATCGTGTTTGTTGTAATCGACTTTGTGCAGAAAGATATTGTTGATGGCGTTGTATTTAATTGCTATTTCTGTAATTTTTGCCAAAGATTCGCCATCCAAGCCATCAAGATTTGCCAAGTCTTTTTTAATGGCACCTAGCTTTGTATTTAGTATATTAGTTCTTGGCTTTATTTCCTTAAGAACTCTAGACAGATTTTCAATTAAGCAATCAAACTCAAATTGAATGCTCTCAAGAGTATGGCTTGTTTGAACTTCACTCATACAAAGCTTTATTGTTCCGATCTAAACATAACGAATAGCGTTTATCCGCCGACGTGGCAGAGCTTGGAGAAGGCGATGCGGCATGGCTGCGGATAGACCTTGTTGGACTGAACCGCTGTGATGACGGTGACTATCGGGATTGTAAGGTTGCCCCGTCTGAAGTCAATTGTTTGGCATGAGCGTAACGGAAGGGGCGATGCTCTTGAACACTCGGGAGCGTTCATGGAACGCTGATCGGACGTGGCGCGAAGAGTGAATGCTGCGTTGGTGCTGACACGTTTCCCGTGCTCAGAGTCAAAGCGACTGCGAATGCTGTTGCCATCCGATCGCTCCCCAGCATAGGGCACAGGTTCGTCCCTCGTGGCTGCCCTCGCGGATACCCTGGGCGATGTCCCGATTGGATCGTCTTGACGAGACGAAACTGTCCGCTTACAGAATGCGGGCAGCGTTGATGTTCGATGCGGGTGACACGGAGCAGGAAAGCGCAGCTCGACTCGATCATGGTCGGCGAAGTGCGTGTGGCGAATGGAGTATTTTCGCAGGATAAGGGTAAGCGTCCGGCGACCCCATCTCCTCGTGGCAGCCCAAATAGCGTATTCATGTCCACGCCGAACGGCGTGGACACCTATCCACTTCAATTTCTTTTGAATTCAGCCCGCGTGTACGCTTGCCCAGCGGTGGGGCAGTAATTCCGAGATCCGACTGGCCTTTTGTGTGGGCAGCCGCGTGAG
>NZ_SDKK01000045.1 GCF_008107625.1 Zoogloea oleivorans
AGCCTTTCCTCCGAAGGTTCCTGAGGCTTGTCGGGTTGATTACAGGCAGCCAGTGCAAGGGTGCCGGCGAGAAGGGCGAGCCAGCCGGCGCGCCGTAGGGAAAACGATGGCATGAAAGGCATCCTGGAAGTGGTGTTGGGGAAGTGCGGCCGTTGTTGCTTCATCGCGCTTCTCCCGCTGGCAGCCAGCCTGCGGCGGCTTCGAGGGCAATGGTGGTCAGCCGTAGGTCGCTACGGGCCTCGATCAAGTCACGACGCCCATCGAGCACCTGGCGATTCACCACGATCAGCTGCAAGAGCCCGATCTCGCCGGCACGGTAGGAGGTGGCTGACAAGCGCTGATTCTGGTCGAGGCTGGTCAGCACGTTGTCTTCAAGACGTTTGACCCGGGCACGCAGGCTTTCGACGTTGCGCCACAGGGCGCGGACCTGGGCCGGCACATCGCGCTCCGTCGCCTGCCGCTCGATTTGCGCCTGGGTCAGCTCGGTCGTCGCCCTGCCGATTCCGGCTGCATTGCGGCGGAATAGGGGCAGTGGCAGCGACAGGCTGACGCCGACCAGCTTTTCCCGGGTGTCGCCCGGTCCTTCCCGTCCCACATTGATGCCCACGGTCACGTCCGGATAGACCGTAGCCCGCTCCAGGCCCAGGCGGCTGGCCGCTGCGGCTTCCCGCAGCTCCAGGGCACGCAACTGGGGCCGTTGGCGAGCTGCGGCGAGCAACTCCTCCAGGGTGTATCTTGGGATGGCTGGCATCAACTCGCCGGCTACCTCCGGCAAGTGGTCAGGCGCCAGTTGAAGGGCGCTGGCCAACTCGGCGCGGGCTTCGGTGAGCTGTTCCTGAAGGGCGGCGAGCTGGTTGCGGCCGCGTTCGGCCTCGACAAGGGCTACGTTGCCATCGAGGCGGCTGTCTTCCCCGGCTGCCACACGCTTCCTGACCGCTGCGGCCGCATTATCGACCAGCTTCAGCGCTTCCTCTTCGGTGGCGATGCGAAGCTGCAAGGCCAGTACCCGCACGAACCGCTGCTCAATCTCGGCGCGCACTTGGCGGCGCGTCTCCTGCAGCGTGGCTTGGAGGCCAACCAGCTCCTGATGGGCAGCCTCACGGCGGTAACCCTGTTGGCCGGCGATTTCGAAGGTTTGGGCGAGCCCGGCACTCCACTCGCGCTGTTTTTCCGTGGCGAGGCCGGGTTGAGGAACCGACCGCCGTAACCTGTCGGCAGAGAGTTCCGGATTGTTCCAGAGAAGACTACGGGCGTCGGTCAGTTCGCCCTCGGCAGCCGACAACCTGGCCTGTACATTACGCAGGGCTGGATTGGCCGCTTCGGCCAGACGCCACGCCTCTTCAAGCGTCAGGGCAGCCGCCGCTTGGGAAGATACGGGGAGGAGGGCCAGGGCAAACCATGTCCCCGCCAAGATGCCAGCAGCACGCCGCCGTGGGCGCACTGCGGCAAAAGTGCCGCAAAACCACATGAGAAAAACCTTTCAAGCATTGGCGGGCGTGCTGGACGCCAGCCATGGGTCAAAACCAATGACGGAAATCAGGCTTGAAAGAGGGGCCGCGGGGGACGGAAGGGGCCCTCATTGGGGCGGGTCGGGATTCTTGCGTTGTCGGGGAATCCCACGCCCTCCTGGGCCGCGAGGGTCGTCGGGAAGAGCGTTGCATTGCCCAGCCCGGCACCAGTGAAGTGGGATTGCGCATGGCAGCCATGATTGCAGTGCTTGTCGGCAATACCGGAGTCAGGCGAATCAACCTTGAAATGGATACATTCGTCCGACACGATGTCGGCAGTCGCCTCCGCCCCATAGCTCCACAACGACGCGCTGACCAGGCAGAAGGCCAGCAGCATCGCTATGATCGAGCGGAAACGGAGGTATCGGGACATGAATGCGAATTATTCGCGATGCGATAACCGGCGTCAATCGAACTTCATGTCAACGGTTTTCTCGATCGGCGGGTAACAGACGCCGAGCTTTTCATTGCACCCCTGGTAAGACGCATAAAGGGTGAATGTCTTGGCCTTGGGCGCGCGCTCCAGGGCGATTTCGGCGACTACGGGCGATTTATAAACTTCAATCAGTCCAAAATAGGGATCGTTCTTCATCTCGCCGGCAGGTAGCTTGACCTCCTTGATCAGGACGCCGCTGGCGTTCTTCAAGGCGAAGCGGACCTTGCTCTTGTAGATATAGTGCTTTTTGGCAGGGATGATCTCGGCCACCACAGTATCGCTCCCCTTCAAGGACGCCTTGAGCCGAAAGGCCTGATCGGGGGGCAAAGGCTCCTCGGCGGCCGAAGCGCAATGGACCATGCCCAGGAGCATCAAGGCAGACAACGTGCGGCGGTCAAACAGGGAGAAGGATCGTTGAGTCAATTTGTGTTCCTCGGATCGGTTCATGACCAGGGGTTGCATCGGGATCTCCTGCGCTCTGATTAAGGAGCCGCCTTGCTTTGAACGGACGACAGCAACGCCCCCCAAAGAAGAATCAAGGCGCTGAGACAAAGCGCCGTATCGGCGAGATTGAAGGCGGGCCAGTGCCAGCCGCCGGCATGGAAGTCCAGATAATCCACGACCGCCCCCTGGACGAGGCGATCCACCAGGTTGCCGACGGCGCCGCCCAGGAGCAGGCTATACCCCCAGCCTTCCCATCGGTTCGCCACGCCTTTGAGCAACATGACGGTCAGCCCCACCGAGACGGCCAAGGCGAGGGCAATGAAGGCATAACGTTGCCAACCGCCGGCCTCCGCGAGAAAACTGAAGGCGGCGCCAGTGTTCAGGACGTGGACCAGGTTGAAAAACGGCGACACCGCTTCGCCTGCCCCCAAAGGGAAAGTGGCCGCGATCCAGCGCTTGGCCCCTTGGTCCGCCAAGGCCACAATGAGTGCCAATCCCAACCAGCGGTACCGGCCCATCCTGGGCTTTTCCGGGATCATTTGCGCAGCAACCGCAGGCCGTTGAAGACCACCAGCAGGCTCGCCCCCATGTCGGCGAACACGGCCATCCACATGCTCGCCTGGCCGGCAAAGGTCAGCCCAATGAACACGGCCTTGATGCCCAGGGCCAAGGCGATGTTCTGCCGCAACACCGACGCCGTGCTGCGGGCAATGCGCACGAACACCGCCAGCTTGCGCAGGTCGTCATCCATGAGCGCCACGTCCGCCGTTTCAATGGCGGTATCGGTGCCGGCGGCACCCATGGCGAAACCGATATCGGCTTGAGCCAGCGCCGGCGCATCGTTGATGCCGTCACCGACCATCCCGACCTTGGCTGCCGGTGAGAGCAGTGATTTGATGGCGGCCAGCTTGGATTCGGGCAATAGGTTGCCCCGGGCTTCGTCAATGCCCACCTGGGCGGCAATGGCTTCTGCCGTATGGGGATTGTCGCCGGTGAGCATGAGGGTCTTCACATGCAGGGCATGGAGTTCGGCAACGGCCTCCCGGCTGGTCTCCCGTACCGTGTCCGCCACGGCAAAGAGTGCCAGTGCCCTAAGGTTGTCCATCAGCAGCACGACCGTCTTGCCCTGACGTTCCAGTTCGCCCAGCCGGGCCTCCAATGCGGGCGAGCACAGGTGCAGTGCCTCAGCCAGTCGGTGATTGCCGAGTTGATAAGACCGGCCATCGACCTGGCCGCGGATGCCGTACCCCGGAATGGCAGCAAATTCCTCAACTTCCCGAACGGGAATACCGTCCGCCTCGGCCGCCCGGCTCAACGCCTGCGACACCGGATGGTCGGAGCGGCCGGCCAGACTGGCTGCGATACCGCGGATCCTGGTTTCGTCACTCTCGGTCAGGCTGGCAAAGTCGGTTTGTTCGGGCTTTCCATGCGTCAGCGTACCGGTCTTGTCGAGGGCGATGACCGTCAACTGGCGTCCCGCTTCCAGATAGGCGCCGCCCTTCACCAAGATGCCGTGGCGGGCTGCCGTCGCCAACCCGCTGACGATGGTGACCGGCGTCGAGATGACCAGGGCACAGGGACAGGCGATGACCAGCAGCACCAATGCCCGGTAGATCGCATCGAACCAGGGCGTGCCGAGAGCCAGCGGCGGAACGACCGCCATACCGATAGCGATCACGAAAACCACCGGCGTATAGATACGGGCGAACTGGTCCACGAAGCGCTGGGTAGGAGCCCGCGACCCTTGGGCCGCTTCCACGGCGTGGATGATGCGGGCCAGCGTCGAGTGGGTCGCCGTGGCAGTCACTCGGTATTCGAAGGATCCCGACTCGTTGATGGTGCCAGCGAATACCGGGTCGCCTTCGGCTTTCTCGACCGGCAGGCTTTCGCCGGTGATGGGGGCTTGATTGACGGCGGAGCGGCCGGAAACAAGGATCCCATCCAGCGCGATCCGCTCGCCCGGGCGCACCCGGACGCGGGCATCCAGGGGGGCCGCTGCGGCGGCGACCTCAACCCAACGGCCGTCGGCTTGGCGAACCGTCGCCGTCTCGGGCGCGAGGGCCATCAGGCCCCGGACCGCCCGACGCGCCCGGTCAAGGGATTTTGCTTCGATGACTTCGGCCAGGGCGAAGAGGAACATCACCATGGCCCCTTCCGGCCACTGCCCGATCAGGAACGCCCCGGTCACCGCGATGGACATCAGGGCATTCATGTTGAGATTGCGGTTCCGTAGCGCAATCCAGCCCTTCTTGTAGGTGGGCAGGCCGCCGGCGAGGACGGCGACCAAGGCAAGCAGGGCCTCCAGCACAGGGGGGCCGCCATTGAGCCAATTCACCATCTCGGCCAGGGTCGCCGCTATGCCTGACAGGGCAAGGGGCCACCAAGGGGATCTTTCTGGCTCTGCTTTTTCACCGCCCTTGCCGTTTTGCGGCAGGACCGCCTCCATGCCCAGCGAACGGATGGCTGCAATGGCCGCTTCCAGTGCGTCAGGCGCATGGGTTACGGTGAGTGTGCGCTGCATGAGGTTGAAGT
This sequence comes from Zoogloea oleivorans, assembly GCF_008107625.1. Taxonomy (GTDB): domain Bacteria; phylum Pseudomonadota; class Gammaproteobacteria; order Burkholderiales; family Rhodocyclaceae; genus Zoogloea; species Zoogloea oleivorans. Next base: position 4,921 of record NZ_SDKK01000045.1, read on the forward strand.
CGAGGGCACCGACGCCTGGCATCCCACCCAGCTTGTTGCGGATCAACGCTTCCTCAGTCGGGCAGTCCATCTTGGCGATGGCGAGGGTCGTGCGTATTCCGTCCGGGAGGGTCGGTGCCGGGGCAGTCGCCACGGCAGGCGGCGCTTTGCAGCCGCAGGCTTTGGAGGTGCATTCACCCATAGGTCGGTCCTGCTGATAGAACTAAATCTGACTCATTGAACACCCTGTAGCGGCTACGGGGTCAAGACCCTATCTTGGGAAAGTCTCTGGCCAACAATAGTCCGGCTTCTCCATGAGACGCTGACTTGATAACCCCGTAGTCACTCCGGGGTGAATGGGGTATCGTTAATGACCATAGGAGGAGGATGTATGCGCATCGGCGAACTGGGCCAAGCCACCGGGGTGGATATCGAAACCATCCGCCATTACGAAAAGATTGGGCTGTTGTCGCCGCCCGCACGCGAGGCCAACGGCTATCGCAATTACGACGCGGCGCATATGGAGCGCCTCGCCTTTATCCGCCATTGTCGGGCGCTCGACATGCCGCTGGCCGAGGTGAAGCGCCTACTGGATTTCGTGGCTCACCCCGAGGCGGATTGCGGGGATATCAATCGGCTGATCGAGGAGCAACTGGGCCGCGTCCGGGAGCGACTGAACAGCATGCTGGCCCTGGAAAAGCAACTCGTGGCGCTACGGGGTCGATGCGGCGAAAACCACACCGCCCGGGAGTGCGGCATCCTGCATGAATTGGTCGCTGCTTCCCATGAACCCGAGGGCAGGAAAAGCTGAGCGTCTTGGCTTTTCTTCAGAAGCGGCAATCAGCCTGCTCCGCCCAGGGCTTATGCGGCGCCGGCCTACGCCTGAGTGAACATCAGACTGACGGGCAGCGTCTCGTTGTTTGGCTGTCCATCCGCCTCTCCGCGTTGATCGCCCACCGGTTTTATTGACGAACACGCAATTTCGCCATAAACTTCGCCACAATCAACACCGAACGACAGCAGGTATTTTGTGGCAGAAAAAAAGCCTACAGGCGAGATGGACGATATTGAAAACGACCTCGCCAATTTGGCGCGCCTCGCCGCCGCCGAGTCGAACGAGGATACCCGGCTGCTGCTCGCACGCCTGGTGCGCAAGTACCGGCAGCAGCGCCCCGAACTGGCCGCCCGCCTTGACCAATCCCTGAAAGCCTCCCAAACCCGCTCCGCCGGCAATTCTGTGCTGCGCCGAGGTGCCCCGGTGGTGGAGCCGAATGAGGCACCGCTGCCCGTCGACGGCGATTCCCGCCTGGCGCTGATCCGTGTCTTCGATGACCGCGAAGGACTGGCGCCCCCCATCCTTCCCGGGAGCGTCCATGACGCTATCGGGGCCATCATCCGCGAGCGCCAGGAACGCGAGCGGCTGGCTGCGCGCGGCATCAGTCCGACCCGCTCGGCCATCCTGGTCGGACCGCCCGGCGTCGGCAAGACGCTCTCGGCCCGCTGGATCGCCAGTGCCCTGGGCAAACCCCTGTGGGTGCTTGACCTGACGGCGGTGATGAGCAGCCTCCTCGGCAAGACCGGCAACAACCTGCGGGCGGCCTTGGATCATGCCAAGAAGCACGCGGCTGTCCTGTTGCTCGATGAAATCGACGCCATCGCCAAGCGACGTAGCGACGAGTCCGACATCGGCGAACTGAAGCGCCTGGTCACCGTGATGCTGCAGGAAGTCGATCAGTGGCCGGACAGCGGGCTGCTGCTGGCGGCGACCAATCACCCGGAACTGGTCGATCCGGCGTTGTGGCGCCGTTTCGATCTGGTCCTCAAGTTCGATGCACCGGATGCTGCGGCGATCTCGGTGGCGATCAACCGCTTCCTGGGCGATGACCGGAAAATATTCGAGTCGTGGATCAACGTGCTGGCCGCCGGCCTGCAGGGGCAGTCGCTGTCGGACGTGGAACGCAGCATCAATGCCTTGCGCCGCGGCCATGCCCTGCAGACGGCGCCGATCGAGAAGCTGATCAGCAGCGCCATCGGCCAGCGCCAGGAGGCGCTGAGTAAAATCGAGCGCTTGAACCTCGCCATCGAACTGGCCAAGACCGGCCAGCACACCCATATGCAAATCAGCCAGATGACGGGTGTCGCCCGCGACACCATCCGCAAACATGCGGGGCCGTCGCCCCGCAAAGGAAGGGGACTCAAGTAAATGTCCACGCGATACCTGATCGGCCGCGCCGAACTGCTGACCTATCCCATCGAGGCTCCCAAGAAGAAGCCCAGTGACAAGGCGCATCCCTATACCTTGAGTGAGGCGAAGCGGACCATCGTTCCCGAGATCGAGGCGGCCAACAGACTCTTCGAGGCCTTGCCGCCCAAAGCTTGCGCCGACGACCTGGCGGTGGCCCGTCTGGTATTGCACCCGGCCTACTTGGCCAAATCCTTTTTCCCGAAGCTGCTGCTCGATCAGGTCGGCCTGGCCTCGCTGGGGTCGCGCACCCGCCGCATCCGGCCGCGCCGGCAGACCCAGAAGAAGGCACCGCCCGAAGCCGAGACCACGGAACTTTTCGTCGCCGGCACCCGATCCGCGTTGCAGAACTTCCCGGACTTTGCCCGGAGCCTGCATGAGCAATTACCGGTCGCCGAACAATTCGCCCGTATCGAGACCTTTGCTGCCATGACCCCGACTGATCGCCTGCATCTGGAGGGCGCCCATGTCGGGCATGTCTTCGAGGTCGGCTTACACCTGCCGCCGGAAGGGGATGCCGCCGATGTCCGCGCCTGGTTTGCCGATTACGCCAACGACTGCGGTTTCATGGTCAATGGGGAGTTCGAATTCGAGGCGGGCCGCCTGCTCTTTGTCGCAGTCGAGGGCAATGCCGCCGGCCTGGAACGCCTCGCCCAGTTCACGCTGACCCGCGTGGTCCGGCCGATGCCGCACCTGCGCGCCGCCCGTCCGGTGACCCGCAGCATGCCACTCGCCGTATCGTTTGCCCTTCCCAGCGGCGAGCCCCTCTCCCGGGAACCCAAGGTGGCGGTGCTCGATGGCGGGTTGCCGGCAGAACACGTGCTCGACCGCTATGTCCGGCGCTATTTCCTGGCCGACGAGGATGCCAGCGACGTGGCCGATTTCAACGAACACGGATTGGGCGTGACGTCGGCCCTCCTGTTTGGGCCGATCGAGCCGGAAGCGACGGCGGAGCGCCCTTATGCGCCGGTCGATCACCATCGGGTTCTCGACGCCAAGATCGACGGGGAAGACCCGTACGAGCTGTATCGCACGCTCGGCCATGTCGAAACTGTCCTGCTCTCGCGCCAGTACCAGTTCATCAACCTCAGCCTGGGACCGGACTTGCCGGTCGAGGACCAGGATGTCCATGCCTGGACGGCCGTCATCGACAGCATCCTGAGCGATGGCGAAACCCTGATGACCGTCGCCGTCGGCAACAACGGGGAACGCGATGCCGCCCTCGGCCTTAACCGTATCCAGGTGCCGTCCGACAGCGTGAACGCCTTGTCCGTGGGCGCCGCCGATCGGAGCGGCGATGACTGGATGCGGGCCAGCTACAGCGCCACCGGCCCCGGCCGGAGCCCAGGACGGAGGAAGCCCGATGTGGTGGCCTTCGGCGGCGCGCCCAAAGACTATTTCCATGTCGCCGCCCCCGGCAGCCGGCCGAACTTGGCTGCGACGCTGGGGACCAGTTTCGCGGCGCCGCTCGCATTGCGCTCGGCGGTCGGCATCCGCGCCATCCTCGGTGCCCCCGTGCATCCGCTGACCATCAAGACGCTCCTGATCCATGGCTGTGAGAGCAAGGACGAACACGACGTCCATCACGTCGGCTGGGGTCGCGTGCCAGCCGACATCAACCGGTTGATCACCTGCGAGGACGGGGAAGCCCGGATCATCTACCAGGGCGAGTTGCGCCCCGGCAAGTTCCTGCGGGCGCCCATCCCCTTGCCGACCTTCCAACTGGAGGGCAAGGTACGCTTGCGGGCGACCTTCTGCTACGCGAGCCCGGTCGACCCGCAGGACGCCGGCGCTTATACAAAGGCGGGCCTGGGCATCACCTTCCGGCCCAACAGCAGCAAGCGCAAGGCCGGTGCCGCCAACGCCTCGTCGGTGAGCTTCTTCCCGTCAGCGGACTTCCGGACCGAGGCCGAACTGCGGGCGGATTTGGGCAAATGGGAAACGGTCCTGCACGCCGAGCACAGCTACTACGGCAGCAGTCTGCTCGAACCGGTATTCGACGTGCATTACAACGCCCGCGAAGCCGGCGGCCTCGCATCGTCCGGCGCCCCGGCCATCCGCTACGCGCTCGTGGTGACCGTGCATGCGCCAAAGCACGCCCAGTTGCATCAGGACATCCTCAAGGCCCATGCCGTGCTGGAGGCGCTTGAGCCGCAAGTTTCGCTGCCGCTGCGTGCCCACATCTAACCCCTGGCAAGGACAGCGATGAGCCGGGTCGATCTCTACCTCGATGCCGCCGAGCGCGCCAATACCCGGCGCAGCTATGCGTCGGCTATCCGGCATTTCGAGGTGGAATGGGGCGGTTTGTTGCCGGCAACGATCGATTCGATTGCCCGTTATCTCTCCGACCATGCCGAATCCCTGTCCCTCAATACGTTGAAACACCGCCTGGCGGCACTGTCGCGCTGGCATCAGGACCATGGCTTTGCAGACCCGACCAAGGCCGCCAAAATCCGGCAATTGCTCAAGGGTATCCGGGCCCTGCATCCCGCCCAGGAAAAGCGGGCCAAGCCGCTGGAACTGGACATCCTGCAAGGGGTCTGCGACTGGCTGGCCGGTGCCACAACTTCAGCGGCTGCCCGCGGGGATGCGGCCTCGGTGCTGCGGCACACCCGCGATCGGGCGCTGGTGTTGCTGGGTTTCTGGCGGGGCTTCCGATCCGACGAACTCTCCAGCCTGCGCATCGAATTCATCGAGATCAAGCCGGGCGAGGGATTGACCTGTTACTTGCCACGCAGCAAGGGCGATCGGCAATTGGAAGGCCGGCGCTTTTCCTGCCCGGCATTGTCCCGGCTGTGCCCGGTGGAAGCAGTCGAGGATTGGCTGGCCGTCTCCCAATTGAAGGATGGGCCGCTCTTTCGCAAGATCGATCGCTGGGGCCATCTTTCCGATGCCGGGTTGATTCCGGGAAGCATCATTTCCATGCTTCGCCAGTTACTCACCCAGGCCGGCGTCGACGATGCCGACGCCTTCAGCAGCCACTCGCTGCGCCGCGGCTTTGCCCATTGGGCACGCCAGAGCGGGTGGGACCTCCGGGAACTGATGACTTACGTCGGCTGGCGCGACGTCAAGGCCGCCATGCGCTACCTGGAAGGCGCCGACGTGGGCCTCAAGGAACGCTTCGAGCAAGGCTTGGATCAGGCCTTGCCGGCCTCGGTGGCATCGCCACAGAAGCCAACGCCGAAACTGCCCGACCTCCCCGAAATCGCGTCGGCCGCCATTGAGGTTTCGCTCCTGTTGTCCGCGTTCAACGGCAGCAAGCGTAGCCAGGCCCGGGCGCTACGCGAGATGACGGAAAGCTGTCTGGCCCGCTTTCAGGTGCAGCCGATCGATGGCGAACGCAGTCGTTATCGGATAGCTGTCCCCAATCCATCGCCCGACGTCCTCGACGATCACCTCTATGCCTTGCTCGACGAACTCCACCAGATCGCCGATGCCCGTGCGTGTTTCCTGGAGGCGGTGTGTCGCGACCCCGAAAGCGGCAAGCACTGGGATTGATCCGGCATGACCCAGCTTCACGAGACCGCGTACCCCCGCCTGAAAGCAGAGCCCACCGCCCAGGATCTCGAAGAAGTCTATACCCTGACGCCGGAAGAAGTCGCGTTCATTGACCGGGCAACCAAGCGACCGACGGCTCGCACGGCGGCATTCCTCTATCTGAAGCTCTTCCAGCGGCTGGGTTATTTCATCCGGCTGAAGGAGGTGCCGGAAGTGATCCGCCGGCACCTCGTTGCCCAAACAGGATTCGCGCGTCCGCCCAAACTGGCAGAACTGTTGCAGTTCGACCGGACTGCCGGTCGGGCACGCCTCGTCGAATCATTGCGCCGCTACTTGAATGTCCGGCCCCTGGACGACCCGGGCCGGGCCTGGCTGAGGCATGTCGCAGAAACCGCCGCCGACAGCCGCCACGTGGTCGCCGACATCATCAACGTGATGCTCGAAGAGTTGGTTCACCACCGCTACGAGCTACCCGGCTTTTCCACACTCGACCGGTTGGCCATCCAGGCGCGCGAGAAGATCCACGAAACGCATTTCGCAAGCATCACCAACCAGCTCGACGCCAACGTCAAGACCGTGATCGACAGCCTGTTCAAGGTGAAGTCGGGCGACACCGGCAGTACCTGGAACCTGCTCAAGCGGGAACCCAAGAAGCCGACCAACAAGGAAACCCGCTCTTACCTGCAGCATATTCGGCGGCTGCAATTGCTGGTCGAACAATTGCCCCGGCCGGAGATTCCGGTTCCCAAGCTCAAGCAATACCGCTACATCGCCCGTTCGCTGGATGCCAGCGAGATGGCTGAACTGAAGCCGCAGAAGCGGTACGCCCTGGCCGTCATCTACATCCGCGCCCAGTTCGCCCAGACCCTCGACGATGCGGCCGATCTCTTCGTCCGCATGCTCCAGAACCTGGACAATCAGGCGCGCAACAAATTGAACGAGTATCAGCAGGACCACCTGCAGCGCACGGATCGCCTGATCGGGCAGTTAAAGGAAATGTTGCTGGCCTACCGCATCGACGGGACCGATCACCAGCGGGTGGAGGCCATCGGCACCAGCCTGATCGCCGAGGTCGACGATCTGCTGGCCGTCTGCGACGAACACATGGCTTATGCCGGCCGCAATCACCTGCCGTTCCTCGTCCAGCCCTACAAGGCGGTACGGGCGCAGTTGCTGAACTGCATCGAGATCGTCAATCCGCAAAGCACCAGCGAAGACGACACCCTGATCCGGATGATCAAGGCGCTGCAGGCGCTGCGCAGCACCCGGCATGAGGTGGTTCCGCTGTCGCTGGTCGGCTTGAATGCCGACGAAGACTTCCAGTGGCTGTCCGCCGCATGGCGGAAGCTGGTGGTCTCGGAGCGCGCCGACGGGCAGGTCGTTGCCATCAACCGCCGCTACTTCGAGTTGGCGGTCCTGTACGCGATCCGTGACGAACTGAAGTCGGGCGACCTGTTCATCCAGCATGGCGAACGCTACGACGATTACCGGGAACAGTTGGTCGATGACGACACCCTGAATCGCGAACTGGCCCAGTATGGCGAGGTGACCGGTGTCGAAACCGATCCGAGGGCCTTCACCCAAGCATTGAAGTCGGTCCTGCTGGAGACCGCCGAGGCAGTCGATGCAGAATTCCCGGGCAACGCCTACGCCGAGATCGCCGATGGCCGGCTGATCCTGAAGAAAGCGCCGGCCAGCGAACTGCCCCCCGGGATCCGCCAGATCGACCTGTTAATTGCCGAGCGACTGGAAAACGTCAGCATCGTGGACGTGCTGATCGATACCGAACGCTGGCTGCAACTGCACAAGCTGTTCCGGCCGCTCATGGGCACGGAAAGCCGGATCGAGGAGCTACGGCCGCGAGTGATCAGCACCTTGTTTTGCTATGGCTGCAACCTCGGGCCGACCCAGACGGCACGCTCGATTCGCGGCATGAGCCGCAAGCAGGTCGCCTGGCTCAACATCAAGTACATGACCGAGGAAACGCTGGAGCAGGCCATCGTCAAGGTGATCAATGCCTACAACCAGTTCGAGTTGCCGAGCTATTGGGGCTCCGGCAGGCATGCCTCGGCGGACGGCACCAAGTGGAATCTCTACGAGCAGAACCTGATTTCCGAGCACCACATCCGGTACGGCGGCTATGGCGGCATCGGCTACTACCACGTCTCCGACAAGTTCATCGCCTTGTTCAGCCACTTCATTTCCTGCGGCACCTACGAAGGAACCCACATCCTCGACGGGCTGATGACCAACACCTCGGACATCCGGCCCGATACCATCCACGGCGATACCCAGGCCCAGAGCTACACGGTGTTTGCGCTCTCGCACCTGTTGGGCATCAAGCTGATGCCGCGCATCCGGGGCATTAAGGATCTGGTATTCCATCGGCCGGAAGGGGGCAAGAAGTTCCAGCACATCGACCGCTTGTTCAGCGACGACATCAACTGGCCGTTGATCGAAACCCATCTGCCGGACATGCTGCGTGTAGCGGTCTCGATCAAGCTCGGGAAAATCTCCGCCTCCGCCATCCTGCGCCGGCTTGGCACCTACAGCCGCAAGAACAAGCTGTATTTCGCCTTCCGGGAACTGGGGAAGGTGATCCGGACCCAGTTCCTGCTGAAATACGTCGGCGACGTCGAACTGCGCCGGCTCATCCAGTCGGAAACCAACAAGTCGGAGCAGTTCAATGGCTTCGCGAAAAAGCTCTTCTTCGGCGGAGAAGGGGAGATCGCCGAAAACCTGCGCCATGAGCAGCGCAAAGTCATCAAGTACAACCATCTCTTGGCCAACATGGTCATCCTCCACAACGTGGTGGGGATGAGCCGGGTGAATCGCCCCGGGTTCCATGGAGGCTGGTTGGTTTAAGTCAGGCCACGATGGCGGCCTGACAGGCGAGTTGCCTATAGTAGTTTGCCTCAGCTTCTGCCGGCGGGATATAGCCAATAGGTTCAAGTAGTCTGTGGTGGTTAAACCACGACACCCATTCCAGGGTTGCCAGTTCCACGGATTCCTTGGTTTTCCAGGGCGCCCGCCGGTGGATCATCTCGGCCTTGTACAAACCATTAATCGTCTCGGCCAAGGCGTTGTCGTAGCTGTCGCCCTTGCTGCCGACTGAAGGCTCAATCCCGGCTTCGGCCAGTCGCTCGCTGTAGCGGATCGAGACGTACTGCGAGCCTCTGTCCGAGTGGTGGATCAAGGTTTCCTCGGGACTCGGCTGGCGGGCATACAGCGCCTGTTCCAGCGCATCGAGCACGAAGTCCGTATGCATGGAACTGCTGACGCGCCAGCCAACTATTCGTCGAGCAAAAACGTCGATAACGAAGGCGACATACAGCCAGCCTTGCCAGGTCGAGACATAGGTGAAGTCCGAGACCCACAACTGATTGGGACGTTCAGCCTTGAACTGCCGATTGACCCGATCCAGTGGGCAAGGCGCTTTGCTGTCGCTGATTGTGGTGCGCACCACCTTGCCGCGCATGACACCGCGCAAACCTTGACGCCGCATGAGTCGCTCGACCGTACAGCGGGCCACCACGACGCCCTCGCGGTTCAGTTGCCGCCAGACCTTGTCGGCACCATAGACCCGCAGGTTGGCCTGCCAGACGCGCTCGATCTCGGGCACCAAGACCTCGTCACGCCGCACTCTCTGGCTGCGCTGTTCAGGATTGCGTCGCAGGGCAACATGACGCCGGTAGCCAGACGGGGCAATCTGCAATTGCCTGCAGATCGGCTCGACCCCGAAGGCATCACGATGCTCGTCGACGAAAGACCTCAAGACTTGAATCGGCGGTCGAGCTCCGCCTGGGCGAAAAATGCGCTGGCAAGCTTGAGTATCTCGTTGGCTTTGCGCAGCTCCTTGACCTCACGCTCCAGTTCCTTGACGCGCTTTTGGTCTGCAGTGCTCGGCCCTTCGCGCTGGCCGCTATCTCGTTCGTGCTGACGTACCCAGGTCAATAGCGTCTGCGGCGTGCAACCGATCTTGGCGGCGATGGATTCAACGGCTGACCACTGCGACGGATGATCGGCACGGCTTTCGGCAACCATGCGCACGGCGCGCTCACGGACTTCGGGGGAGAACTTAACTGACTTCTTCATGGCTCTATCTTCTCAAGAGTTAGAGCCTCCACCAAATCCGGGGCGATTCAGGGTGCTCAAGCAGCTACAGGCCGAGGGCGTGCTGATCAACCAGGAACTCCTGGCCGGACTGGCGCCGTATCGGCTGGAACACATCAACCGCTTCGGGGACTATGTGCTGGACTTCCGGCGCAAAGTCGAGGCGCTCGGGGAGGATTTTCGGATTCTCGACATTGAGTCAGTGACTTAGCGAAAAAACGAGGAATTTCTCGTGATTCCCGGCCGACCCTCGGGCCGGGTGTTTGTTGCCACCGAGACCATGGGTTTTCTCGGCTCGGTCTAACAAAGCAAAACCCGCCAAGATGGCGGGTTGTTGGGAGTGCTGCTTACGTTGGGGACTTAACCCTAAGTTCCTGAAGGATGGGCTTCGCTGCCGTACTGATCGGCTTCAGTGTGCCGCTGCTCTGGGCAGCCGAAAGCATGCTGCAAAGGCGCTTTGCGCTTTGTAGCTTCGCTTCCTTAACAACACTACTGACCTCGGCACGCCGCCTCAGTTTCTTAGTTACGTTGATAGCCATAAAAGCCTCCTTCCTCAACGTCGATCTCAACTATAGGGGTAAATCCTGCATTACGGCAAGCTTCCTGATTTTTGTTGAAAATCCTGTTGTAGAACGACTCTAGCCCAGGGCGCTCAGGTTTGTAGATGTAGACTTTGACGTCAGGCAGTAGTGCCGCATGTACCAGAACGGCATCCAAGAGCAGCCGTCCGAACTGAAAAATTTGCCTTGGGCTCGGCAGTCTCCAACTATCCGGGTCGAACATCGTCTCGGGATCAGTTACATCAGCCCTTATAAATTTCACGAGACGGTTGGGGTATTCAGGGTGGTAGCCGGCCCATGCATCGGCGCTTTCTCTGGCCAGTTCTTCATCCCCATCAAAGATGGAGTTCAGTTCCTCAAAGAACATCAGGAACCGAGTCCTGACAAACTGGATGCCAACCACCTCGACGCCCTCCCTAATCACTGCCGGAACGCCAATCCATGCGTCTTCGCTATCCGGAGCCTCTTGGAAGAGCTGCTCCAGCTGCTCCTCAGTCACGTTCCACAGCAAGATAATCCCCGTCATCGATCCAGGCTGCATCATAACCTGCACGCAGCAAGGCCAGCCTGGAGATCGATAGGGATAACTGCGCTCGTGCCTGTAGTCCTCACTGATGCTGAACGCCCCGTCAGCCAGCTCGCAGAGTTGGAATGAGGGCAGCAAAACCTACCTATAGTTGGCTGAGCACGAAGGTGCTCGGATACAATCGAGCGCGGAAAAGTTCGGCGAACGGTACAAAAACTAAACCGTTAGCCAGCCGTGCATGAAGTAGCGATCATTCTCCTCAGACACACCGCCGGATTGGCCAGCGGGTGCAAATTCTAAGGAGTTCGCGATGCTTTTCTTTGCCTTCCCTCCGCTTGCCGTACTGGCCGAGGTGGCCGTTACAACTGTCGTTGGCACCGTGGTGGCCTTGGCCACCAAAGATGCCTACGACAAGGTGACCCAGACCAACAACGACCGGATGACTCAATCCGACGACGACCAATAAGCCAGAGACACGATCATGTTCGATTTCCTGATGAAGAAAACCGCTCAATCACTGCGCATGGGCATCATCCCGTACGGTCGAAGCAAGAAGGACGGCAGTCACGACCATCGCACCAACCGCGGCAACGATCGCACCGCGGCGCAGCGCGAGGGTGACTCGAAGCGTACCCGCAACAACGAGGGTAAGTAATTTCGCCCAGCGATGGAAAGGCCATGATGCCCCGGATTCCTCTCAAAAGACGTGCAGCTTTCGACATCCTTGACTTGCTGTTCTTTAATCAGACTTGGTTTTTTTGCTTATCCGAAGATGATGAAAGCCTCTATGAAGGCTCCCCGCGGGCCGAGGAGCTCATCGCCCTCCTCAAAATCAAGCAGCATGTCAACGAAGAAGTCACCAACACTGGGGCCACGGGCATCATGGCTCAAGCCCTGAAGCATACGGTCTACTGCATTCTGGAAGCGGGCTTCAGTGATGATCTCGTGGAAAAAGGTCGTAATGGCCATGCGGATCGCTTCGGATTGATCGATGAACGTGGCGAACGGTTTTCTAAATTGGCCGAGAAGCTTGAGCCTGCCAAGGCCACCAGAATTCATGAGTACGAACAGCAATTTCTCATGGCCTTCATTGCAGTCTTAGGCAACAAAGCCCACGGCGTATGCATGGACACTGCACTCACAATTGCAGCAACAGTGAGTAGAGCTTTCAGCAACGCACCCGCCGCGGTTAAATACCGCTTAACAGAGCGCGTCTTCATCCTGGAATTCGTGGACGCCCCGGTCAAGTTCCTTTCGTGGATGCATCGAATCGGCGTACTCACTAGCGGGAAGTTCGCCGCCAAGAAGGCCGTGCGCCATATTACCAAGGATTTCAAAGCTCGCATCGGCCTGCTCTGCGAGTTCACCCTGATGCGAGACTTTATGGCACACCTGACTAACCAAGACACAACCCGGCGTGAGGGATTCCACAGCCTACAGGACGAACTGGACAAGAAAATATCATATACTGCTTGGACACAATTGCAGGATGAGAGCGATTTCTACGCACGCATAAACCGCCGTAAGCGGCACCATCCAGTCACGTACACATTCGACTTGGCACGCTTGGAAGATGAGGCCTACCTACACGACTTCCTTGAGCGCTTCGCCGAGAACCACTGGCGTAGTCGCTTCTGGACCGGTTCGCAGCGATCATGGATCGGCGTAATCGGTGCTGGCATGATATGGGGATATCATACGCAGGTAGACTCTCAATGTAAGATAACGCGAAACGGCAATAACCACAGCAAGGCCGGAGAGACTCCTGTGCAGGACAAGACTGTCGCAGAGCATATCTGCGAGAACCTCCAAGAGCATGGACTGGACTGCAGGGCAGGCTCACTCTATGAGACCTACCGTGAGTGCTATATGCAGCGCCCAGCAGGACTGTATCACCGGGTGAAGATCTATCATGCGGCGCAACAGCAATTCGATGTGGTATTTCCGGTGCATACTTATGATGCCCTTTATGGCGGGGTTATCGTAACCTCAACCTCTTAGGTTGTTTTGCGCGAACAGCAGCGACATGTATAACAAAGCATCACAGGGATCAGGATTGTGCGCATCTTAGTTGCGGGCGGGGCAGGATTCATAGGAGCCGCCTTGTGCGAAAAATTACTTAGATTTGGCCACACTGTTTTGTGTGTCGATTCTCTTCAGACGGGCAGTGCGCAAACAGTCGCTCGGTTGCGAGCGTTCTCAGGCTTCAGCTTCATCCACCAGGACATCGCGCAGCAGCTTGATGCCGGTCAGTTGGGCCTAGTCGAGGAGATCTACAACCTTGCCTGCCCAGCCTCACCTCGGCAATATCAGCAAGATCCGGTCAAGACAATAGAAACCAATGTAATAGGTACGCGCAACCTACTGGAACTGGCACGGCTTACGGGCGCCAGGTTTCTCCAAGCGTCAACCAGTGAAGTTTATGGCAGCCCCAAACAGAAACCCCAGCGCGAAGACTATTGGGGCAACGTCAATACCACCGGCCCACGTGCCTGCTATGACGAAGGTAAGCGCTGTGCCGAAGCATTAGTTCAGGCTTATCACACTCAACACAGGGCGGTTTCAAGTCTGA
>NZ_SDKK01000042.1 GCF_008107625.1 Zoogloea oleivorans
AGCCTTTCCTCCGAAGGTTCATTCTGTCGCGAATACCTTTAATGTAGGCGTCCGTAACACCCAACACAAAGATCACTTTAACCGACTCTGGAATCTTGGAGAGATAAGTGTTCGTGCACCGGGTAATGATTTCCGGAATCTCTTTGAATGATTTTGTAATGAGAGCGCCAGAAGTTTTATAAACAGAGTAGCCCTTTTTGGCCGACTCCTTTTCATCCAGCCTGGAGAGGCTGCAGCGAATAAGTGATCCGAAATGGTACTCTTTCTCGCCTTCACGAATCCGATTGCTAACTGACTCGTTGGGGCGCAGCATACCTACCGCCTTCAGGATTTTTGTGAGATTCCCTCTAGTAATTTCCCCACCGAACGCGACATCATCAAAACTTCCGCTTTGATAGATGTCTGCCTGTGTGGCACCTTTCGAGAACCCAAGCACCATGTACTTCGGAGCTTGACTCCCCCACGCGCCGGGATCTTTGCGCATCTTCCATTTTCCGAGATCCTGGGCGCAGCTTGATTTTGAGTTGAAGCACAATGAGCAATCAAGGCGGCCGTGCTTCGGAAGAGAGATTGTATTGTCCATATATCCTCTTTTTATAGTATGGTTAGGCAACGTGCTGGGTGTGGCGGATTCGTTGATTTACGTGCATGACCGTTACGACCTGTCCTGCATCGCCTTTTATCATGGCCACGTTGCCCAGCTTATCCAGCGCATTCCTAAGCTGAATGAGCTTCTTTTCCGGAATGAAGCAGAGACATTCACCGCCCTTTTGGTAAAGGTCTTCTCCAAAAGTCCGAAGGAGCTCAATCTGCAGCTCGGAGATCCCCCGCTGCTGACGTCTCTGACGAGCATGGTCTGTCATGTAACGATCTGCCATGTTATCCACCAGTGACTTCGTTGGTCTTGGACAGCACTTCCATTTCTTCGTAGAAGAAGACGCGCATTACACACAACAAGAACTCTTTTCGATCAAGCTCGTAAAAGTCAGCCACCGGGAACACTGCATCAAGTGGCAGTGAAAAGACGCCTGATTCCAGCTGTTCCAGCGCCTGAATCGTTGCGCTCGGATGCATAACGATCAGCTTGTCAAACTTGTCATCCAGCTTCAGGCGCTCACGCTGATGCTTCAAGAAAGCTCCGAATGCTGCAGGCGTCTTGATCGTATCAATGGTCTCATAGCCACCGTCGAGGCTCTTAAGGGTTGACTTGAAACCACGACGACCCAGCAACCAACGCCGCGCAGATGCGCTTTCCACCAACACTCGCTGCTCATCACTGGATTTAAACGAGATCAGCTCCCCTGCACTCACGGCGTTCCTAACCGTCCGAATGTCGACGTTTGCCAGCAGAGCTACTTTATAGAGATCGATCGGACTGCCTTCATCCAGCCCAAAACGCCCATCGGCCATAGAGATAATGTTGTCCCAGGCAGCGCACGGCCAATAATTCTCGCTAGTCACGAGTTTTAGAACGTCCGATCCATCGATTACGATGTCTTCAGGACCACCGTTCTTGGGCTCAACGCCGTTGTACGCGTACTCGTACACGTCGATCAACGTTTGCCAAGATGGGGACTTGCGAAGGTTTTCCCTGGCCGTGTCCAGGTCTGCATCAACACCGAACACCTGGTCCATAACCCCCTTGATTCGAAACTGGCTCTCTAGGGCCATGAAGGTGTTCCATGCTGCGTCAAAGAAGTCTTCAAAGAGTTCGTCTTTGATTGCTGCAGCACTTTTCTCTTTTGCCATTCCACTCTCCTAAAGTGATGTTTTCTGGGAAAGAATCATTAAGTGATCCCAGTATGGCAAGCGGCGTTGTTTGCGTCAAGCAAATAATGAAGTTTTCTGAGAAAACTACACTTTATCCTCAATCAACACCGTAGCAGTGCAGAATGCATCCACACAATCTGTGGACAACATTTCGTATATGCGACCTTAGCTACTGATTTATATATACTTTCTATAGTGCTTAAGGATTAGGCGTTGTTTACAGCAAGATTTCGAGTTTTTTCGGGCGCGCGTGGCTGGAAATCCATCAAATCTCTGCCAGTTTTCTTGAGATTACTGGATGGTTCGCACGCTTATCATGCGATCCGTTCGCTTCGCTGCCTTGGTAGCCATCTTGTTGACTTGGTCTTTTGTAGTGGCTTTTTTGCCACGCAACGCAATAAATCCAACTATGAGACTTGATCCCGACGTTGTGTGAGGTATATATTCGCCTCAACTAAACTCGGGAGCAGTCGATGCGCAGCACTTACGCAGATGTCTCATCACACACCTACCGCGCCAAGTCCGCGTGCACTCTTCTAGGCATCTCTGAAAACACCCTTCGTGTTTACAGCGAGAACTCTGGCATCCAGGTAAGCCGTGCGAAGGAGACTGCTTCTGGCATTCCCTCTCCTCGCATTTTTACGCCTGATGTCATCTTTGCTCTGGCGGCCTACCGGCGCGACCAGGGATACGTCAAGACGCCACCTCATTCGGGTGTCCCTATTGTCATCACGACAAGCGTGATGAAGGGCGGCACAGCCAAGACGACCTCTTCCGTTGAGCTGGCAACTCATCTCCAGCTCCTGGGTATGCGTTGCCTCGTCATCGACCTTGATGTGCAGGCCAACGCGAGCCAGATGATGGGCTACGAAGCTGACCTGACTGCCGATGAAGCTGAAGAGTACGGCGTCAATCAGGAAGCGATCGTCAAAGAGACCTTGGCCACCGTCTTGATCCCTTACCTCGAACGCAAGCCCGGCGCTGACCGGATTCCTTCACTGGAGGACGTGATCAAGAAACCCTTCGGTGAACATGGGCCGCATTTGCTGCCTTCAGACATCTATGTGTCCGACATCGAGAAGAACTTGCTTTTTTACACGGGGAAGCTCAACCGGAACTTGATCTTTAAGAAGTTCCTGGCTGACTCGTGCGCTGGCAAGATTCCCGGTTTCAATCTCAGCGGTTATGACGTAATCATTTTTGACTGCCCTCCTTCGGTCAGCTGCACTTCCACATGCGCTCTGGCTGCTGCAGACATCGTGCTCGCTCCGATCCGTATGGATGCGTTCTCCCTCAAGGGTCTGACTAAGCTGTTTGCGGAACTCCAAGATCTGCAAGAGAGCGTCTTCGTGGCGCCCGAGCTCATCATCCTGCCGACTAACTACAGTGCCAATATCAGTCGGGTAGGCCGGATGCAAGGGAAGCTGAATCCATACAAGGAGTTCATCTCCCCCATCTCTATCTCGGCGAGTGAGGAATTCCCGAAGTCTCTAGAGGGCTACATGCCGCTGACGATCCAAAAGCCGCTTCAAGCAGGCTCGAAGGAATATAGAGAGTTCGCTGTCTACATGCAGAACAAAATTATGGCGCTGGCAGAGAAGCGCATGGCAGCTGAGGGTGCAGCAGCATGACTAAGCGCAGATCTGATCGCGGTCGCGAACTTCCGCCGCTCGTGATGGGCGGCTTTAAGCTCCCTGCTGCACAAAACATCGATGACTTGCAAAAGCGTCAAGCGCTCATGATGCAAGATGACATCGAGACTACAGATGTCGCTGTTGTTGAGCGACCTACTGAAGTTGTTGAATCATCTATGCAGGTACAAGGTGCTGTCGGCCGTGTTTACCAAGAGATCCCCGTTGCACTCATTGATCAAAATCGGTTCCATCCGAGATCTCTTTATCCAGATGATGTTGTCGCCGAACGCGCCGAGGCACTTCGCGTTCAGGGTCAACACGACCCCATTCATGTCATCCCACACCCTGATGCACCAGGTCGCTACATCATTTGTGACGGCTGGACCCGTGTACTCGCGTGCGTTCGTCACAAGATCAAAGACGCCTTACTTGCCGAAGTCCACTTTGATCTGACTGAAAAGGAGGGTGCATTTCTCGGCTATCAGCAGAACGAAGAGCGCTCCGCGCACTTCCACTACGATCGCGCAATGTTTTTTAAGAGCTTGCTCGATGACGGTATGCGTCTAGTCGAGATTTCTCAGCTCACTGGCACCGACGAGACCGTCCTGTCTCACTATTCATCCTTCTGGAAGCTTCCATCGGAGATTATGGATGTCGTTCTTGCCAATCCGCAAAAGTTCACTGTTAATGCTGTCTATCCGATTTACCTGACTTTCAATGCTGTCGATGCTCATCAAGCTCTAAAGCTTGCCAATCGCTATCAAAAAGAAGACCGGTCGATCGCATGGCTAAAAGAGCAGAAGCAACTGATCGTTGAGCATCAACGCACAACGCGTAAGCCACGGAAAGCTCCAGGCACCAAAGTTAACTACGCAAACGGTTCGTTCAAGCAAAACGGTCAAGATTTCAAGCTGGCGCTCACTGTCGAAGAATCTAAGGTTGAGGATTTCAGAAGACGGCTTGAAGAACTTCTCGAAGAGTTCGCAGTTACTAGCACTACTCCGGCTGCTACCCAGGAAGAAGCTACAGACTAAAATACAGGCAACACCAAAGAAAAAAGACCCGGACAAAGTTCCGGGTCTTTTTTTGTCTGCACTTCCGCAACGAAGTACAGATGTCGCCATTTTTTCGTTAACCGACTACATGAATCACGATATTTTGGCGATCTTTGCATGGGTTGAAACGTTTCAACTTTGAGCGTCCGGCTACTACTCGATAGATCGCTTCCTGAACTTGAAACGTTTCAAGTCGCACCTACATCGAATGTGACGGCAGTCCTGCACAGTTGAAATGTTTCAACGACTGCTCATTTCAGCATTTGGATTTGTCTGTTCTATTGCCTCTCCAGCGCAACTTGAAACGTTTCAACTCCAGTCTCTACCTGCCGCAGTGACAGGGCACATTGTCAGGGTTTGGGATGTTCAAATACTGAACGCATCCACGTAGGCATGACCTGGGTTCAGGGAATGTTGAAATTTTCATCTCATGCCCGACTGCTTTCGTAAGTACATCCATCCCGAACTTGAAACGTTTCAAATCATTCAAGCACGAATTGAAGCGGCTTCTGGAAGAGAGTTGAAACGTTTCAACTCACAACGATTCCCGCTAAAGGTTTTGCGATGGACCATCGCAAATGACTTAAAGAACGCTATTGCGTTAGTGAGCGAATGCGAACGGAGTTGAAACGTTTCAAAAAGAGGGAAATTAAGGATACCGTCGCACTCAATGTGCATTAACACCGCAAGGAATTGCCGCAACTATCACTGATCGATAATTGAAACATTTCAACTCAAAACCGTCAGGGACGAATGTATAACAGTAGAGCGCGGAGCCCGAGACCCGCCAAGTGTTAACTTGATCGCCCTTAGTTGCCA
Source organism: Zoogloea oleivorans (assembly GCF_008107625.1). Taxonomy (GTDB): domain Bacteria; phylum Pseudomonadota; class Gammaproteobacteria; order Burkholderiales; family Rhodocyclaceae; genus Zoogloea; species Zoogloea oleivorans. The sequence continues at coordinate 5,279 of NZ_SDKK01000042.1, forward strand.
ATCAGTAACTTGGTTAACTTCATTCAAAAGAGTGGCTTTTCATCAATCACATGGCAAAAATGCCACTTGGACATAAAAGTTCACTTAGAACAATTATGCTTATACGTTTCAAGTTGTTCAGTGTATATCCACCCGCACAAGTAAACCTGTTTTGAATAACTAAACCAAATGGGTTTACTTGTGTTTCGCGTGCAAGCCATTGATTTTCGGTCATTTTTTTATGAGAGGCGGTCAAAAAGGGCGTGACAAGCCGCCGTGGACTGGAGTATCGTCAACCCCGATTCGGGGACCGAGGTGGTCCCTGGGGGAAAAGGATTGTTTATCGCGTAGAGATCGCTTAGATGTGATTCCACGCCGCAGAATGAGAAAAGCCCGCTAGCGGGAACTAGCGGGCTTTTCGAGATGCGGTACAACTTGATTGGTGTTTTCTGCTAGCCGGGAAGCCAACATAGAACTCCGTGACAAGAGCTATGTTACCTCCACCGCAGAAAACGTCAAGGATTTTGCACGCCATATTGTTGATACAAGAACGGCGGGCATGAAGACCCTTGGAGTTTTCGGATGCCTACAACGACGGTAGAGCCGTCTTCGCCCCCGCGCGCCCAGCCGCGCCCAGGCATAGCGCCCAAAGCGCGCTTTCTTCCAGCAGCACTCGTGCGTGCACGAGCTGCTGCGCTTGATCCTTACAACTGCCTTGATTTGGACCGGACGGCTCGGATGAGCTTGTATGGCATCTTGGCTTTTTACGATCGGAGCAAGCCGCTCGATGCCGTCTTTGCCAGGCGGGAAACCTTGCTTGCTGAAGCCATGTTGGGCAGCTTGCCGACCTTGTTTCGTGGGTTAGCAACCCTAGAAAAGCATGGCTACATCACGCGTGAACAGGGACGCCGGCTGTCGCGTGCGGAGTACGGGCAGTATTCCATTAGCCGGATCTGGCTGACGCGTAAAGCGCTGGTGATGCTCGGGCTGCCAGTGCCGGCTGTTTTGGATGGGGCAGGGCAGGGTAGGGTGGATGATGACGCTATGGCCTGGGGTGAGTTGCCGACTGTGCGTCTTGACGGCGAAAGCCAAGAGCTGACCGAGGCTCAGGTCTTTGAGGAACTGGATCTTGTCGACTTCAGGCCTGTTTATCCACAACCCCGGTCTATCAGTGTGATAGACCGTATACAAGATAGTGAACGTTCCACTGGTCTACAACTCCTTACAGGAGAGCAACCCCTGAGCGTGCGAGAAAAGACTGAACGACCTGATGGGGTAGGGGAGTCGTCAGGAAAATCGGATAGAAAAAGCCGGTTGCCAGCGGAGTTGGTCCCATTGATGGAGCTCGGCGTCTCTAAAACACGAATCTGTTTGCTGATGCGGATCGCTCGTCAGGCTGGTAACGCGGGCAAACTCGGTGACGCCGTAAAGCTGGTGTGGGGACGGATCTGCTCGAAGCGCGGAAAAGAAGTGTTTGCCTACCTGGCCGCCGTGGTTCGGCAGCAGAGGGACTTTGCACGGACATTGATGATCCAGGCTCCCGATCCGGCGACGGTTACGGCAAGCGAAGGTCAGCGCCTGGGCGATAAGCTCCGCGATTTGCTGAGCAGGTGCGGCGGCATGGAGGTCATCGGCAGGGCAGGGCGGATGTTGGGGGTACTGCGAGCGTCCGGCGAATCTGGCTACATTGAGGGCTACGATGAGACCGGTGTTCGGCGGACGATGCCGGCCAACGTCCGGTTCGCGAAAGCTGTGGAAGAGGGGAGTCTTCTGTTGCGGCCAGCGCGTGTCTGGGCGTAAAAGAGGGCTGGGTTGGGCCTGCGGCCGGGGCGTGAAGAAGGAAGTGCTTTGGTTGCGCAGGGCAGGTGGATGACGCCACCCCGGACGTTGCCGGGGTTGGCTTGCTGCGATGCAGACCTACAGAAAAAATCATTGATTCCCTCAGGCAATCAATGGATTAATCAAAATTTAGTCGACTAAATCTCCCACTACTTGCCCTGCTTGTCACCCCCAAAGAACTTGGACATCTCAGCAATGGAGCGCTTCCGCTCCGCCTGGACATAAATAGATGTCGTATCCAAACTCGCGTGCCCCAACAGCTTTTGCATGACGTCCAGCGGAACCTCGTTTCCCACGGCGACCGTAGCAAAAGTGTGCCTCAGCGCATGCGTCGCCCGGTGCCGAAGGATCTCCCGTTCCTGGTTCGTCATCTCGATCCGCTGATCGTCCGCCACGGTTTTGAGCGTCTTGGTGACAATCCTCCACAAGGATCCTGGTACGAAACCGTGCGCCTGGCCACTGTCCTCTTGTAGGTGCTTTTGGGAAGCTGTAGGTGTTGAAGGGATTATGATCGGCGACAACAGATGACTGTCAGCATGAGATTTGAGATCGTCAAAATCCTGGCCCCTGTCTTCCCAGTGCTCTCGGATCGCCTGGACAGCCGCATCCGGCATGAACACCGTCCTCCACCTGAGCCCTTTGCCGAGCACAGCCAATTCAGCCAGCGGAATCCCGGCGTTCACGATCATCTTGAGTCGCCCGCGTGTCGCTGTCGCAGCTTCCTCCCGCCTGATTCCGGAATGCCCGATGAGGAGTAGGGCGGCTTTACCTAAGCGCATCTGTGCCTGCTCATTGCCAGGCCGGTGCGCGATGGCTTGGTCAAGATAGCCGCCTTCTCGAGATAGTTCTTTCCATAGATCCTCTGGGAGAGCCTTGTCGATCTGCATGCTCTCGATGGGCTTCTCCTTCCGGGGATTGGCGACCGCAATCCATGGGTTGCCGGCCAGATAGCGGACATCCTGCAACCACGTAAAGAAGCCCCGAACAATGGTGACGGCGTGCTGTTGAGAAGCTGGAGAGAGGGGGCCTTCGAAAGGCTTCCAGCGTGGTGACCATCTCTTAGTACGCGGCCCGATCCACTCCGGATCCGGGGCTGCCAGGAACAGCTTGTACAGCTCGCAGTCGTCGATGAGGAGGCTAGAGAGCGGCCGGCGACGCTTATAGATCGCCCATAAGAGAAGCCGCTCCAGCTCCTTTTGATACGCGCGAAACGTGTGGCTTTGGCTCTTAAACTTGACCAGGTACGCCTGGACGGCTTCCAGGTCGTTGCGTGCGTAGATCAACGAAAACTTGTCCGCCCGGTTGATCCCTGTCGAGCCGTCCAGCTCCGCCGGCAGCCGGATCCCATCTAACGGCACCAGGATCGCCTTGGTGCCATGGGGATCTAACACCACGGCCGGCAGCGCGGCATCGGAAGCGGTCTTGGTGCCGATAACCGTCAGACGACCCAAGGTTTTCTCGTGCCGCTGGAGCCATCGAAGGATCGAGGCCGCTTTGCCCTCACCAAGGCGCGGAACCGGCCTCCACCAAGAGGGGCCGCGCAGCTCGATCAGGCGATGGAGATCCTGGAGGGTTCGGACGCCTTCCGCCTGCAGGTGCTTGGCGACCCTTGGCTTGAGCCAGGCTGTCACTGAGTCAGATGGCTGAGGTTGGCTACTGTGAAACTCAGCCGCCTGGAACAAGAAATCCAAGGCCACTTTGGACCACCTGGCCGACTTCCGTGCGTTTCTGAGGGCGTCTGCGATGTGGGGATTGGCGGCTGAAGCCCGGTTGATCAGGTGATCCCGCATGTCGTCGAGGCGGCCCTGCAGGTCAGAGGGCGACTCGCAGCCGAGCTCCTCCAGGTCGTCCTCAGTGTAGTAGTTGCCAGCGATGAACGAGATGTCCAGCTTGTTCAGGGACGCCCGGAGGGCTGTGAAGTCGGCGCGCGTGTAGTGCGGCTCTTCGGGGGCGACGACTGTGTTTTGAGCCATGTTTTCCTCAATTACCTGGGCCTGGACGTCTCCAAAGAACCCAAAAACCCGCATTCGACATTATAAATCGAAGAGTGATAATAAGACTTATCACACTTGAACGGGTTTCAGAAAAGCGATTGAACTTGTTCATGCTGCAGCTACAGCTCGAGAGCGTCTTCGCTTGGGATGACATGCTCTTTCTGAGGCGATCAGTAGGAGTTCTGTCTCATCGAGCTCCACGTCATCATCTGAGAGCTTTGCGATCGCTTCGGCAAGCTCGACGTACGTAGGTCATGTCCGCCGCACGCAGCATGTTGAGCTGATTGACCGTGAAGCAGCACTTGACCAGATCAGGTGCCTTACCATGTCGATTAACCCGCCGTGTGGTGATGACAAAGCCCCGTCGTCGCCGGCTCACACCGCGCCGTCCGGCCAGACGCATCAGGCACCCGTTTGCTGCTGACCTTCACTCCCTGATCGATCAACTCAGCATGAACCCGCGCCCGACCGTAGGTGCCGTAGGAATCAGCATGGATCGTTCTGGTCCACTCAATCAGCGCCGCATTGCCGATCGCACGACGGATGGGCTGGCGCTCATACCATGCGTAGAAACTGGGCGATACTTGGAACACACGACACTGGGTACGGGGAAAGTCGGCTTGGTTCGCCATCACGAGTTCGAAGAGTTCGACGAATCCACATCGCTCATTATGGCGAACTAAGCCGTAGCCTTTGCCAGGATGTTGCACTCCATCTTCACCTGGCGCAATTCTCGACTTAGGTGCACCAGTTCCCCACGCTCTGCACTCTACGGACCTTCCCCGCCCGGCAGGGGCTTGCCTTCATCGCGGGCCGCCTGGGCTAGCCAGATCATGATTGTTTGTGTAGTGATGGCCAAACTCCCGCGACAGTTCGGCCGGGCATGGCGGACTCCCTGTTCCTGAAGGATGAAGAGTCCACAGAAACGGGGCAACTTCAAACTGGCAAGTATTCATGCCAACAGAGAGGCATCTTCAATCCAGTTTATTTGGTAAAAATCACAAATATACTGTGGAAATAGTCACTTTTAACGATTTTACTTGGCCTTGTTGCACAAATCTCCAATCTCAACTGATAGTCTGTGTGCATGAGTGATGGCAAGTGCCCGTGGGGTAGATACAAGGCGACAAACTGAGCGGACTACCACGCAGAACTCAAAGGCCGAGGTTCTCTGACGATTTGTGCAACAAGGCCAACAGTACGGAATATCGAATATTTAAGTCCTTGGATGCAGACGAGCAGCAAATCCGTGAGTTGCTGTGAATTAGGATGTTGAAATGTTCATCAACAGTACAACAAGTTAAGGTTAGGTTTGTGATGAATTTGTATGCTGCGCTTGACATGAATAGTCGATTTATAAATTCGGCAGTAATCGATATTCAGCGCCGCCATAAGACATTCGAAGACTTGTGCAATGGCCGCAACGGGGCAGAAGTTCTTTTTGAGTCGCTTTTTCCAAACAACATGCCGATCACTGGCTATGTATCCAATCGGCAGCGGGACAAGCAGAATCCAAGATACGCACAGATGGCGATTAGAGTTAACGCCGCTGGTCGGGATTGGCCTTTTCCGGAAGGATGCGCCTTCATCGCCCTGGGAAGATGGCCCACTGAATCATCTTCTCCGATCTTTCTCATCAGCAACTTCATTGAGACTGCCGATCTGCCTGCGCGATCTTTCGAGCGCGAAGTCACTGCATTTGCCGTGCATGACAGTCTTCAATTCACGCCGGGCCAGCAGCGCATTCAGCGCGTCAATAATCTGCTCACGCCACAACTGCTGGCCGACTTGCCGCTAATCACGCAGCAAACCGAAAAACAGTTGGCAGAGTGGACTGAATTTCTTCGATGGAAAGAGAGCCTCATACGTCACAAGGCACGCGGTTTGCGCTACATCAGCCGTGAATGGCGTGACGAACAGTTGGTTTTTTCCTTGGTCTCGCAGAGCGCACAGGCTTTGCAAAAGGACCGCAAGGCCTTGGGACGTGATGATCTGGTGGCCTTTCAGGTTGGGCAATCCAAAGAAGCGTGGATGTTCGGATTGCCTGAAAGGGAGGAACGACGCCTTCCTCGGCTGGGGCAGGCCGGCAAACTCTCGGAGCCTGCATCGTTACCGAAAGATAGGAAATTACCCAAGGACGACGACTTGTCGAAATGTCCTTGGCCTACGCCCGTGCTTGCTGAATTGACCGTCTCATTGACTGAAGACGACGCGAATGATCTCGCCAACGCTGAGGAGTCAGATGCATTGCGCGAGCGCATCTTAAGCCGAATCCCGGAGTCCGGCTTTCTGTCCATTTCAACGGCGGGTGACATGAGCCTGATCAAACGCCATCAGCAGGCGCTGCGACAGTTGCAGGAACAGGGTGGTTATGCGCCGTATCTGACTGATTATCTGTTTGAGGCTGCACAGGTTTCCGTTCCACAGCGTCTGGAGCCGGTGACGCAATGGGCCAACGACAAGCTCAACTCGGCCCAGAAAGAAGCCGTGGTCAAGATTCTTTCCGCGCCGGATTTGTGTTTGGTTCAAGGGCCGCCGGGTACGGGTAAAACCACGGTGATCGCTGAGGCCATTGTCCAACTGGCGCGGCGCGGGCAAAGGGTGTTGCTGGCATCGCAGGCGCATACTGCCGTGGACAACGCGCTGGACAGGCTAGGCCATGATGGTTCCTTGCGTGTTGTGCGACTGGCACGGGATGAACGCAAAGTGACGGAAGATGGCGCGGCCTTCACTGGGCAGGCATCCATGCGGCGTTACTACAAGGCCTTAGCAGTGCAAACCGAAGACAGTCTTGGAGTGTGGAAGCGCGGAGACAAAGATTTACGTCTCTTGCAAGAGTGGCATGAGCGCGCGGTTTTTGTGTTGCACGACGAAGAAGAGTTGAACACCAGACGCGGGCCGCTTGAAACAGAGTTGGCATCAGCCCGTAGGCAGACAACGCAGGCTCTGCAGGCGTATGACGCGGCCTGCGCGATGCTGGATGAAGAAAAGGCCAAACGTCAGCGCCTGCACAGCATTCAGGCCTTGTTGCAAGGCGAAGCCGAAACTCTACATGACGACTTGAGAGATGTAGAACTGTCTGCCAATAATCTGGTGCAAGGTCTTGCTTCCTGTGGGGGGGGAGGCTTGCTCGTAAAGTTTTCGATGGACGATTGGCTAACCCATGCAGGTAGCCGAGGCGCAATGCTGGCGCACATGCTGGCCGTGTGGCGACGCTTCACGAATGTGCGAGAAGCCATTGCTGCTGATATTCGCCGCCTGCGTGAAGCTGCAGGCAGCCCGATTCAGGATGCCAGCACCCGGCTACGTATTGAATCGCTTCGAAACGAGGTCAAAGCCTTGGAGGAGCAGATGGAGAAGGACGATGCTTTCGTAGATGCATGGAGAGCAACGCGCAAGGAGCTCAAAGAATTGGAGCAGGCTGGTGTGGGCTTGGACCGCAGCCGTTATGACGGGCTGTTTCACGAAGCTAGCAAATGGTGCGCCCCCAATGGAAACGCGACCCAACTTGCTGACGAAATGAGTACCAGCCTGACAGCGCTGGAGAGTGCGGAGCCGGTCATCGATCAGGCCATCGAGATTCTGAAACAATCTCTACAGACTCAGTTGTCCCAGCCCGTGCCCGAAGTCCCGAACGATGGCATTGTCCGAGCCGCACGGAACCAGGAGCGCAGCGCCCAAAGTAAGCTGGATAACTGGGACGCGCAGCGCAGGCAGCATGAGCAGAAGGTTAAGGCCCTGTTGCAGGACGAGGCGATCACGCAAGGCAACCGATTGCCACTAGAACCAACTTCAACTTTGTCGCAGCGCATCGAAACCGTCGCTCAAGTCATCAATGCCTTGGAGAAACGTCAGGCGAGCCAGCTGCATGAACGCCAGACATGGGGGCCGTTGCTGGAAGATTGGATGCACGATTTACGCCGCAACAACGCCGCAGAAGAAGACTGGCACCATCTTGGCGCGGATTTTCTGGCGAGCTGCAATGTAGTGGCCATTACCTGCAACGAAAACGAGCGCACACTGGACGATTCTGGGCAGACGAGTTTTGATGTTGCCATCATTGACGAAGTAAGTAAGGCTACGCCGCTGGAATTGCTGATGCCCTTGATGCGCGCGCGCCGCGCCGTGTTAGTTGGAGATCACCGCCAGTTGCCGCCGCTGTTTCAGGAGGGCGATGAAGCCCGTAGCTTCATGGATGAAGCAGAGGAAAATGAAGCGGCTAACGCTGAGGAGGACAGCACAGGCAATTCATCAGAAGCGCAGACCTTGCTGACCCGCGATAATCTGCGCCGCTTCGAGAAGATGGTTACAGCCTCATTGTTCAAGTCACATTTCGAGATGGCGGATGATGCAATCCGGGCACGACTTAATGTGCAGTTCCGCATGCACCCGCAAATCATGTCGATGGTGAACCATTTTTACGAAGGCCAGTTGGAATGCGGCCTCCTTCGGCCTGACGACGACCCAGACCCTAAGCTTCGTCGTGTTCACGGACTGATATTGGAGAATGTAGACGGTGGCTCGCCACTGCTAACTTCGGACGACCATGCATTGTGGGTGGACACAACCTACAACCTGCACAACCAGATTCACCGTGAAGACATGGACGGTAAGCAGCCCCGGCGCACCAATCGCCTGGAAGCGGAGTTGATTGCCGAAACGCTAGAGCAAATCGAGAGGCAATCTGCCGCACAGGGCTACTCGCGATCAAACAAGCGCAAAGTCGGCGTGGTGTCTTTCTACGCCAACCAATGTCGAGAAATTCGCGCTGCCATCCGCCGCCGCCGCCCGCAGGGAGCCAATGGCCGATATGAATTTCTCGATGTTGAAGTCAATACCGTGATTCGCTATCAGGGCAAGGAAAAGTCGATCGTGCTGGTCAGCATGGTGCGCCACGATGGATACGACCCTTTGCGATCGGGCAATCAGCCTCGGCGTCGTTCTAGCAAGGCCAATGTCGCTCGGTTTGAATTTATCAATGTGGCATTTTCTCGCGCGCAGGAGTTGCTGATCGTTTTTGGCGCGAAAAGCATGTATTCGTCCTATGAGGTGGATTTGCCGCGTATGGACAGCGCAGGCAGCGTGAAGCGAGCCGTTTACAAAGACATTCTGGATCAACTGGAACGCGATGCACGGCTGGTTCCAGCAAGGCAGTTGATGTCACCAGGCATGCTGCCCCAGCAGCCACAACAGCAGCGTGGCAGGTTCAATACCCCACCCAATCGGACGGCTGCGCTCAAGGGCGATAACTACGGTAATCGGGGAGGCCGCGCATGAAGCTGGCTGAAATTTCCGTTCCCTTGCCCTTGTATCGCATTGATTCCGATGTGACCTATCACACCGAGCGTAAGCCCACAGTGTTCGAACGGATGGTGTTACGACTGTGTGATCCTGGGCTCCAGTTGCCAGACAAACAGAACTTGTCTTTGTTGGGTGTTTTTCGCGATCAACTGGGCGCAGGCGATGTGCGTGAACTGCTGGAAGGCTGCATATCTGAACTTTCCGCTTTGGGTGCTCTGCCCAGACGGTACGCTCTGGATACGCTTGAGGCACCTCTAACTGAGCTTGAATTGACTGCTGATGGTTTGCAATTTTTGCGCAGCGACAGCCTGCCGGTGCGTTCGCGTACGATCAAAGTCAGTCATCACTACGACCCTATCGGCGATGAGATCAAACCGGTCAAGAAGGATGGTTGGCTGCCGAGGCAAAGCAGCATGAGCATCGGCAGTGCCGACAACAACTCTTTGAGGCCGCAAAATCCGTTGCCGCAAGTTGAACGCGCCATAGCGAAGGAAACATATGACTGGAAGAACCCTGCGACAGTTATAGATCGCATCGTGCCCGTGGTGCAGCCAGCGGGATGGGTAGAGCGCCGACTAGAGATCTCGTGCAGCGAGGACGGTGTGCTGTCCGCACATGCCCCGCGTGATGCAGCATTGCAGCGCTGGCTGGAGCAAGCACAATCCGAACTGGCATGGGAAATTTTGCTTGCCGATGCACTGACAAGCAAGCCGAATGCTCTGCTTCCCGTTATTGACTCTTCTGTTATAGGGGATGCCCGCACTGCTCATCCCATTGCTGCTACTAATGGGGGCGCAGTCAGAGCACGGTTGTGCATCGTTGCGCAAGGCGTTGCGGCGGCGGATGTAGCAATACCCACCATCGTTTTGTCGTCAGAAGTGAGCGCACCGGAATTGGTTGCCGATGGTAAACAACCGACCGTGTTGACCCTGCTTGTGCCCATTCCCTCAGGACTGATGACGGGATTTCGTAGTTTATCCTTGCCCCAGGTTGGCGGAGCGAGTGCTCAAGTAGAAGTGGCCGGTAACCTCCGCCTCTACTGGGCCGGACAACCGCGCTTGTGTGGCTTGGCGGTTACTTTGAACGACCAGGCTGCAACCGTGTTTTGGGCCAAGCTGAGCAGCGAATTAGAAGACACTTGCGAGCACTCCGATGACCCACGCATTGCCTTCATGCCGCTAGCGTGGCGGGATGTCGATGCAATCGGAGAAACTCTCTGGCCGTGGCTTGCCACGCGTGCTGAACAGCCCCTGGACGATCTGATTGCATTGGTCGAACCCGCTACACAGGCCATTAGTTTGTGGCTGCCCGACAGGAAAGACTGGAGATCTGCGTGGGAAGGTTCTCTGGCAAAAGCCATTGATGAGTCGTTGAGGCATACGCCCAATCAGCTTGAGCCTGAAGAAATCATTTCTCTTTTGATCCAGGTGGCTCAGATGTTGCGTGCAGACAAGGCTGTGCCTCTGCAAGCCGCGCTGCTGCGTCATGCGGCCCCCATTCGCACCTTGGAGTCGTTGGCTAAGCTTCGATCTGCCTTGCCTTCCACCACTGAAATTCCCGAAGAATTGCTCTCCGTCGAATTGCGGCGTGTGTGGTTGGAAAACGTATTGGAGCGCAAGGAATCGAAGCTGTATGGCCCACACGCCTTACAGCAGTCGGTGCAGGACATTGAGAAGGCCGTTCAGGATGTTTACCGGAGTATCGGCGAGGAAGCGTTGAAAGCGGCGGCTGATAAAAAAATGGAGGTGCGTACCTTGACCCCTCATGCCTGGGATGCTGTGCGTGCTTGGCGCAACGCTGCGGGGAGTTTCCGCGATCTAAAGGTATCGTTGCCCCTCTGGGATGCGTTGAATGATGCGGTGGAAAGCTGGAGCCTTCTGGCGCAGGAGAATTTGGCACCAGTCGAGATTGGGCATCGCATCGTCGTGCTGGATACCAGCGCTCTGATGGAACATCCTGAGCTTTTGAAAGGGTTGAGTTCCAGCGATATTTTGGTGGTGCCGCGTCGTGTGCTGAGCGAGCTGGATGGTTTGAAGAGCAGTGAAGATGAGACTCGCGCGGTCAAGGCACGCGCGGCTATCCGCCAGTTGGATGCAAACTCGTCCCATCTCCGCCATGAAACAGACTATGCAGCCTTACTACCTGCTGAATGGGATTCCATGCAGCCCGACCATGCCATTCTTTCAACGGCGTTATTCTTTCGGCTGAATGATGTGTTGTTTGTGAGTAATGACATCAACTTACGGAACAAGGCGCAATCACTTGGCCTGAACACGCAAGATTCCAAGTCATATGCGCCTGTGCGCCTTGTGCCCGCTGCTGCGCCAAGCATACATTCACGGAAGAAAGATAAAAAAAATAGAAGGAAATATAACCATGAGTCGGGCAGATGAATATCACTTCCAAATTAAACTACAACGCAAACAAGAGCTTGATCGACAGCGCGTGCGTGACACGACGCGTCCGTTCCTTGAGCGCTACCGCAGCTTAATGAATGATGTCTCCAGCCAAGGGCTGGACGATGTAATTCCAGTAGAGTTTCGTGAGTTGAGCTCTGAACTTTGGCGCATGGAGGCTTTGCTAGAGTCTGATCCGTTTGCTGCCAGAGATATGAGTCGCGCCTTGAGTGGTCGGTTCCACGGCTTACCACGTTTTGCGCGTGAGCAGCGCCGTTCCCGTCAAGAGGCTGAGCTAGCCGCAGCTGAGGCATTCCGTAAAGCGCAGCAAGCTGAGTTCGAGCGACAGTTGCAGCTAAGAGCAGAACTTGAAACAGCATGGCGCGAGGGCTTGAGTGGCTGGAGCACGCCTGTCGCACTCAACGCCGCGTTTGCCGAGTTGCAGCAACTACGGGAGCGACTACTTGGCAATGCTGCCCACAACATGACCTCAGCGCAGATTTCAGCCGCCTTGCGCGAAGTTCGGCAGCGGTATGAAGTGGACGCTGAACGCCAGTTGCAAGAAATGAAAGATCGTGTGCAACGCGAGGTCGTGGCCGATGTACTGACGCTGCAAAGAGAGCAATTGGAGCAGGAAGCGAATAAGGACGGTGGCGAACGCGCTGCCAAGTTGCGTGAGGCATTGGCTCATGCAATAGGACTTGCTCCAACAGAGCAGGCTGAAGTCTTGAACCAACTGGTGCAAGATCGTGACAAAGCTGCCGTAGACGAAAGCCAACGCCGTGAAGTCGTGCGTGCGGTGTATCAGTCACTGCAACAAGCTGGTTTTGTTGTGGATAGGCCAGAGCTTCTTGTATCGCAAGGGGAAGACCAAGTGCTGATTCGAGCCCGTCGCCCTGCTGGTGCCCAGGCAGATTTCCGCGTCAACTTGAGCGGCCATCTCAGCTACAAGTTTCATCAATACAAAGGCAAAACGTGCGAGAAAGATATCGCGCCGGTCATGGCAACGCTACAAGATGCTTACGGAATCAGTTTGAGTGACAAGCGCGTGATTTGGGTCAATCCAGATGATCAGGATCAAGACGCTCGTCCTTACCCTGATGCGACACAGGAGAGAAGCAAATGAGTTCAGCTTTGTTGCCGTGGCAGGAAGACTTTCGCCGCGAATGTGGCATACGGCGCGGTGTGATATTGCATGGAAACACCGGGGATTTGACATCCAACCCCGAGGCTCCAGGGCAATGGATTGCTTTACCAGCCGCGTTGATGAACCTGCTGCGTCAGCGTGGGTATCAGCATGTAGTTTTCTGGAACCGCGTCAATGGTGTCAGCGGCGTTGATGCGAGGACTTGGGGGGAATTGCAAAGCTCAGTTACACCAGCTTCCGTAAGAGAAAGCATATCTGAGGGGAGTGCCTATGACATGGGGGATTTGCCGCCGGCACCTATGGCGAGCCCCGCATCCAGCAGCATCACGGCAAGCGCGGATGACTTACTGACCGTTGCTGCGCAATGGCTGAGACAACCGCGAACCGAAAAGCCTGTCGCTTTTGTCTTGGACTGGTCTCATTATCTATTTGGTAGCATCAATTCGTTGAGTGAGAATGAGCGCGGATGGCTACTGCGCCTGGGGCAGGCTACCCGTGATGCCGCTGTGGTTCGCAATGCTGAAAGCATTGGTCAGCCGCAATCGCTGCTGGTGTTGTTGTGTGGGGGCTTGAATGTGTTGCCACCATCCATCTACCTGAACAACCCCTTGTTTAAGGAAATAGGAATTCCCTTGCCGGCAAGACAAATTCGCGAGTCTGCCGTACTGGGTTTGAAAGAAGTGTTTCGGCTGCAGCCCCCTTTGCAGCAAGGCGGAAGAGAGTTAGCTGATTTCGTGGATGGCTTGGAAGGCCAGTGTATCCGCGACATTCACAATCTCGCACGACTTTCACGACAGGAGACTGAAGTCTCAAGTGCGTTGTCTCTACTCAACCTGTATCGCCACGGCCGCAGGCACAGTCCTTGGGAGCAACTGGATCACAAAAAACTTCAGACCATTGTCGAAACGCTGGGACGGCGTGTCAAAGGTCAAGGCGAGGCCATTGAATCGGTACGGCGCATCCTCGTGCGCGCCTTCACGGGACTTTCGGGACTTCAACACTCCTACAGGCAACGCACGCCCAAGGGCGTGCTGTTTTTTGTCGGTCCTACGGGCGTAGGAAAAACTGAACTGGCGAAGTCCATTGCCGAATTTCTCTTCGGCGACGAAGAAGCCTGCCTTCGCTTCGATATGTCTGAGTTCAACCACGAGCATGCTGACCAGCGGTTGGTGGGGGCACCGCCTGGTTATGTGGGCTACGAAGCGGGCGGGCAGCTGACCAATGCGGTCAAGCAAAGACCATTTTCCCTGCTGCTGTTTGATGAAATCGAGAAGGCACACCCGCGCATCCTTGATAAGTTTTTGCAAATTCTGGAAGATGGGCGTTTGACCGATGGCAAGGGCGAAACTGTGTTGTTTTCGGATACCGTAATCGTCTTCACATCGAATATTGGCGCAGCCGAAGTGCACCATGAGAGCCAGGATGTGCGCAATGAATTCATCCAAAAGGTGCGACAGCATTTCGTGCACGAATTAAAACGCCCAGAATTGCTCGGACGCATTGGCGAAGCCAACATTATTCCTTTCAACTTCATGCGTGACGATAGCTTCTTGATTGATATCGCCCGCGCTAAGTTGGAGCCGTTGCGCAAAGGGCTGAAGGATAAATGGGGTGTTTCGGATTTGAGGCTGGTTAGGGAAGCCGAGATACTGGCTTTGCTTGTCAGGGAGGTGGATCGCGGAACGGGCGGTCGCGGCGTCCCCAATGCACTGACGAATAAGCTGATTGATCCACTAGCTGATTTTTTATTTGAGAAAATGGCCGATCCTGGTCAGATCCGGGGAAATGCAATTGAGGTTCATATTGCAGGGGGAAAATTGTTATTCGAGTTGGAGTGAAATGTGCATTGGCTGAACATGGCATCTCGCCTACCTTGTACCGAAGCAGAAGGGCCGGGGCGAAGAGCTGCATTGTGGGTTCAAGGTTGCAACAAGCGTTGCCGAGGCTGCTGCAACCCAGCGTATCTGCAGCTGACCGAGCGTGAACTTGTTTCGGCTTCATCGGTTTTCGACTGGCTGGAAAATGCACATCATGCGCATGATCTTGAAGGGGTGACCTTCCTCGGCGGCGAGCCTATGCTGCAAGCGCAAGGCTTGGCTGTCGTTGCGCAAGGAGCGCAGTCACTGGGGCTGTCGGTGATGGTATTCAGCGGATATACAAAAAGCGAACTTGATGTGTTGCAATTACCTGGTGCTGATCAACTACTTCGTTACACGGATGTGTTGGTAGATGGTCCGTATGACGCGAATTTACCGGAGCATAGTCGCCGTTGGGCAGGTTCTACGAATCAACAATTTCATTACCTGACAGCGCGTTACGATGTGCGGATTGAAAGTGATGGTGAAGTCGAGCGTGTGCTTGAGGTTCGCCTGAAATCAGATGGATCGGTGTTTATAAATGGGTGGCCAGAAAAGGTCTTGCGCTAAAAGCTTCCATCTGTGAGTTGTAAGCCCCGACCGATACCATCTTTCGCCAGCCCCTTAGCTCGCTAAGACCTCTATGCCCAGCGCCCGTCCTGAAATTCGTTGGACAGGCTGGTGCGTAAGGCCTTGGAGCAATAAAAAGCTTCGAATCCGTTGTTATGGTTTATTTGTGCTAGCCCGTGGAAGAAGCGGATAACAGTTTCCTTTGTTGGTGGGTCGCAGTCGAGACGGCTACCTTCGTCTACATGCAGCACGTTGGCGCTGGAAACGATGCCGTGCTCGGCCAACTCCTCACACAGGGCTAACAGTTCGTCTACCGGTTCTAGTCCCAGTACGAAATTGGTCCAGGACTTGCCACGTCCGAACACGGTGGCGGCGTGCTTGAGTCGATCAATGAAGAAATCACGTCCAAGCGCACTCTTTCCGGGACAATACTTGCTGAACCAAGGGTCGTTACCCACCTCAAGATTGAATACCACAATGGCAACCCCGGCTTGCTTGAGCTTGTTCAACCGAGCCAGATCGTGCGGCGGTGTCATTACCGCAACAATACCTTCCGTGCTCTTTGGCGCAACCTGTTCCTTAATGTGGGCAGTGATGTCGCAATAGATATCGGCTTGGTTATCGAGTTGGTCGTCGGGCAGGTTGCCAGAGATGAGTATTACGTGCATGTGATCTGAATAGCACTCTGCCTGTAACGCCAAGTCGATCGATTCCGACAGGTTGCCTAAGTAGGACGCCCTCATAGCTTCCCAGCCGAGGGCTCCAGGCCGCAGGTGCGCTGCATGCAACGCGTCGTTTGGATTTTTCACGGCTACGTTGTTAACACCGCAAAACCTGCAGACGTTGGAAATGAGGCAGCCCTTCCAAGGAATGATGTTTAGTTCATCATAGCCGCAGGCCGAAATGTACTTCAGGGCGAGATCTCCGCTGGTCAGGCGCTGTGCGTAATACTCCGGCTGTTTAACGAAGCTGACCGTAACGCCATCACTGGCGGACTGTTCGCCTATGCGACACACCAATTCTCCAGAGGTGGCTACGTCCACTGTGACGGGGCTACGTTTGCCGTGGGCTGACACGCAAGAGACTACAGTGCTATAACCGTCTTCGCCCTCAAGGAATAATTCTTGAGGGCGCTCACGGGCAAAACCTTTGGGCGCGTTATAGACGAGATTTTGGCCCTTGGCGCCCATGCGCGTAGCACAGTCGATTGCTGCGGGAGTAAAGACTACCCCGCGTGTGAGAATCTCAGCCTTCAAATCTGTTTCAGGTGCAAGGATCATGGTTTGATGTGAAAGAAACGCAGCCACCATCCCACATGGAATAGCGGAAAAAGGATCGGGTAAGCGAGTGCCGCACCTAGCGCTTGTGGATGGCTCCGGGTAATGGCTAGCCCGAGTATACCCAGCCAGCCAGCACAGGCTAGTGGCGCTTGTGGAGCCAGTGCCGCGAGTGTGGCCACATGGAGGATGGGTAGCAGGTGATAACAAAAGGCGTGGATCCACAGCAGTCGGCGATCCTGCCGGGACAAAGTGGTGCATGACACCGACTGCCGAAAGCCGGTGGCCCAGCGCAAGCGCTGCTTCCATAGCGCTGAAAACGAGTAGGACGGCAACTCGAAGGCTACTACGTTCTGGGCATAGTGATAGCGCAGGTGATGCTTGGCGGCATGTAGCCCGATGGATAGGTCGTCGAGGAAGGTATCTGTGCTAGGCAAAGTACCCTCAAAGCTAGCTGTCTTGAGCAGGAAGCACTGGCCGGGAATTGTCACGCCGAGGTGCATTCGCCACAGCATAGGTCGCAGCACGGTATGGGAAAGCAGCTTGTCAACCTCCACCAGGCGCGAGATGAAGTTGGACACTTTGCGCGACTGAATCCGGCCCCAACCTAGCAGCCTGTCGGTCTTGAACCGGCCAGGTCGATAAAATGGGGCCTGAAAGGCCGAATTTCGCTGATTTTTGTCGTAAGACGCACGATTTTCCCTTGTTTTTGCTACTGCGGACGCAATACGGCCATGCGCTTCAAATTCCAGGCGAGGCAAACCAGTGTCCATTCACCGGTGACTTTCTTCAGGCCGCGCAGGGAGAACTGACGAAAGCCCAGCACGGACTTGATGATGCCGAACACGGGCTCGACGGTTTGCTTGCGCAACGCGTAGAGGGCTCGGCCCGCCTTCGTTTTCAGCTTGTGCGCCATGGCCTGGGCGGGCGTGGCATCAGCTGGCAAGGCAGCCGGCTCGGTAAAGCGTTCCGTCGGCGCCGGATGATGCTCATCCCGCTTCACCGCAATGAACGGCTCAATACTGCTCTCTTCGCAGGCACTGACATTCTTGGCGCTGTAAAAACCCGTATCCGCCACCAGTGCCTGCGGCCGACCCAGTGAGGCCGGCAGCGCTGCCAGTTGCTCAAGCATCGGCACCACCTGTTCCTTGTCATTGCAGGCTTGCGTCACGTTTAGTGAGACAACCAGCATCGTGCCCGTATCAACCGCTGCCTGCGCGTTATACGCTTGCTCAAAGCCGCCGCCGGCAACCGGCATGATGCGCGATTGTTCATCCGTCAAATTGAGCTGGTCTTGCGCCTTCGGCCCGGCAACCGGCGGTTTCGGCGGCTTGCCACCGGGTTTCTTGCCGCTTTCCTTAGCCTTGGCTTCTCGACGCGCCAACTTGCCTTCGTACTCGGCTTGCTCTTTCTCAAAGCGGGCTTTCGCACGTTCTTCGATCTTGGCCTTGGCGGCTGCCATAGCCCCCAGTCGGGCCTGGCGTCGAGCAATTTCCTCCGGCAGATTCATGCCATCCGGCACGGCGGATTGGTCGGCCTGTTCGGCCGTCGCCAGCAAGGACTCAACTTCTGCCTTGAGCTGGATTTCCAGTTGCTCGATATGCCCGTGTGACAAAGCGCTGTGGCGCGAGGCGTTCGCCTTGATCTTGGTACCGTCCAGACTGATCGTGCCCAGCTTCAGGAGCTTCATTTCCCGCGCCATCTCCAGTACTTGCACGAACAGGCCAGCCAACTCGTCGAGAAAGCGCCGACGAAAGCTCGCCAGGGTGTCGTGGTCAGGGTGGGTGCCAGCCGCAATGAAGCGAAACGCCACCGAGTCGTAGGTCGCCCGCTCTATCTTTCGGCTTGAGAAGACGCCGTTGGCGTAGCCATACACCAGCAATGCCAATAATACCGAGGGGTGATACGCCGCGCTGCCACGACCCGCGTAGGCTTTCTCCAGGGCACTGACGTCGAGTCCATCAATCACCTCAACAATAAACCGGGCAAGGTGGTCTTCCGGCAGCCATTCATCGACCGAGGGCGGGAGCAGATAACCGGTCTGGCGGTCTACAGGATGGAAGCGGCTCATTTCTCAGGATCAGTTCGGTGGGCAAGTGCGCATTATCCCATTCGCGCTGCGTTAGTCCGACAGGCTGCTAGGTCGAAATTGCCGTCCATGGTCTGCGTAACCAAATGAAGCAAACCTGGGATGTCGGCGGCGATGTCGTTGTCCAAGCTAAGTAGATAACGATGATCTGTGCCCTGCAACGCATGCAACAGCTTACGGTACTTGGTCCCCTGGATATGAGTAACGCGGATGGGAAAGTCAGCATCTGGCGCGTGCAATGCGTGCGCCGACTCCACATACAACTCCATGACTAAGCCCGGATATCTTAGGTGCAGCTGGTTGCCTATTTCGATTAGTTCCGGTGTTAGTCGTTCCTGCCCGCGTAGGTAGGTGACGATGGCCAGTTCAGACATGCGCCCTCTCTCGTTCGCTGAGCACATAGAGGTGATCCAATTCGATCGGGACGCCATAATCGTACGTCCCGTCGGACTGTGGCTCACGGGCGACAACGCCATTTAGGGCAACGTTCGAAAGCAGGTCGGCCGAGTTGTTGTGGCAGTCATGTATGGCGCTATTACGCATGACTATCTGAAATCTTGATCGAATCGGCTAGGCCGAGGTTCATCAACTGGCGGGAATTTTCAATCACATCGGGGCAATGAAATGCCTGGATTATCCCGTCCATCACTTGGCCAAGGTTTTCGCGGGGAATGACGATCTTTTCCGCCAAGTTGGCACGGTTGTCGTTTTTGTAGGCGATAAGGTCTTGTAACATCACATCGGAGCAAGGAGAAAGAGGCAGTATCGTAGCTAGCCGGCCGATGTCTCCTCTGTATTTACAAGCCGCAGCATAGGCCGCGTGCCAGCGATAGCCACCGTACAGGCCGCAAATTAGCTCGGGCGTTAGTTCGCGTGAGATAGGCTCGTTCACTGTCCAGCGCTGGCGCAATCCATCTTGCAGTTGTGGCACGATATGGCTATGGGCAGGATGTACGAAGACAAAGGATGCGCCAGCCTTGTGTCGGGCTTTGAAAGACTGAAAGGCTGCTAATCCGAAGCGATGCATGATGATCTGTGGTACTACACGCCACAGCGGATCATCCAGATCGCTGTCAATGATATTTAGATCATCCAGTTTGTTGATAGCGCGCAAGCGGCCCGACAATTCGCTTTCTGATGGACCGCCGCCCATTAGGTCGAAAAAGCTGGACAGCAGAAAGGTCAGTTCGTCGCTATCAGTCATGGACATCTATGATCACCTTTTCATCGAGTTTCCGTGCCATGGCGATGGCATTGCCAAAGTCGTGGGCTGCAAAGCAGATCTCGGCGATCCTGGCGTTGGAACTGCTTAGGTTTTCCGGCAGCAAGTCACCGACGTTCTTGCGGACTGTAACTTGGTACGCATGTGGCAACCTGCAAGTAAATTTCGCCAGACGGCCGGATAGGCGCGCTAGCACATTTTTTTGCACCGTAAACGGCGCGAAAGACGGCGTACTTCCCGCAAGTGCCAAGGCGGTATAGCTGGAAATGTCCGCAAATCGCTTTATGGCGTCCAGACCTCCGCCAATGCGGCAGGAAAAATCTAGTGCGTAAGCTTGCCCTTTGATTACGATGAAGTCGAACTGGCCAAAGCTAGTGCAACCTGCGCTGTACAGGGTTGAGCACCACTCGTAGATGGTTTTGCACAAGGCAGGGTCGTGTGGTACTGCAATGTAACTGTCACACACCGGCCTTCCGTGGATCCAGACGATGATCTTGCGAAATAGGCGCAACACGGCCGGCTGGCCCTGGCGAACAAACACGTCGACGCTGTACTCATCTCCGTCTAGATAGTCTTCCACCACGACCCGGACGGCTTCGTTGTCGAGCACGGAGAGCATGATGCAGCTGGCGTCCTCTCGCACTGCCCGAGCGATCGCGATGGGATCAAAGTGTCCCGCTTCAACATGGCGAACAATGCCATAGCCGGAATAGGCTGCATCGAGCCGAGCCAGATAGTGGTTAGGATAAGGCGCCGTTATGTCTTCAAGATATCGCCTTTGCAAGCTATGTAAACCGGATGCAGTAAGCCGAGTAGAGAGATAGTGCTTGGAACGGCTGGCATGCAACGCGTCCGGAGAAATGTTGGCAACACCAGCTCGGATCGCCCGGCTTACCCAAAATTCATTGAGTGGGATAACAGGAGCACTGCTATCTGGGAGGTTTTCACTGCAGCTAACCAGCGTGCGGTGCGGTGCCGGAATGTACTCTGACATCGTCGCGTTTTCTAGGAGCAGCACTGCTATCCCTGCTTGCTTGGTAACTTCAACGAATTGCGGAATATCCTCGATCGACGAGGCACCTGCGATCACATAGTCAGGCATGGCTAGGTTCTTGCATTTGAGCGAAAAATGCAGCCGTCTTCAGCAAACCTACCTCTAACTCTGTCGTGGCTTGCCAGCCTAGCACTCGGTGGCACTTCTCCAGATCGGGGCGGCGCTCTTGTGGATCGTCGATCAATGCAGAAGTATGACGCAAGTAAACCGGCATCTTTAGCACCCGACCAATAAGGTGCGCCAGTGCAGTGACCGACACCTCGCGGTCTGACCCTAGGTTAACGGGCGTAGCGCAATCGCTGATCATGAGAGCGATCAAAGCCTCAATCATGTCGTCTACGTAGCAGAAGCAACGCGTCTGGTGACCCTCGCCGTAGATGTCGATGGGTGTGCCGTCAAGGATACGGGTGACAAAATTACTGACAACACGGCCATCATCACGTTGCATGCCCGGCCCGTACGTATTAAAGATGCGAGCGATGCGCGTATCTACCCTGGGCGCGCTCTAGACTGAAGTGCAACACCCCGATTTGGTAGGGTGTATGCATGGGAAATCACTACAGCCAGTTGTCGATGGACGAACGCAATCAAATTCACCGATGCAG
>NZ_SDKK01000083.1 GCF_008107625.1 Zoogloea oleivorans
GGCAGCCCAAGTTAGTTGCGTGAGTAGTCGTGAGATAATTGGGGCGTCCTGTGCCGCTCGACTGACCAAGAAAATAAACGCTCCTTAGACGTACAACGATAGGAAACATGCTTAATTTCAAGATCACGGCCACCGGTGTTGAGCTCGAACCTGAATCCGTGGCCGCCACTTTCGCGCCTGGCAGGCTGTCCGCATAGCGCCGTGAAATGGGTTTTGAATTGAAACTTGAGCCCGTATTTCGCATGAAACCGCATCGCCAGACAAAATTGACGCGTGTTTGCACGGCCAAATCCGGGCTTGCGCCGGCTTTCGCTATGGACGGACGAGCGTTCACCTGCCTGGCGGCATCGAATGGCGACCCACGGGGAAGTGCCTCAGCCGGAGAACTGGAGCAGGGTCTGGTAGTGACGCTCGAACACGGTGAAGGCGGCGCAGCGCTGGCCAAGGCCCAAGGTCAGACGCCGGGCATGCGTGATGACGCGGGCGGCGACGCCGATGATTTCCTGCATCACGGTCTTCAGGCGCCGCCGCTTGGCGGGGTGGCGAACCGGGCTGTCGGGCTCGATCAGGGTCGCCTGGCCGATGGCGCGCAGAATGTTGAAGGCCAGCACGGCCAGGGACAGCACCAGATCGTTGGTGGCGAATTTGCCCGAAGGCAGGCGCTCCAGGTCCAGATCGGTCTTGAACTCGGAGTGAAACTGCTCATGGGTGCCGTGTGCCTGGTACAGCGCGACGATCTCGGCGACGGGCAGTTCAAGGCTGGTGAGCCAGCCTTCGATCTCGAGATCGGGCATCAGTAGGATCTGGCCGTCGCGATCGATCGTGCGCTCAATCAGATGCATCACCCGGTGCATCGTGACTTTGGTCCCGGCGAATTTGCGGGTGAGGGGTTCGACAACGTACGTTTCGCGCTTGCCCGCGCGCGGATGCGACCAGACGGTGGCAGGGTCCGCGGCGAGGCGCTCGTGGAGGGTGGCCACCTTGAAACGGCGCGGGTTCCACTTGACCAGCCAGTCCACCGGCCCCGCTTCGCGCGCGGCGGCCAGAGCCACGAAGATCGCGGCGCCATCGAAGCCCGAGTCGGCGCGCACCAGGAGCGGCAGCGCCGTCACCGCCCGCGCGCGCGGCAGCAGGCGGCGCAGGAAATCCGGCGTCTCCGAGGCCGAATGCTGGGTGCCGGGGCGCAGTTCGAGCCCGAGGCAGTAGCCTTCCTCGGCCAGATAGCCGGCAATCGGCGCATAGCCGTCGAAGCCCATGTAGGTGCGCCCCACGCCTTCCTTCTTCGTGCCGCTGTTGTCGAGGGTGAAGACATCGAAGTCCAGCGCCAGATGGCCGGTGGAGAGCGGCGTGAGGGTCGGTTTGGCGCGCGCCAGGAGGCGCTCGTTGGCCTCGTCCAGCGCCCTCAGTGCGCTGTCGCCGGCCTCGCCCAGGGCGTCCATGCGTTGGCGCAGCGTCGGCGAGGACGGTACCGTCGAGAGGTCCAGCGCATCGCGGAAGAAGGCGTCGCCGCGCAAGGATTCGATGGCGTCAAAGTCGGACTTCCCGCTGCACAGCAGCCCGACATAGGCCTTGAGCAGAGAACTGGTCCCAATGCCCCCCTTGCCGGCAATGGGGAAACGCGGATCGATGACCTGGTCGATCTGCGCAAAGCGCTTGAGGTATTGCCCCACCAGCGACAATCCGGCGTGCGCCGTCAGGTTGTAGGGCAGGCGCTTGATTTGAAAGTCGGGCATGGCGGCGGTGGCGGGGGCAAGGCCGTCATTATCTCAAATGCCCGCCGACTTCACCCGGCGGGTGAGCGGAAAAACGCCCGGAACCCGTGCCAGTCAAGGGATTGGGCGGTTCTGGTCACGGATTCAGG
>NZ_SDKK01000051.1:0-6026 GCF_008107625.1 Zoogloea oleivorans
CCTCGGGAACCCGGTCCGGGTGGCAGCGCATGGCGGCGCTCCGGTAACGCTGCCGGAGTTCGGCCCGTTCATCGTCGCCCAGGGCGTCCAGCGCGGCGTTGTCGTCCGCCGCGAAGGGCTGACAGCCCTCCCACTCGGCAGCCGCTTCACGCTCGGCGTGCAGGTCTGCCTCGGCGCCGGAGCATCAGCCTGTCTCCGGTCACCAGTCCTGAGCCCTCAAGCCGTAGCGTGACGCCGTTCTCTTCAGCCAGGGCGCCGTAGAAATCGAACAGGGCAGTGACCTCGTCCGCCAGATCAAAGCTTTCCTGGCCCGGTACGATCAGGCCGTTCTCCGATTTGGCCAAAAATAGCATGTCCGAAATCATCCGCGACAGACGCTCGAACTCCTCGCAATTGGACTCCAGCACCTCCCGGTACTCGGTGGAGCTTCGGGTCTTGGAGAGGGCAACCTGGGTTTGCGTCATCAGGTTGCTGACTGGGGTCCGGAGTTCGTGAGCCAGGTCTGATGAAAAATCCGAGAGTCGCTTGAACGACTCCTCCAGCCGGGCCAGCATGTCGTTGAGGGATTCGGCCAACTCAGCCAGTTCGACGGGTACGGCATCCACAGGTAAACGCTGGTCAAGACGTTGGGCGCTGACTTCCGTCGCTCTTCGCTTCATCTCGCGAAGTGGCGCCAGGCCTCGACGGGCAGCAAACCAACCGAGTAGTCCGGTCGCCAAGGTGCCCCCAATGACCACGAGCCAGAGGGTCTTCATGAATGAGTCCATGAAGCTCCGGTGATGGGAAATGTCCGTCGCGACGGCGACTACGGCGGGCGGCCACGCCTGAACTCCGGTTGGTGCTTCGGCCACGATACCCCGGAAGGACAACTGGTCATCGACTTGCCACACGTAGGGGCGCTCAGCCTCAGGTGTTTTGACCCGATCCAGTAAGCGCTGGGGGAAAGGGGCGTCCTCGGTGGCGAACAGGGTGCGACCATCCGGCCCCTTTACTGCCACGACCAAGCCATGATGGCCGATCAAGGAGTCGTCCATCTGCTGCGGAATGGCTGCCAGATCCTTTGACGAATGAACCTTGGCCAAGGCATGGCGAATCAATTCGAGTTTGCCGGTCAGGGCCTCCATGTCCTGCTCTTCGAAGTGGTGTTCGACGGACTCAGCCACAATCAAACCTAGTACCAGCAACACCACGGTTGATGCCGCCGCGAACAGCACGGTCAGGCGGAAGGTCAGCGACTTGCGGCGGACAGGGCGCACTATTCGTCCTCCTGTTCTTCCAGCACATAGCCCATGCCACGCACGGTGCGAATCAGCTTGGGTTCAAAACCGTCGTCGATCTTGGCCCGCAGGCGGCGCACCGCCACCTCGATCACATTGGTGTCGCTGTCGAAATTCATGTCCCACACCTGGGAGGCGATCAGGGAGCGCGGCAGCACTTCACCGCGCCGGCGCAGCAGGAGTTCAAGGAGTGCAAACTCCTTGGCGGTCAGGTCGATCCGCTTGCCCGCCCGCGTGACGCGGCGGCGCAGGAGGTCCAGCTCCAGATCTGCCGCATGCAAGGCGTCGACTTCCTTGTTCTTGGCCCCCCGGCGCAGGAGGGTTCGAACGCGAGCCAGTAACTCCGAGAAGGCGAAGGGTTTGACCAGATAGTCGTCGGCCCCTAGCTCCAGCCCCTTGACTCGGTCATCCACGCTGTCTTTGGCGGTCAGAAACAGGACGGGCATCTCCTTGCCGGCCTTGCGCAGGGCCTGCAGGACGCGCCAACCATCGAGCCCCGGCAGCATCACGTCGAGCACGATGAGGTCGTAAGCTTCGGTCATCCCGAAGTGCAGTCCGTCCATGCCGTCCCGGACCAGGTCCACATTGAAGCCGGCTTCAACCAGCCCTTGCTTGAGGTAGTCCCCTGTTTTGGGTTCATCCTCGACGATCAGTATTTTCATGGTCTTCCTCGCAGCATTCTCCATTTGGCAGCATTAGTTTGGCGCAAGCCACCTCCATTCTTCCCAAGATTACAAAGATGTAATTCCCGGGTCAGTCTCCTGTCGGTTTTTGCACCGCACACTGCTCGCCATGGGAACACCAGATTCCCGAGGCCCCCTTTTGACCCCATGGAGACGACCGATGCGATCAACCCTGCTCGGACTGCTGGCACTGGCCTTGACGAAAAGCGTCCTGGCTGCTGAGCCGCCCACCTTGGAGCCTGCCTCCAGGACTTCCCCTCATGCGTCTTCCTTGTCCGATTATCGTGCCTGGTCGGAAGCCCCCGTTGGCGCATGGCGAGCGGCCAATGATGGTGTTCAGCGTACAGGCGGCATGCATGCAGGCCATATGGCACCTGCCAACACCGATGGGGCTTTGCAAAAGGAAAGCGGAGCGACGCCGCCGGCCTCAGCGAGGCCCCCTGCTGATCATCACCATTAGGAGTTCGCCGTGCGCTCAACCCTATCTCCACGACACTCCCGCGCCATCAAGGGCCTGACCGCCCTGGTCCTTGGTACGCTGGTCCTGAGTGGCTGTGCCAGTTTCTCCCCGGACGGAGGCTTCGACACCATCCGGGAAACGACCCGCGCCCGTATCGGTGCCGATGCCCAATGGGCCAGGAGCGACGAGGCCCGCAAGGAGGTCGATACACGTGTGACCGAGCTGCTGGCCAAGCCCCTGGCCGCTGAGGATGCTGTTCAGGTCGCCATTTACAATAACCGGGGACTCCGCGCCGCATTCTACGATCTTGGGATCAGCGAAGCCGAGATGGTCCAGGCCGGGCGCCTGCCGAACCCCCATTTTTCGATGCTTCGTACCAGCCGCGCCGAGAATGGGGTACGCGAATTCAAGATTGAACAGGTGCTGACCTTCAACCTGTTCGCGCTGATCACCATGCCGCTTGCCGTGGAGGTCGAGAAACGCAACTTCGCCCAGACCCAGCGCATGACGGCGCTGGAGGTGGCGAGGCTGGCCTCCGAGACGCGCAAGGCCTACTTTGGTGCCATCGCGGCCGAAGAGTCGGTCCGTTACCTCCGAAAAGTAAAGCAGGCGGCGGAAGCCGGCGCTGGCCTGGCCCGCAAGATGGCGGAAGTCGGTAACTTCAACCGGCTTCAGCAGGCGCGCGAGCAAGGTTTCTATGCGTCCGCGGCCCTCGATCTGGCCCGTGCCGAGCAAGCCAGCATTGCGGCGCGGGAGCGGCTGACCAAGCTGCTGGGCTTGCCATCACCCCAGGCGATTCGACTCCCCGAGCGCCTGCCCGATCTGCCCAAGTTGCCCGACGAACTGCCGGCTGTCGAGCAAACGGCACTGGATCAGCGCCTCGATCTTCAGGCGGTCCGTCTCGAAACCGAGGCACTGGCCAAAAACCTTGGCCTCACCCAGGCCACGCGCTTCATCAACGTGCTGGAGTTCGGGCCGGCGCGTGTCCTGGAGGGCGCGCGGGATAGCGGCTACAAACGCGGCTACGAAGTGAGTTTCGAGCTTCCGATCTTCGACTTTGGCGGCAGCAAGGTTGCCAAGGCAGAAGCAATCTATGGCCAGGCCGTTGAACGTGCGGCCGAAGCCGCCATCAACGCCCGTTCGGAAGTCCGCGAAGCCTACTCGGCGTATCGCAACAGCTTCGACATTGCAAAGCACTACCGGGACGAAATCGTGCCGCTCAACAAGCGGATCGCCGAAGAGAACCTGCTGCGCTACAACGGCATGCTGATCGGGGTCTTCGAGCTGCTTGCCGACGCCCGTTCCCAGATCACCAGTGTGAACAGCTATATCGAGTCCCTGCGTGACTACTGGATTGCCCAGAGTGATCTACAAATGGCCCTGATCGGCAAGCCCTCCCTGGCCGCCGCCTCACGTACCGCTCCGGCCAGCACCGGCCGTCCGGATCACTGAACCGAAAGGACACCCGATGACATCCCGTCGTGCATTCATCCAAAGCCTGGGCCTGACCGGCGGTGCCGTGGCCGCGGCCTCGGTCAGTCCCGTCGCCATGGCAGCACTTCCTGAGCTGATCCTGAAGGAGGATCCGAACACGGCGCCTCCGCATCTCCCGCGAGGCGTCACCGGCGCCGGTCGGCCCTATAACCCGGTGGTCACCCTCAACGGCTGGACCCTGCCGTGGCGCATGAACAAGGGCGTCAAGGAGTTTCACCTGGTGGCCGAGCCGGTTGTGCGGGAGATCGCTCCCGGCATGAATGCCCACCTGTGGGGTTACAACGGACAAAGCCCCGGCCCGACGATCGAAGTGGTCGAAGGCGACCGGGTGCGCATCTTCGTCACCAACCGCCTGCCTGAGCACACCACCATTCATTGGCACGGGCAACGTCTGCCCAGCGGAATGGATGGTGTCGGCGGACTCACCCAGCCGCAGATTCCACCGGGCAAGACCTTTGTCTACGAGTTCGTGGCACGCCGGCCAGGCACCTTCATGTATCACCCCCATGCCGACGAGATGACCCAGATGGCGATGGGCATGATGGGCTTCTGGGTCACCCATCCGAAGGACCGGCACCCCCTCATCGACGAGGTGGACCGGGATTTCTGCTTCCTCCTGAACGCCTATGACATCGATCCCGGCAGCTATACACCGAAGGTGAACACGATGCTCGATTTCAACCTGTGGACTTTCAACAGCCGGGCTTTTCCGGGCATCGACTCCCTCAATGTGCGCCAGAACGACCGGGTCCGTATCCGCGTCGGCAACCTGACGATGACGAATCATCCGATTCACCTGCATGGCCACGAATTCACGGTCACCGGCACCGACGGTGGCCCGACACCGAAGGGGTCGCGCTGGCCGGAGGTGACGACCGACATCGCCGTCGGGCAGATGCGCCAAGTCGAGTTCATCGCCAACGAAGCGGGTGACTGGGCTTTCCATTGCCACAAGAGCCACCACACGATGAATGCGATGGGCCATGACGTGCCGACAATGATCGGGGTTGATCACCGGGAAGCCGCCAAGCAGATCACCGATCTCATTCCCGACTACATGGTCATGGGAGAGCGCGGCATGGCCGACATGGGTGAAATGGAGATGCCGCTGCCGGACAACACGCTTCCGATGATGACAGGCCAAGGCCCCTATGGCGCGGTGGAGATGGGGGGCATGTTCACCGTACTGAAGGTGCGTGCCGAGCAGAAGGCTGGTGATTACGCTGACCCCGGCTGGTACAAGCAGCCTCCCGGCACCCGTGCCTATGAATGGACCGGGCCAGCCGCTGAGCCGCCGCGCGTAAAAACCCAGGGGGGGCAATCCATGCCGGCGAAGGGCAAGCCCGCCGCCACCGACGTGCAGGTCCGAAAGCCTGGTCCGCACTCCGGTCACTGAGCGCCACTCACGATAACAAGCACCGAGGAACCCCATCATGAACAAGACCCTGATCACCCTGGCGGTTCTGGCTGCCGTGGGTGCGGCTTCAGGGGCCGTCCTTCTTTACGCTGGCGCCATCAACGTCGCCGCCGACGCGCCCCATCACCCGCTGACCTATCGTTTGCTCGAATTTGCCCGTGAGCGCTCCATTGCCGTACGGGCAAGCGAGATCAAGCCGCCCATCAATCTGGCCAATCCGGAACGGGTTCGCCGGGGCTCGGGTAACTACGACGCGATGTGTGTGGGATGCCACTTGTCCCCAGAGGCTGAAGATTCAGAGATCCGCAAGGGACTCTATCCGACACCGCCCAAGCTGACTGCCAATCCCGAAGCGGTGCTCGACCCCCAATTCGCCCAGGCCCGTCAGTTCTGGATCATCAAGCACGGGATCAAGGCCTCCGGCATGCCGGCCTGGTCCAAGGGCGGGATGGAGGATGAAGCGATCTGGGATCTGGTCGCCTTCCTCCAGAGGCTGCCAGGGCTGACTGCGACCGACTATACGGCGCTTGTGGCATCCAGCGAGGGACACAGTCACGGTGGGCTTGATGCCCATGACGCTCATGGCGACCCTGCAAAGGATGAGCCCGTCCCTCCCGTAGCCGTGGAGAAAAAGGGGCACACCCATCCGCCCGGGTTCAAGCATACGCACTAGGATTTCAGCGCCTCCGCTTGAA
>NZ_SDKK01000051.1:9965-13083 GCF_008107625.1 Zoogloea oleivorans
CATCATGCTTGCCAGGATCATCGACTGGTCGGGCCGGAACCGCTTCCTGGTTCTGCTCGCCACGCTTTTCATTCTCGCCGCCGGGGTGTTTGCGGTGCTGCGCACCCCCATCGACGCGCTGCCCGATCTGTCCGACGTGCAAGTCATCGTCTACACCGAATACCCCGGCCAGGCGCCGCAGGTGGTCGAGGACCAGGTCACCTATCCGCTCACCACGGCGATGCTGTCGGTGCCCAAGTCCAAGGTGGTGCGCGGCTTCTCGTTCTTCGGGGCGTCCTTCGTCTACATCATCTTCGAGGATGGCACTGACATCTACTGGGCGCGCTCGCGGGTGCTGGAATATCTCAATTTCGCTTCCGGCCGCATGCCCAAGGGGGTGACACCGCAGATCGGGCCGGACGCCACCGGCGTCGGCTGGGTGTATCAGTACGCGCTGCTGGCCAAGGACAAGACCCTCGCCGAACTGCGCACCATTCAGGACTGGTACGTGCGCTACCAGCTCGCCAAGGCCCACGGGGTGGCGGAAGTCGCTTCGATAGGCGGCTTCGTGCAGACCTACCAGGTCACTGTCGATCCGGTGAAGCTGCGCGCCTACGGCATTCCTCTGATGAAGATCGCTCAGGTGATTCGCGACTCCAATCGGGATGTGGGTGGCCGCGTGGTGGAAATGGCCGAGACCGAGTACATGGTGCGCGGCAAGGGCTACCTGCGCGGCAAGGACGATATCGAACTCCTGGTGGTCAAGGCCGACAAGGGCACGCCAGTGCTTATCCGCGACATCGCCCGGGTGGAACTGGCGCCGGACGAACGGCGCGGCCTGACCGAACTGAATGGTGAAGGGGAAGTCGTCGCGGGAATTGCCATGGCCCGCTATGGCCAGAATGCGCTGGAGGTCATCCACAACCTGAAGGACAAGATCGCCGAGATCGGTCCCGGCCTGCCGGAGGGCGTGACGGTACAGACAGTGTATGACCGCTCCGAGCTGATCCACCGGGCCATTGAAACCCTGAAGGGCACCCTCATCGAGGAGTCCATCATCGTTGCGCTGGTCTGCATCGTCTTCCTGATGCATGTGAGGAGCGCGCTGGTGGCGATCCTGATGCTGCCGGTGGGGGTGCTGATGGCCTTCATCGCCATGCGTCTGCTCGGCATGAACTCCAACCTGATGAGTCTGGGGGGCATCGCCATTGCCATCGGCGCGATGATCGATGCGGCCATCGTGATGATCGAGAATGCCCACAAGCACCTGGAGCGCCTGCCGGAAGGGCATTCGGCGGCGGAGCGCTTTGAGGCGATGCTGGCCGCCTGCAAGGAAGTGGGGCCGGCGCTGTTCTTCTCGCTGTTGATCATCACCGTCTCCTTCCTGCCGGTCTTCAGCCTGGAAGGACAGGAGGGCCGGCTGTTCTCGCCGCTGGCCTACACCAAGACCTTCTCGATGGCCGGCGCGGCGATTCTGTCGGTCACCCTGGTGCCGGTACTGATGCTGCTGTTCATCCGCGGCAAGATCATGCCGGAGGCAAAGAACCCGGTGAACCGGGTTCTGATCTGGGTGTACCGGCCGATCATCGCCGCCGTGATGCGCTGGAAGAAGCTGACCATCGTCCTCGCGGTGATCGTCCTGGCTATATCGGTCTATCCCGCGTCCCGCCTTGGCTCCGAGTTTATGCCGACCCTCAACGAAGGTACTTTGCTCTATATGCCGGCGTCCCTGCCGGGCATGTCGATCACCAAGGCTGCCGAGCTGATGCAGACCCAGGACAAGATCATCAAGAGCTTTCCGGAAGTCGAATCAGTCTTTGGCAAGGCCGGCCGTGCCAATACCGCCACCGACCCGGCGCCGACCGAGATGTTCGAGACGGTCATCAACCTCAAGCCGCAAACCGAATGGCGTCCCGGCATGACGACCGACAAGTTGATCTCTGAAATGGATAAGGCGCTGCAGTTCCCGGGTGTGGCCAATGCCTGGACGATGCCGATCAAGGCCCGCACCGACATGCTGTCCACCGGCATCCGTACGCCGATCGGCATCAAGGTCTTCGGCAAGGATCTCGGTGAAATGGAGAAACTGGCTAAGGAGATCGAGGCGGTCGTCAAAACGGTGCCCGGCACCACCAGTGCCTTTGCCGAGCGCATCACCGGTGGCTTCTACCTCAACATCGAGCCCGACCGGGAACAGCTGGCCCGCTACGGTCTTTCCGTTGGCGAGTTGCAGGATGTGATCGGCAGCGCGTTGGGCGGTGAGATGGTGACCACCACTGTTGAGGGCCGTGAGCGCTTCGGGGTAACGGTACGCTATCCGCGTGAGCTGCGCTCCGACCCGCAGCAGATTGCCCGCGAGGTGTTGGTGCCGACCATGGGCGGAGCGATGGTGCCGCTCGGCCAGTTGGCGAAGGTCGTCGTCGCCAAGGGCACACCGGGCATCCGCACCGAAAATGCGCTGCTGTCGGCCTACATCTTCGTGGACATCCGCGACCGGGACATCGGTGGCTACGTGGCCGACGCGAAGAAGGCGGTGGCAGAGCAGATCAAGTTCCCGGCGGGCTACTACGTAACGTGGAGCGGCCAGTTCGAGTTCATGGAGCGGGCCATCGAGAAAATGAAGGTCGTCATCCCGATCACCCTTCTGACGATCTTCTTGCTCCTTTACCTGAACTTCCGGCGCCTCACCGAAACGCTGATCGTGATGCTGTCGGTGCCTTTCGCGCTGGTTGGTGGCGTGTGGCTGATGTGGCTGCTGGACTACAACCTGTCGGTGGCGGTGGCGGTGGGCTTCATCGCGCTGGCTGGCGTGGCGGCGGAAACCGGCGTGGTGATGCTGATCTACCTCGATCACGCCTGGGAAGCCGTGAAGGCGACGTGCCGCGAGAGTGGCCGCAGTCCGAACGTCAGTGACCTCTACGCAGCGGTGATGGAGGGCGCTGTCGAGCGCGTGCGCCCGAAGATGATGACCGTCGTCGCGATCATGGCCGGCCTTTTACCGATCATGTGGGGGACGGGCACCGGCTCCGAGGTGATGAGCCGCATTGCTGCGCCGATGGTTGGCGGGATGATTTCCTCGACGGTGCTGACTCTGGCGGTGATCCCGGCGATCTACGCACTGGTGAAACAGTGGCGGCTG
>NZ_SDKK01000026.1:0-8486 GCF_008107625.1 Zoogloea oleivorans
GCCCTGTTCGGCAAGCGCACCAGCGTGTCCGACGCCCACGACCGCTACGCCAACCAGGAAGTCAGCTACCTGCTGCAGCGCATCGAGGCCTTCAGCGGCGTGGTGATCCTCGCCACCAATTTGCGCCACAACATCGACGACGCCTTCATGCGGCGCTTCCAGTCGGTGGTGGCCTTTCCGCTGCCCAGGGCCGCCGAACGCCTGCGCCTGTGGCAGGAAGCCTTTCCGGCCGCCGTGCACCTCGATCCGGCTCTCGATCTGCCCACCCTGGCCCGCCAGCACGAGATTTCCGGCGGCACCATCATGAACGTGGTGCGCTACGCCTGCCTGCAGGCCCTCGGCCGCGGCGACGGCATCGTGCGCCCCGGCGCGGTGGACGAAGGCATCCGCCGCGAACTGCTCAAGGAGGGCCGGGCCAGCTAGCCCGGCACGGCCATGAACGCGCCGCTCTCCCGCCAGGCCCTGCGCGCCCCCGAACACCGGGCGGTGACGCCGCCGGTGCAGGTGCAGACGCCCGCCATGGCCATGCGGTCGGCCACCTCGGCGGCACCGCCGTCCCTCGCCGGGCTGAAGGTCTCCAGCCCCCACGATGCCGCCGAACACGAGGCCACCCAAGTCGCCCGCCGCATCGTCAGCCTGCCGCCGGCCCCGGTCTCGAACAGCAGCGCCCGCTTTGCCGGTTTGGTGCCGACCTCCGCCCAGCGCGCCCCGGCCCCCGCTTCGGCGCCGGCCGCGCGGTCGACCTCCACCCCGGTCCCCGGCCTGCCCGGCAGTGGCCAGCCGCTGCCGCGCCCGGTGCGGGATTTCATGGAGCCGCGCTTTGGTGCCGACTTCTCGGCGGTGCGCATCCACACCGGCCCGCAGGCCGCCCAGGCCAGCCGTCAGCTCAACGCCGCGGCCTTCACGGTGGGCAACCAGATCGTCTTCGGCCGCGATGCCTACCAGCCCGACAGCGGCGCCGGCCGCGAGCTGATCGCCCATGAGCTGACCCACACCATCCAGCAGGGCGCCGCGCCGCAAGTCCGGCGCAGCCTTGCCCCGGCGGTGAACGAGCGCAGCACCCCGGCCGTGCAGCGCCTGGGCATCGGCGACGCGCTCAACTACTTCGCCGAGCACGCCAACAACCTGCCCGGCTTCCGCATGTTCACGCTGGTGCTCGGCGTGAACCCGATCAACCTGCGCGCCGTGGACCGCTCGCCGGGCAATCTGCTGCGCGCGGTGGTCGAGCTGATGCCCGGCGGCGCGCTGATCACCCGCGCGCTCGACAACCACGGCATCATCGACCGGGTGGCCGGCTGGGTGCAGCAGCAGATCGCCACCCTCGGCATGGTCGGCAGCAGCATCCGCCAGGCGGTGGACCGCTTCCTCGACGGCCTCGGCTGGCGCGACATCTTCGACCTCGGCGGGGTGTGGGAGCGGGCCAAACGCATCGTCACCGAGCCCATCGGGCGCATCACCAGTTTCGTCGGCGGGCTGGTGTCGGGCGTGCTGCAGTTCATCCGCGACGCCATCCTGCGGCCGCTGGCCGGGCTGGCCGCCAACACCCGTGGCTGGGATCTGCTGTGCGCCGTGCTGGGCCGCAACCCGATTACCGGCGAAGCCGTGCCGCGCACCGCCGCCACGCTGATCGGCGGCTTCATGCGCCTGATCGGGCAGGAGGAGGTCTGGCAGAACATCCAGCGCGGCAACGCCATCGGCCGCGCCTTTGCGTGGTTCCAGGGCGCGCTGGCCGGGCTGATGGGCTTTGTCACGGCGCTGCCGGGCCTGTTCATGGACACCCTGCGCAGCCTCGGCGTGGCCGATCTGGTGACCCTGCCGCAAACCTTCGCGCGCATCGCCCGGGTCTTCGGCGACTTTGCCGGGCGCTTTTTCAGCTGGGCCGGACAGCAGGTCATGAGCCTGCTGGAAATCATCTTCGAGGTCGTCGCCCCCAGCGTGATGCCCTACCTGCGCCGCGCCGCCGGGGCCCTGCGCACCATCATCGCCGACCCGATCCGCTTCATCGGCAACCTGGTGCGCGCCGGCGTGCAGGGCCTGCGCCAGTTCGCCACCAACATCCTGACCCACCTGCGCGCCTCCCTCATCGGCTGGCTCACCGGCGCGATGGGCGGCGCCGGCCTCTACATCCCGCAGGCCTTCACGCTGCCGGAGATCGTCAAGTTCGTGCTCAGCGTGCTTGGCCTGACCTGGCAGAACATTCGCGGCAAGCTGGTGCGGGTGGTGGGCGAAACCGCCGTCAATGCCCTCGAAACCGGCTTCGATATCGTCGTCACGCTGGTCCGCGAAGGGCCGGCGGCGGCCTGGCAGAAGATCCAGGAAACGCTCGGCAACCTGCGCGACATGGTCATGGAGCAGGTCATGAGCTTCGTGCGCACCAGCATCGTGACCGCCGCCATCACCCGCCTGGTGAGCAGCCTCAACCCGGCCGGCGCCTTCATCCAGGCCATCATCGCCATCTACAACACGGTGATGTTCTTCATCGAGCGGATGCGCCAGATCGCCCAGGTGGCCGCCTCGGTGATCGACTCGATTGCCGCCATCGCCAGCGGGGCCATCGGGGCCGCCGCCAACCGGGTCGAGCAGAGCATGGCCGGACTCCTGACGCTGGTGATCAGCTTCCTGGCCCGGCTGGTCGGCCTAGGGCGGGTCAGCGATGCGGTGACCAACATCATCAACCGCATCCGCGCGCCCATCGACCGGGCGCTTGACCGGGTGGTGGACTGGATCGTCGCGGCGGCCCGCCGGCTCGGCCGCTTCGTGGCCCAGGCCGGGGTGCCCAACGATCCGCGCGAACGCCTGCGCCTGGGCATGGATGCGGCCGTCGCGGTGGTGGCCCGGCGGCCGGGCGGCGGGCCGCTCAACGCCGGCCTGATCAACGGGCTGATGACGGCCATCCGGGTGCGCTACGGCTTCCGCATCCTCGAAGCGGTGTTCGAGGGCGGGCGCTGGTGGGTGCGCGGCGAGATCAACCCGGGCGAGCGGCGCCCCCTCACCGAAGACGACATCGCCCTGCTGCGCCAGATCCGCGAAGTGGCCGACCGCGAACTGGATGCCGCCAGCAGCGGCCAGCCGGTAGTGGCCAGCGGCACCCACGACACCCCACGGGTCATTCCGCCGGGCGGGGTGGTCATCGTCGCCGCCAGTCTGCCCACCACCCTGCCGCGGGGCGGGCAGGAAGTGCTGGCCACCACCGAGGCCGGCGGTCGCGGCGTCGTCCGTCGCCCGCCCTTTGGCGATGCCATCGTCACCGGCGCCTCGCCAGACGAACGGCGCGTGCGCATCGGCCGCTACCGGGACGTGGCGGCCACCCTGTCGTCCATCGGCAACGACCGCTTCGTCGCCTCGGCGGCCCGCGATCTGCTGCAGCACGGCGAAATTTCCAGCGGCGCCCGCCACCTGACCAGCTGGTTCGGCGGCTTCCGCACCCTGATGGGCCTGGAGGTGCGCCGTGACCCGATGGCCCTGGCGACCCTCGGCTCGGTGCTGACCATGGCCGGCGCCGGTGCCCTGAGCATCAGCGCGGCCTTCGCCCAGGCCGGCGACGCCAGCGCCGCCGAGCGCCCCGAGGGTCAGGCCCTGTTCACCCATGCGGCCCCCGGCGCGCTGGCCACCCTGCGCCAGGTGCGCGACGAAGTCGGTGCCCCCCAGCGCCCCAACGCGCCGGCCAGCCGCAGCAGCCGCGCCGTCGCCCAGCGGGCCATGCAGGCCGAAGTGGAAGCCGTTACCCGCGCCGCGCAGATCATCCTGCGCACCAACGTGCGCCCGTCCAACGCCGACATCGTCGCCGCTGTGCGGCAGGCCATGCGCGGCATCATCGGCGGGCGCGCAGCATGAAAAAACTGGCCCTCGCCCACCCTCCCCGCCTGGAAGAAGTCGCCCGGCGCGCGGCCACCCTCGGCTGGCACTTCACCGACGAATTCCCCGCCGACAGCGATTGCCCCTACGAAGCGATCTGGACCCTGCCGGAGTCCGGCACCGAGGTGCATTACATTGTCGATGACATCGCCGGCGCCAGCTTCTTCACCTTCAGGTCCGACGCCAGCCCCGAACTGGAAGCCACGCTGGTCAAGCGCTTCGCCTGCCGCTCCCTCGACCAGGCCCTGAGCAGCGCCGAACAGGCCACCGATCCGACCCTGCAGATCGAAGCCGCGGCGATGATCGCCGTCCTCGGCCCGGAGGCGTTCGATCCGCGCTGCCACGCCGCCATCGCCCATCTGATGAGCGCCGCCGATCCACGGGTACGCCTGCGCGCCGTGGTTGCCGCCGCCGTCCTCGGCTGGCGGGAGTTCATTCCGCAGATCAAGGGCATCGCCGCCAGCGACAACACCGACTACGTGCGCTGGCGGGCCACGGACGTGCTGGCAGCGTTCGCCCGCAGCGGACTCTGAATGCGTCAGCCCCCCGCCAGTACCCCCCGGAAGGCCGCGGCATCGGCCGTGAAGCATTCCGCCAGCCAGTCGGCAGTGGCTGCCACACGGGCCTGCTGACGGGCATCCCGGTGAATCAGCAGCCACAGGTCGCGGCTCAGCACCGGCTGCGGCCCGCACAGCCGCACCAGGCCTGGATGGGCATCGGCCAGGAAGCACGGCAGGACCCCGTGGCCGACTCCGCTGGCCACCGCCACGGCGAGCCCGCGCACGCTGTTGGAACGCAAACGCACCCGACCGCCGCGCAGGTGAGGCACCAGCCAGCGCATCTCCGGCGTGTGGGCCAGATCCTCGTTGTAGGTCACCCAGTCGCCCGGCGGCACCGGCAGGTCGCCGCGGGCCGCGCCGTAGGCAGCAAAACCCATGTCGGCCAGTTTGCGGATCAGGAAATCACCACTATCTGGCCGGGCCAGGCGAATGGCGATGTCGGCCTCGCGACGCGACACGTTGAGGTTGTCGTTGCTGGCAATCAGCTCGACCGCCAGTTCCGGGTGACGGGCATACAGGGCCGGCAAGCGCGGGATCAGGTATTCGGCGACGATGGCGCTCACCGACGTGACCCGCACCACGCCGCTCACCGCCTGGGCGCCGGCCTCGGCCATGCGCACCACGCCGGCCACGTCCTCCTCGATGCGCCCGGCGCGCTCCAGCACCCGGGTGCCCAACAGGGTCGGCTGCCAGCGGCCATCGCTGCGCTCGAACAGCGGCGTGCCAAGCGCCTCCTCCAGCGCCCGCAGACGCCGCGCAACGGTGGTCTGGTCCACCTTGAGGCGACGGGCCGCCGCAGCCAGCGTGCCCTCCCGCCCGATCACCACCAGAAAACGCAGGTCGTCCCAGTTCAAGCCAATGCTCCTGTAGGTCGGACTGAAGTCCGACAACACGCTTCGATTACCGACCGAGTCGAACGGAAGTCCGACCCACAGAAATGCAGAAGGCTGCAATTTTGCAGGAATCGCCGGCATGAATGTCGATTTACGCAGGGCATCACCAGGCCTAGTCTTGCGGCACCCAATTCACGTCATCAAGGAGATCTGCCATGTCCGAACCCGTCACCCTGCGCCAGTTGTCCGGCCTGCCCGCCGAGCCCGCTCCCTTGTCCGAATGCGTGCTGATCCTGGTCGATGCACAGAACACCTACCGCAGCGGCGTGATGGCCCTGACCGGCATCGAGCCGGCCCTCGACGAATGCGCAAGCCTGCTGGCCCGCGCCCGGGCGCTGAAAATTCCGGTGATCCACATTCAGCACGATGCCGGCCCCGGTTCGCCCTACGACATCCGCGCCGAGATCGGCGCCATTGCCGACAAGGTGGCGCCCATCGAAGGTGAAGCGGTGGTGGTGAAGAACTACCCGAATTCCTTCGTCGGCACCGATCTGGACGCCCGCCTGAAGGCCGTCGGTGCAACGAAGCTGGTGATTGCCGGTTTCATGACCCACATGTGCATCAACTCCACCAGCCGCGGCGCCTTCAACCTGGGCTATGCGGTGACGGTACCCGCCAGCGCCACGGCCACTCGCCCGCTGCCGGCCATTGGTGGCGGCACACTGACGGCCGATTCGGTGCAGGCCGTGGCCCTGGCCGCGCTGGGAGATCTGTTTGCGGTGGTGGTGCCGACCACCGCCGGCATTCAGGACTGAAGCGCTGCTGGCCAGCGCCTAGGCGGCCACGCTGTGTGCCACCTGGCGCCGGGCCAGATAGGCCGGCCCCAGCTTCGTCGTCAGGGCACCGGCCTTGCGCCAGATGTCCGGATGCGGACGGAAGCTGTCACGCAGTTGCTTCCACAGGGGCGAGGCCTTGTGCAGCAACTCGTGGAGCAGCGTGTCGAGGAGGTCAAGAGCGTCGTCGTCAGACAAGTGCGCAAGATAGCGCGGGTTAAGGCGCAGGGTGTCGGAATGCCAGCGGTACTGGCCGAACACCCGCCCGGCCGGTGACAGCTTGCGCGTGCACAGGTGCTTCGGGATACCCAGCTGGGGCAGGGTTTCCCGCACCAGATCCAGCGCTGTGTCGATGTCGCGTTGAGTCATGCTTGCCCCCGGCCGAAAGACCTCAAACGCCCCACGTGACCGGCACCTCGTCCTTCAGGGAGCGCACCAGTAGTTCAAGCAGCGGCACCGCGCGCTGGAAGAAGCTGACACCGACGGCAGTCGGCTTGGCTTCGTCTTCGGTCTCGTCGGCAGCTTCCTTCTGGCGCTGCTTGTCGGCCTCGATGGCGGCCTTGAGGGCGGCGATGGCGGCCGGCAGCTGCGCGACGGTGACGATGCCCTTGGCGTCCTGCGGATCCTTGCCCAGCACGCCGAGCATCTCCTTGCCGTTTTTGTCGAACATGATGACGTCGCCGCTGGCGGGGGATTTGAAGATGATCAGCATGGTGGGCAGTCCTGGCAGTGGAATGTCGCCATTGTAGGCCCGCCGGCCCGTCTGGCGGAAAACCCCAAGGGCAAACCCGCGGGGCAGGTGCTAAGGTTCCGTCCCGACCTTCCGCCAGCGTAAACCGTGGATAAAGGCAAAACCCTCGCCGGAATCGGCTTCGGCCTCGGTGCCTACGGCATCTGGGGCTTCTTCCCGCTGTTCTTCCGCCAGCTCGGCCATGTGAGCCCCCTCGACCTGCTGTGCAACCGGGCGGTGTGGGGCTGCCTGTTTGTCAGCCTGATTCTTAGCGCCCGCGGCAACTGGTCGGCAACCCTCACCGCCGCGCGCCGGCCGGGCACGGTCTTGCGCCTGAGCATCGCCGCGCTGCTGGTGGGTTCCAACTGGCTGGCCTTCCTGTGGGCGGTGGACCAGCGCCAGGTGGTGGCCTCGAGCCTGGGCTACTTCCTGACTCCGCTGGTGAACATCCTGCTCGGCATGCTGGTGCTCAAGGAGCGCCTCAACGGCAAGGAGTGGGCCTCGGTCGGGCTGGCCGTGGCGGCGGTCGGCAACGAGTTCCTCTCGCTGGGCAGCCTGCCGTGGATCTCCCTGTTCATCGGCGGCAGCTTCGGGCTCTACGGGCTGGTCAGGAAGCAGGTGGCCGTCGATGCGATCTCCGGTCTGTGGCTGGAAACCCTGTCGCTGCTGCCGCTGCTGGGCCTCTACGTCCTGTGGCAGAACAGTCAGGGTCACAGCGTATTCACTGGTTTCGACACCGCCACCCAGTGGCTGCTGCCGATGGCCGGCGCGCTCACCGCCCTGCCCTTGATGCTCTTTGCCGCCGCCACCCAGCGCCTCAACCTGGCCACGGTGGGCATGCTGATGTACATCAACCCGACCCTGCAATTCCTCACCGCGGTGATGATCTTCGACGAAGTGCTGCAACCGGCCCGACTGGTCACCTTCGCACTGATCTGGGCCGGACTGCTGCTGTACAGCTGGAGCGGCTGGCAGAAGTACCGGCAAACCCGGCCGGCCTGAGCCCAAACCGGGCAGCAGCGCTATCATCCGGTCTTTCTTTCCCGGAGCAAGGCGTGCGCATCGGCATCGACCTCGGCGGTACCAAGATCGAAATCATCGCCCTCGACACAGCGGGCACCACCCTGGCCCGGCGACGGGTGGCAACACCGCAGGGCGACTATGCCGGAACCCTGGCAACAGTGGCCGGGCTGGTGAGCGGCGTCGAAAGCGAACTCGGTCAGCGCGGCACGCTGGGCATCGGCACGCCAGGCGCCTTGTCGCGCGTCAGCGGACGGATCAAGAACGCCAATTCCACCTGCCTGAACGGCCAGCCGCTGCTCGACGACCTGCAGGCCTTGCTGGGGCGCGAGGTGCGCATCGCCAACGACGCCAACTGCCTGGCCCTGTCGGAGGCGTCGGATGGTGCGGCGGCGGGCGCGGAGGTGGTCTTCGGGGTGATCCTCGGCACCGGTGTCGGTGGCGGCATCGTGGTGCGCGGACAGGTGCTTGATGGCCCCAACGGGATTGCCGGCGAGTGGGGCCACAATCCGCTGCCACTGCCAGCCGGCGCCGATCTGCCGCTGCCGGCTTGCTACTGCGGCCGCTTCGGCTGTGTGGAAACCTACCTCTCGGGCCCCGGGCTGGCGGCCGACCACGCCCGCATGAGCGGCGCCACGCTGGCGCCCGAGGCCAT
>NZ_SDKK01000026.1:8555-71898 GCF_008107625.1 Zoogloea oleivorans
ATCGTCGCCGCCGCGGGCGGCGGGGATGCCGGCTGCGAGGCCAGCCTGCAGCGTTACGTAGACCGGCTGGCGCGGGCGCTGGCGGGCGTCATCAACCTGCTCGACCCGGACGTCATCGTACTGGCCGGCGGGCTTTCGAACCTGGACCGGCTGTACACGCAGGTGCCGCAACAGTGGCTGCCCCACGTGTTTTCCGACGCGGTCAGCACCCGCCTGGTGAAGGCGACCCACGGCGATTCGTCCGGCGTGCGCGGTGCGGCATGGCTGTGGCCGGGTTGAGACATTACGCCGCAGTTGGCGCAGAATAGGCCCGTTTTGGGCAACGACAGCATTCATGGCCTTTTCGGCCTCGCTCACACGACTGACACCATGAACTCCCGCATCGATAGCGTTTTTGTCGGCAGCCTGCGTCCCTTGCCACCTGAAGGGCAGCGCAGCGGCATTTTCAAGACCCCGGTGAGCGGCCCCGTGGCCGTCGGCCTGGAAGGCCTCGCGGGCGATGCCCAGGGTGATCGACGCGTCCATGGCGGGCCGGAAAAGGCCGTCCATTACTTCCCCGCCGAACATTACGAACGTCTGGCCGCCCTGGTGGCGGCGGCCGAGCCGGCACTGGTGGACATCCTGAAACCCGGCGTGCTCGGCGAAAACCTGTCAGGCAGCGGCCTGACCGAAGCCACCGTATGCATCGGCGACGTGTTCGCCGTCGGCACCTGCCGCCTGCAGGTCAGCCAGCCGCGCCAGCCGTGCTGGAAGATCAATCACAAGCTGGGTCATCCGCCGATGTCACGGCTGATTGCCGACGAGGGCTGTACCGGCTGGTATTTCCGGGTGCTGACGGAAGGCGTCATCGCGGCTGGCGACGCCATCGAACTGCTCGACAGGCCGGCCCCCGACATGAGCCTGGCACGTCTGTGGACGGCCAGCGAAGCCCACCGCCCGGCCCCGGACGAGTTGCATCTGCTGGCCGCTGCGGCCGGCCTCAATCCTGCTTGGGCGAAACGCCTGCGGGAGCGGGCCGCCTGGCTGACCAATCAATCCGCGCCACCGTGCTGAATTACGCCATGGTGTTGCGAGCCCGCTTGACTCCCCCCGTACGTCGGCTAAAACAAGTTTTTGGCCTGCGTACCCCACCGAGACCTTGATCATGTGGCCCACACCGGACGCCTTTCCCCGCAGCACCCTCTGTTTTACGGAAATGCTCGGCGGACTTTTTCTGGCCAGCGCCGATGCAGCCCAGCGCATGCAGTTCCTGGTCGGCCGGCTGGCGGTCGGTACCGCCGACAACTGTCTGCGCACGCATATCCTGCGGGGCGACGATATTGTCTTCGCCGCCGACCGGGCGGAACTCGAACACCGCATCAGCCTGCTGATGGAAGCCAGCGCGGAAGGCTGCGTCACGATCATCCGGCATTACATCGAGGAAGTGACCGCAGCCCACATTCGCTGCCTGCAGGGCGTTTTCGAAACGGGAGCACCCACAGCGCCGCTGCTGCAACTGACCCGCGCCACCCAGTCGACAAAACCGGCGGGGCTACGCCCGGCACGCCACGCAACACTCAACGCAAGGGGATAACCAGCGGCGGGATGCCAATCACCACCGAGGGGCGACTCGGGTAGGCATACACCGGCGGCTGGCTGTAGATGACCGGGCGTTCATAGACGACCGGCGGAGGCGCGGCATAAACCGGCGCCGGAGCGTAATACGAAGAACGGCCCCGGTCCCACCCGTGGTGACGATGATGATGATGACGATGGTGCCCTTCGCGCCATTCACCCCGTCCCTGGCCACGTCCCTCTCCGCCGTGGGCGCTGGCCGACAGGGAAAGGCCCAGGCCCAGGGTGCCGATCAGGGCGGCGGCAATCAATTGGCGGGTGGTTCGCATGTTCCTCTCCTCATGGGCCCCGGTCGGGGCGCTGCTTGATTCGAGGATAGCCGCAGGCCAGCCGCGGCGGGATACCGCTTTGTAAGCAAACCTTGAACAAGCGCCGCCGGCTTTCACTGCAAAAGCCGGTTGCAACAGGGCTTGTGCGCCCGGACCAAGCCCCTCAGCCCGGATGGCTGCTTACATTTAGCGACGCGATATGCCGCTCTCCGCCTGGTGAGCGGCAATCAGGGTCTGCCGCCAGCGGTCGATGGACGCCGCGAGGGCATCCCGGACGACCGGCTTGACCACGTAATCATTCATGCCGGCGGCGAGGGCCTCAT
This sequence comes from Zoogloea oleivorans, assembly GCF_008107625.1. Lineage (GTDB taxonomy): Bacteria > Pseudomonadota > Gammaproteobacteria > Burkholderiales > Rhodocyclaceae > Zoogloea > Zoogloea oleivorans. The sequence continues at coordinate 10,762 of NZ_SDKK01000026.1, forward strand.
TGCGCTCCTCCGTCATGGCATCGGCACTCACCCCGATGATGTAGGCCGTGTTGCCGGAAGCCCTCAGCGCACGCGTGGCTTCCAGCCCGTCCATGCGCGGCATGCGGGCGTCCATGAAGATCAGTTCGTAGTTCGATTCGGCACAGTGGGCGACCGCCTCCTCGCCGTTTTCGGCAAAGTCCAGATCGCGGGCGCCAAAACGTTCGAGCATGCGACCGATGACAGTGCGGTTGATCGGATTGTCCTCGACGACCAGGATGCGGGTGTTCTGGCGCAAAATTGCGCGCGGCGCATCGACGGGGCGCCCTTCTTCACTCACCCCGGTTTCCAGTTCGGCGGTAAACCAGAAGCGCGAACCGACACCCTCCTCGCTGTCCACACCGATCTCGCCGTTCATCAGCTCACACAGCATGCGGCTGATCGCCAGCCCCAGGCCGGTACCGCCATAGCGGCGGGTGGTGGACATGTCGGCCTGCTCGAAGGGCGTGAAGATGTGCCGGCACTTGTCCTGCGCGATCCCGATGCCGGTGTCGCTGACGGTCACCCGCAGGCTGACCCGGCCGGGGCTCAGCGGCACCATGTCCACATGCACACCAACCTGCCCGGTGGACGTAAATTTGAAGGCATTGCCGACCAGGTTGAGGAGGATCTGGCGCAGCCGGGTGGGGTCGCCCATCAGCACGCGGGGCACGCTGTCGGCCACGCTGGTGCTGAAACCCAGGCTCTTTTCGGCAGCCTTCTGGTGGAACAGCTTTTCCACGTCGGCCACCAGCAGGCGCAAGTCGAAGCCGATGTTTTCGAGGGTCATCTTGCGGGCTTCGATCTTCGAGTAGTCGAGGATGTCGTTGATGATCCCGAGCAGTGCTTCGCCGCTGGTCTGGATGGTGGAGATGTATTCCCACTGCTCCGCCGTGTGGGGGGCCATTTCGAGCAGTTGGGCCATGCCGATGATGCCGTTCATCGGGGTACGTATCTCGTGGGACATCATCGCCAGGAAATCGCTCTTGGCCCGGTTGGCCGAATTGGCGGCGTCGCGGGCGGCGATCAAGGCCTGCTCGGCCTTGTAGCGCTCGGTCACGTCGGTGATGCAGAAAACCCGGCCGATCACCTGCTCGTCATGACGAGCCGGACGCGAGCTGGCCTCGAAGATGCGTCCGTCCCGCAGGGGCAGGACTTCGAAGGTTTCCCTGAGGTCCTGGCCGTGGCCGGTGAGCAATCCCTGCAGCACCGCCGGCTCCTCCACGGCCGCCACCATGTGTTCGAGCAGCGCGCCGTCATCGTGACGGGTCAAGAGTTCTTCAGGCAGTTGCCACAGGCGCGCCAGGCGACGGTTCATGTTGACCACGCGACCGTCCCGGTCGAGCACCAGGATGCCGTCGGCGGTGGCTTCGAGGGTCGCCCGCAGGCGTGAGGCCATGAGTGCCAGTTCATCCTCGGCCCGCTGCTGGGCGCCGATGTCGGTGGCGCGTATCAGCACGCCCTGGGCAATCCGGCGCACCGACTTGCTGGCCGCCAGCAGGCTGCCGTCGGCGCGCCGGTACAGGCCTTCCATGACCTGCTCTTCGATGGCGCCCCCACCGCGGACTTCTTCCCAGAAGAACACGTCGGCCAGCGCGCATTCGATGTCGGTGATGGTCATGCCGGTCAGGTCTTCGACCGGATAGCCCAGCATGCTGCACGCGGCCGGATTGGCAGCGAGAATGGCGAGGCTGTCAGGTGCCACCAGCAACAGGATCTCCTCGGCGGCGGCGAGCAGCGCCTCCTGGTAGATGGATTTCATGACTGGGGCGCCTTCCGCGAATCGGCGTCGAAGTAGTAAGTCACCCGTTTGCGCGGGCTGAGGTATTCATACACCTCGGGTGGCAGTTGAATCGGGCGCAGGGCCTTGGCGATGTTGATGTCGGGCTCCTGCTCCAGATCGAGCATGATCGCCTCGTCCTTGGGAATGTCCGGATCGAAGACAGTGACCCACGGACGCAGGGGCTTGGCCGGATTGACCGACGAAACCAGGGCGACGGCGTCGTTGGAGAGCTTCACCACGGTGCCCGGCGGATACACGCCGAGGCAGCGGATCATGACCTGCAGGGCCTTGACGTCGAACTTGGCACGACGCTGGGCGAACATCAGCGACAAGGCCTCGTGGGGCGTCATGGCCTTGGCCAGATCGGCCGGATTGCACAGGTTGTCGTAGTAATTGACGAGGGACACGATGCGCGCCAGCGGATCGATCTGGTCGCCCTTGAGCTTGCCGGGATAGCCGCTGCCGTCGGCCAGTTCGTGATGCTGGGCGATGATGCGCAGCACCGGTTCGGACAGGCCGATCTGCTTGCCCAGACGCACGCCATACTCGCAGTGCAATTGCCGCAGGTTGCGCTCCGGCACGGTGAGTTCCTGGCGCGGGCGGGCGATGCGGTCGGGAATATCGGCCAGGCCAATGTCGTGAAGCAGCGCGCCGACGCCCAGCAACTGGCAGTGGGGCCGGGGAAACCCCAGCTCCTTGGCCAGCATCATCGACAAGATGGAGGTGTTGAGGCCGTGGTAATAGGTTTCCTCGGTCCCGGCATGTTCGCCGATCACATGCAGCGCCACCTCCGGCTGATCAAGAAAGGCGACGACCATCTGGGTGACCAGTTCGTCCACCTCCTCCAGGCATTCCTTGGGACGAGCGAAAAGGTTCTTGCCGATATTGCGCATCACCCCGGCGGCCTTCACCAGGGCTTTTTCCACCTCGACCACCTGGCGCTTGCGCTGGGCCAGGCGGGCGATGCGTTCGCGCTTGCTGGCCAGGGTGGCCGACGTTGCCTCGTCCTCGACGACCGGCTCGGGTGCCGACGGCGCCTCTGCACGCGGGGCCGCCATGCCGCGCGGCTGCACATCGGAGCGGTCAGGGTCGTAGCGAAAGTGATTCACCCCCAGCTTGCGCAAGGTCGCCAGCTGATCCGGCGAGCGGATCTTGAAAGAATTGAAGCTGAACGGATGGCTGAACCAGGGCAGGTCGATATGAATGAACAGCCCTACACAGAGCTGGTCAGGGGTAACGACGAAATCCTGGGGAAGGCTGGGCTGCATCGGAGGACGGGGCCGGACGAACGATTCGTGTTATTTCGGCCCACAGGCCGGGAAGTTTAGCCGCGGGGTCGACTTGTCGTTTCCCACCGTACATTAGTGCACGAGAATTACGTGCACGCTGCGCGGACCGTGAGCACCGAGCTGAAGGGTGAGTTCGACATCACCGGTGCGGGACGGGCCGGAAACAATGTTGGTGGCCCGTGGCATACCGCCCGGACAGGCCCGCAGTATGGCCCAGGCGTCCTCGAAATGCCGGACGATCTGTGTCGCGTGAAGCACGATAAGGTGGTGATCGGGCACAAAGTTGAGGGTCGTCGGGCTATCGGGGCCGGAGGCCAGCAGCAGGCTGCCCATCTCGGCGATGCCGGCCAGGCAGGCGGTGACCGACAGCACCTCGTCCTTGCCGGCGGGGCCCGGGTGATGGACAAAATCCGCCGGCCACGACAAGCCGGCAAGGGGCCGGGCAATCGCGGCACGGGCCGGCAGGCCATGCTGCTGACGGTAAGCGTCGACGGCGGCCGGTACTTCAAGCAGGCTGCCGATCCGTACGACGGTGCCGGAGCGGCTCTCGAAGCGGCTGACAAAACGCGCAAGCAGATCGTCGTCGAAGGCGATGCGGGTGTGAGTCGGCCGGCGGGCGTCGAGAACGGCGGCATCGGCGGCCGCCAAGGGGCCGCGACCAAGGGCGCGGCGGATCTGGCCGAGAATGGCTTTACGGGCTTCGGTCATCGTCTTCTCTCAAGGCTTGCTGCGGGCTTGCCACAATTCCAGGAAGGTCTTGCCCTCCGGCGCCGGCATGTCACGGCTATCGGTCCACGCGCCGGCGAAGGGCAGGCTGGCGATGCGCCCCGTGCTGCCACCGAGCCCCTTGAGCACCCGCGCAGCGAGGCGGTTGGCAAACTGGTACAGGCCGGGACGCTCGGCCACGAAGCGCCAGGCGCCCAGCGCACGCCGCTCCCCTTGCGGGCGGATACCCTGCTGGTGCTGCATGTGGCGCAGTTCACGGAGCAGTTCCGGCAGCGGAATGCGCACCGGGCACACCGACTCGCAGCGGCCGTTGAGGGTGCACGCGTTGGGCAGGTCGTAAGTGGCATCGAGGCCGACGAACAGCGGCGTCAGCACCGACCCCATCGGGCCGGGATAGACCCAGCCGTAAGCGTGGCCGCCGATGGCGCCATACACCGGGCAGTGGTTCATGCAGGCACCGCAGCGGATGCAGCGCAGCATGTCCTGGAACTTGCCGCCGAGCATCTTCGTGCGGCCGTTGTCGACCAGCACTACATGGTATTCCTCCGGGCCATCGAGATCATGAGGACGGCGCGGGCCGGTGGACAGGGTGGTGTAGGTTTCGGTCTCCTGGCCGGTGGCGCTGCGCGCCAGAATGCGCAGAAAGAGCGCCACGTCCTCCAGCGTCGGCACGATGCGCTCGATGCCGCTGGTGACGATGTGCACCCTGGCCAGAGTCTGGGTCAGATCGCCGTTGCCTTCGTTGGTGACGATGATCGACGAGCCGGTTTCGGCCACCAGGAAGTTACCGCCGGTGATGCCCACGTCGGCCTGGAAGTATTTGTCGCGCAGCACCAGCCGGGCTTCGGTGACGAGCTCGGCGACGGTGGTCTTGCGCGGGCCGCCGTGAGCCGCCTCGAAAAGCTCGGAAACCTGCTCCTTCGTCTTGTGGATCGCCGGCGCGATGATGTGGGATGGTGGCTCATGGGCGAGCTGGATGATGTATTCGCCCAGGTCGGTTTCGACCACCGTGTAGCCTTTGGCTTCCAGCGCGTCGTTGAGGCCGATCTCTTCCGAGACCATGCTTTTGCCCTTGGTGATCGTCTTCGCGTTCACCCGCTGGCAGATGTTGAGGATGATGCTGCGCGCCTCTTCGGCGTCCCGCGCCCAGTGCACATGGCCGCCGGCGGCGGTGACGGCGGCTTCGTAGCGCTCCAGGTAATGGTCGAGGTTGTCGAGGACGTGGTTCTTCAGGTCGCGGGCCTCGTCGCGCAGTTGCTCGAACTCGGGCAGCGCGCCAACCAGCTCGGCACGCTTGTTGACGAAGCCCTTGCGGGACTGGCCGAGGGCCTGGCGCAGGCGCGGGTCGGCCAGGGCAATCACCGATTTTTCCTTGAACTGCGGGCTGCTGACTTTCATTTCGACGTACCGCCAATACCCTCGCCGGTGGCCATGCCGGCCAGCACCTCGGCAGTGTGAAAGACCTTGACCGGCGACCCCTGGCGCTTGAGCCGGCCGGCCATGTGGAGCAGGCAGCCCAGGTCGCCGCCAAGCAGCGTATCCGCGCCACTGGCCTCGATGTTGGCGGTTTTCTCGTCCGCCATGCGGCTGGAGATTTCCGGGTATTTGACGCAAAAGGTGCCGCCGAAACCGCAGCACACGTCGGCGTCGCGCATTTCCGTCAGTTCAAGCCCCCCCACCGCACCGAGCAGCAGACGTGGCTGCGCCTTGATGCCGAGGCTGCGCAGACCGGAACAGGAGTCGTGATAGGTGGCGATGCCGGCGTAGTCGGCAGCGACAGCTTTCATGCCGCGCACATCGGTGAGGAAGGACAACAACTCGTGGGTCTTGGCGGCCAGCGCCTCGGCGCGGGGCAGCCAGTCGGCGTCGCCTGCGAAGAGCTTCGGGTAATCGACACGGAGGGTCGCCATACACGAGCCCGACGGCCCGACCACGTAGTCGAAACCCTCGAAAACCGCGATGACCTGCCTGGCCAGCGCCCGCGCCGCATCGACATCGCCGCTGTTGTAGCCGGGCTGACCACAGCAGGTCTGGGCGGACGGCACCTCGACCGTGCAGCCGGCCTCCTCCAGCAACTTCGCCGTGGCGAAACCGATGTTGGGACGAAACAGATTCATCAGGCAGGTGGCAAACAGGCCGACGCGGGGGCGTGCGGCAGGGCTGGAAGGCATGTCGAATCCTTAACAGGGCAACTGGGCGACGGCAGAGGGCAGCGCGTGAAGGGTATAGCGGTTGCCGCCACGTTTCTTGGCATCGTACATCGCATCATCGGCGTGCTTGAAGAGGCCCAGTGCAGTGCTGGCATCGACCGGATAGACGCTGACGCCGATGCTCGCGCTGACCGGAAAACCACCGCTGAAACAGGTACTTTGGGCAACCGCAGCGAGCATCCGCTTCATGATGTCTTCGAGCTGGGCGGTGTCGGTGAACCCGTTGATGAGCAGCACGAACTCGTCGCCCCCCCAGCGGGCCACGGTGTCTTCCTCGCGCAGCGCAGCCTCCAGGTGGCGGGCCACATCGCGCAGGACCGCATCGCCGACGGTGTGGCCGAGGCTGTCGTTGATCGGCTTGAAGCCGTCCAGATCGGTCAGGCACACGGCCACCCGGGCACCCGTGCGACGGGCATGGGCCAGGGCCAGGGCGAGCCGATCGTCGAGGAGGTTACGGTTGGGCAGTCCGGTCAGGGCATCCCGGTGGGCCATCTCGCTGAGGGTCTGGCGGGATGCCCTGAGGGCAATGTTGAGCTGGCGGGTGCGCCAATAGAGCACCGCCAGCCCGGCCGCGGCCAGGAAGAGTCCGACGAAGATCTGCAGTGCGTATTCCCGGACGACGTCCATCGGGGAGATGTGTTCCTGCTTGTCGTAGGGATAAACGCGGTGCCGGCGCATCACGCTTTCGACGCTCTTGTATTCCAGCGGCGTGGACCAGCGGTAATAACGGGCGCTCTGCGCCGCCGGCCCGTCGGGCGGCATCAGCAGCAAGGCCGCCACGACCTGGTTGGTGACGTCGATCGGCACGCGCGGCACGGCCGCCAGCGGCCATTCCGGAAACAGCCCGGTGGTGATCAGGAAGGGAAAATCGGAAAAGCGCGCCGGGCTGATGACGCGCAGCCGGGCCAGCTCGATCTTGCCTTCCCGGGCCATGGCCTCGAGCAGGCCGGTACGCGTGAAACCCACATCGGCCTGCCCGTCGAGCACGGCCTGCACGCACAGATCCTGCGGAAAACCGAGGAAGCGGACCTCGCTGTCGGACTCGATATCCACGCCGTGCTGGCGGAGCAGGTCGTACTGGAGCAGAAAGGCGGCGAAGGAGGTGCGGTCCACGGCGGCGATGCGCTTGCCCTTCAGGTCCTCCAGGCGCTGGATGTCATGGCGGTCGCTGCGGGCAAAGATCACTCCGCCGAACTGGTTCACGAATTTGCCGTTCTCGCTTTTGACGAGGGTGGCAACCCGGGAGACGCCGTAGACGGTTTCCAGAATGATGTAGTGCTGCGGGTTGGTCAGGACGAAATCGAGTTCATTCCTGCCGAGGGCGCTCTCGAACTCACTGACCGTCATCGGCACCGCCACGAAGCGGGCGCCAGGCACCTTGGCGGACAGGAAATCCATCGTCGGCTGCCATTCGCGCACCGTTACCGACTTGTCGCGAAAGGCGGTGATGCCGACGCGATAAACCTTGAGGGCCTCCGCAGCGCGGGCCGAAGTCACGGCCAGAACCAGCAACACCAGAACGACAAGCAGGACGATCCTGCGCTGCAAGGGCAGGACATTACGCCAGATGGCTGGCCGGGAGACGTTCATCGCTCAGGATCGATGTTTTCTGGAGCCTCATTGTATGCCTTCGTTCTGCCGGGAGGATTGCCGGCCGAGCCATGCGAGCATGGTCACGAACAGCATCCCCGGATCGGCCGGCTTGGCGATGAAGTCGTCCATGCCGGCGTCGAGGCAGGCCTGGCGGTCTTCCTCGAAGGCGTTGGCGGTCATGGCGAGGATCGGGGTGTGGTGGTAGCCGGGCAGCGCGCGGATCGCACGGGTGGCGGCAAGGCCGTCCATGCCGGGCATCTGGACGTCCATCAGGATCAGGTCGTAGGCCGTGTGGCTGGCCATCCGGAGTGCCTCCAGGCCATCAGCGGCCAGGTCGGTGTGCAGGCCGAGCACCTGGCGCAACAACTCCAGGGTGACCTCCTGGTTCACCCAGTCGTCTTCGGCCAGCAAAATACGCTTGTCCCGACACAGGGCACGCAGCTGGCTCTCGGCATCCTGAACAGACAGGGACGCAGCATGCGCCACCGCGCCGGCATCGGCATCGGCCTTGTCGATGCGGCAGGTGAACCAGAAGGTGCTGCCGTGCCCCGGTATGCTGCCAACGCCAATGTCGCCGCCCATCAGGTGCACCAGGCGCTTGCAGATGGCCAGCCCGAGGCCGGTGCCGCCGAACTGCCGGGTGGTCGAACCGTCGGCCTGCTCGAAGGGTTTGAAAATGCGCTCCCAGGCTTCAGGCGGAATGCCGACCCCGCTGTCCTGCACCTCCATGCGCAGCAGGATGCCCGTTGCGTCTTCTTCCACGCAGAATGCCCGCACCACCACCCTGCCGCGACTGGAGAACTTGATCGCGTTGCTGACGATGTTGAGGAGAATCTGCTGAAGCCGCAGCGGGTCGCCGAGCAGCGGCAGGCTGGCCAGGCGGCGCTCCACCTCGACCTCCAGTGCCAGGCCCTTGGCGTCGAGATTGGCACTGACCAGGCTGTCCATGTTGGCAATCACGCTCTGCAGGCGAAAGCCGGTCTTCTCGATGGTCAACCGTTCGGCGTCAATGCGCGACAGTTCGAGCACGTCGTTGAGCAGTTGCAACAGATGATTGGCGGCACGGGCTATCTTGGCCAGCTTGTCCTTCTGTCCCGGATCGGTGTTGTTGCGGCCCAGCATGTGGGCAAGGCCGATGATGGCGTTCATCGGCGTGCGCAGCTCATGGCTCATGTTGGCCAGGAAGGTGCTCTTGGCCCGGTTGGCGGTTTCGGCGGCTTCCTTGGCGATGGAGAGATCGACGGTACGCGCCTCGACGAGTTCTTCCAGGTGGTCCCGGTGGCGCGTCAGTTCGGCTTCGGCCAGCTTGCGTTCAGTGATGTCGCGAATCGTCGAGTACACATAGTCCTGCCCGTCGGCGCTGACGAGATTGGCGGTCACCGCCACCTGGATGCAGGTGCCATCCTTGTGGCAGTACTGGCTTTCGATCTGCTGAACACCGTGCTGGCCGAGGTAGGTCCAGTGCGCCTCCCAGTCGGCCTGCGAAAAGGCGGGAGCGATATCGGGCACGCAGAGGCGGGTAAGTTCCTCCACCGAGTAGCCGAGCAGGTCGCAGGCGGCCTGGTTGCCCCGGGCGATGCGACCGTCCGGATACATCCAGAAAGCCGCATCGGCGGATTTGTCGGTGGAGATCTTGGCGAGGGCCAGCTCCTTGTTCTTGGCGGCGATGTCGGCGGTCTGGCGCTCCACCTGCCGCCCGATGATGGCCGTGCGGCCGCTCATGCCGAGCATCAGTGTCTGCAAGAGGGTGGCGAAGAGCAGCCCGATAACCCCGACGGCCCAGGCAACCCACGGCCGGCTCTGCTCAAGATAGTGGTCGCTGGCCGAAACCGTCAGTTCCCACTCGCGATCGGCAATCTTGAACGGCCCGCGCCAGACGGCGCGTGACGCAGAGGCATCCGGCGGCGTGCCATCGAAACCCTGCGTATCGCTGCGACTACCCGGATCGGTCAGGCGCAGGGTGAGGCCGGCGGGCAGAAAGTTGTGGGTGGCCACCTCGATCAGCTGATCGAGCTTGACGACCGCCACCGCAAAACCGAGCAGCCGGGAGTCGGGGCCGGAGGTGGCGCTGGCGCCATGCACCGGGGACAGCAGCAGCACGGCGATGCGATCCCGGTTGTCCTGGACCAGGCGCAGGGGAGAGGTCACAACGATACCGCTACCGGCAGCAGCACGGCTGAGGGCGTCCCGGCGCAGGGGCTCCGAATTGATGTCGAAGCCCAAAGCCGGTTGATTGCCCGGGCGCGGCACGATGTAGCTGACCGGCACGTAAATATCCCGTCGGCTGACCGTGATGAGCCGGCCCTCGTGGTCCCGCTCGGAGATGCGGAAGCCGGGCTGTGCCAGGCGCCTGGCCATCTCCCGTTCAAAGCGGGGCCGACCGGCATCCGGCACGTAGGCATTGAAGCTGAGGGCGGAGATTTCCGGGTTATCCACCAGCGTGGACAGGGTGAAACGCTCGAATTGCTCCGGTGTGATGTCGGGATCGACCTCCAGCACGCGGCGCAGGGCGGAAAGTGCCTCCTGGTGTATCAGCAGGCGATCGCCAATGCGCTTCTGGAGGGACTCTGCATCCTTGGCCAGGCGCGCTTGCTGGGTATTCTGCTCCCAGTTCGCCGTGGTGTAGATGGCAACACCGACGAACAGCAGGGTCAGGGCCATGGGCAAGGCCACCTGGCGCAGCCGTGAACGCCACAGCGTATCGGTACGGAGCAGAAAGCACAGGGTCAACGGCGCAAAGGTAAGAACGCCGAGGGTATCGCCAACAAACCAGTTCCACCACGCAAAGGGCAGCACGGTCTGCTCGATAACGCGCATGAAATAGAGGGCAGTGATGCCCATCGTCGCCGACACCAGACAGGCCAGCGGGCCACCGATCAACAGAAAGAGTACGACGGCGCGCTCGTGTTCGAGCCTTTGCCAGGCCGGCCCCTGCCAACGCCGGACCAGCGCCTGGCCGATCCACGCCTGGGCGGTGGCCCCGCTGGCAATGCAGGCGGCCACGATGGCCGTGTCCGGCGACAGGCGCTCCTGGAAGATGGCCAGACCAAGATTCACCGCTATCGAGCCGAACCAGATCCCCGGCAGGGCACCGCGCCCAAAACACAGCGCTACCGCCAGAGCCAGGCCAGCCGCCGGAAAAATCGGACTGGCGTAGCCCGGTGAAATGGCGAAAACCAGGCCTAGACCGCCAAGCACCAGGTAGGCAATAGCAATACAGAGGTTTCGGCCAACCACCGGGCAGGGAATCGCTAGCACTTTCATTGATCCAGGTATTGGGCTTACTGCACAGGCGGGGGATGAACATCCACCTTGTCAAAGAAGGCGCATTGTCAACCGAGGTACCGCCCTAAGTCATCGTTTCTGTCAAAGAAAGCCGCTTTATGGGCCAGAAGCCCTTACCATCAGGCGCCACCCCAGGAAAAAACCATGGAAATGACCACCACCGGCTGGATCGTCACGGCCTTTGCGATCCTGTTCACCGGCATCGCCAAATCCGGCTTCGGTGGCGCGCTGGGCGGGCTGGCCATACCATTCATGGCCCTATGGCTGTCGCCCCGGGAAGCCTTGGCGGTGATGCTGCCCATTCTCATCGCCATCGACCTGTTCGGCATCCGCGCCTGGCGCGGCAAGGCTGACTGGACCGACCTGAAACTGCTGCTCCCTGCCGCGCTGGTGGGCATCGCCGTCGGTACGCTGGCCTTCGGCGTGATGTCGGAGCGCATGGTGAAGGGCGCGGTCGGGGCCATTGCGGTGACCTTCGCCCTCGATCGCCTGCTCCGCACGGGCAAGCCGGGCAGCGCCGCCAGCGGACCGCCGCCCCGCCACTTCGCCTGGTTGTGCGGCGTCGGATCCGGCATCACCAGCACCCTCGCCCACGCCGGCGGACCACCGGTCATGGTCTATCTGCTGTCCCGCCGCCAGCCGCGGGAAACCTTCGTCGCCACCTCGGTGTTCTTCTTCGCTGTCATCAACCTGGCCAAGCTGCCGTTCTACGTCGGCCTCGGCCTGTTTACCCGCGACACCCTGATCATGTCGGCGATGCTGCTGCCGCTGGTACCGGTCGGCGTGGGGCTGGGAAGGCACCTGCTGGCACGGATTCCCGAGCGGCCGTTCTACCTGTTCGCTACCGCAGGGCTGGGGCTGTCGGGCGTGAAGCTGCTGTGGGATGGCGTAATGGGCTAGTCCGGCTTATGTGTGGCAGCGTACGTTTTGTTTCATCTGCGGGGTTCAGGCTGTAGTCATTGCAGGGCCATACTGCGTTACATGCTTTGTGTGCCAGCCAATCCGCCGCTTTTCAACAGAAGGAACATCGCCATGATCCGTCCCCGCCATCTGCTCCAATCCCTCCTTGTCGCCTCGACCCTCGGGGCCGTGACCATTCCCGCCTTTGCCGACGCCCCCTGTGGGCCGATGGGTGGCGCGGGCGGCTATCGCGAACACCGCGCCGAGCGCATGGAGCAGCACCACAAAAAGGTCCACGACGCCCTCAAGCTGACCGCCGAGCAGGAAGTGGCCTGGAAGAAGCTCGTCGACTCCGAACATCCCATGCACAAGCCGGAACCCGGCAAGGCCGAAGACTGGGCCAAGCTGACCACCCCGGAACGCGCAGACAAGATGCTCGAACGCATGAAGACCCATGAAGCCGCGATGACCAGCCATATCGCCGTGCTCAAGGAGTTCTACGCCGTGCTGACGCCGGAACAAAGGAAGATCTTCGACGACTCGCACCGCGGCACTCGTCGTGGTGGCATGCGCGGCAAGCCGTAATCATGAACGCCCGCGCCCAGAGCCGGGCCGAGGAGATCGCCAACAGCGTCAGCCACGGCCTCGGCTGCGTGCTGGCGCTGGCCTTCATGCCCTTTCTGATCGGCAGCATCGCCGAGCGCGGGCCGACCATCGCCGTGGTCGGCAGCATCGTCTTCGCGGTGACGATGGTCCTGCTCTACTTCGCATCCGCCCTCTATCACGCCCTGCCCGACAGCCGCGCCAAGGCGATCTGCGGCAAGCTCGACCACGGCGCGATCTACCTCTTCATCGCCGGCAGCTACACCCCCTTCGCCCTCGGCGTGCTCAACGGCGCATGGGGCTGGAGCCTGTTCGGCGTGGTGTGGGGTCTGGCCGGCATCGGCATCACCCTCAAGATGCTGGACCGCCTGAGCCACCCCTTGTGGTCCACCGGACTGTACCTGCTGATGGGCTGGCTGGTGGTGGCCGCCGCCGTCCCGCTGATCGCCCGCATGCCTTCACCGGGCCTGCTGTGGCTGCTGGCTGGCGGACTCGCCTACACGGCCGGGGTGATCTTCTTCCTGACCGATGCCCGCGTGCGTTTCGGGCATTTCATCTGGCACCTGTTCGTGATGGCCGGAACGGCCTGTCATGCGGTGGCCGTCGCCGGATATTCGCTCTGAGACGCGCCCACAAGCGGAATGCGGATACCCTTGCGGCCCACGCACAGTAACGGGGTCGTCGATGTTCAGCCGTAAAGATTGGGTCACTGGCAGCTCTTACCTGCTCGCCGCCGCCGGCATTCTGGCGGTGTTGAGCCTGCACCTGCTGCACGGGCTGTTCGCCGCCATGCTGGTTTACATGCTGGTGCATCTCGCCCAGCCGCTGGTCGGCAAATCCTTTGCCGGGCAGCGCGGCAAACTGCTGGCAACCGCCGGGCTGGCGGTGCTGGTGGTGGCCTGCGTATCCGGATGCGGCCTGTGGATCGTCTCGATGCTGCATCGGGGCGGCGGCGTGGAAGCCATGTGGGTAAAGATTGCCGAAACCATCGAAAGCGCCAATGCCGTGCTGCCACCCTGGCTGCCGAGCAGCCTGCCCAGCAACGGCCCGGAGCTGAAGGCCGAGGCAGTGCACTGGCTGCGTGACCACGCCCCCGAACTGCGCCTGCTCGGCAAGGAGGCCGGCGTGGCGCTGGCCCACATCCTCATCGGCATGATTCTCGGGGCGATGCTGGCAGTGCAGGAAGTGGCCTCGCCCGGCAGTCGCAAGCCCCTGGCAGAAGCCCTGATGGCGCGCATTCACCGCTTTTACGCATCTTTCCACAGCGTATTTGTGGCCCAGGGCAAGATTTCCCTCATCAACGCAAGCCTGACGGGCATCTACATCCTGATTTTGCTGCCGCTGCTGGGCATTCACCTGCCCTTCGGCAAGACCATGGTGCTGATCACCGCACTGGTGGGGCTGCTGCCGGTGGTCGGCAACCTGATTTCGAACACCATCATCGTGCTCATCAGCCTGTCGGTGTCGCCGTTGGCAGCGGCAGCCTCGCTGGTCTTTCTGGTGCTGCTGCACAAAGCCGAGTATTTCCTCAACGCGCGCATCGTCGGCGGCGAGATCAACGCCAAAGCCTGGGAAATCCTGCTCTCGATGGTGTTCATGGAAGCGCTGTTCGGCTTTGGCGGCGTGGCCATCGCGCCGATACTGTATGCCTATCTCAAGGCCGAGCTGAAAGCGGCAGAACTGGTCTAGCCGGCCCCAAAAATCATCAAGCTTCACAAAAGCTTCATGCAATTTGCGTGACAGGCTGTCGACAATGGCGGTATTACCCTATCGGCTTGCGCCCGCCTTCCGCCATGTATCTCAGCGGCCTCATAGCCCACCTCCGCACCCTGATTGCCGATGAGGCGCTCGACTTCGTCTTCCAGCCGATCTTCGACCTGCACCGCCGGGACGTGCTGGGCTACGAAACCCTGATGCGCGGACCTGCAGACTCACCGCTCCACACCCCGGAACAATTGCTGCGGGTGGCCCGCGATGCCGGCCTGGGGCTCGTGCTGGAACGCCTCGCCTGCCGCCGAGCACTGGCCACCTTCGTGGCCGCGCGTCTGCCCGGGCGGCTCTTCATCAACCTGAGCGCGGCGATGATCGTCGACCCGGCCACGGCGGCCGAGCTGCAGGAAATGGTAAAAGATGCCGGGCTGCCCCCCGAACGGCTGGTCATCGAGCACATCCACCACGGCGAAGACGCCGCCGACGGACTCGACGCGGCGCTCCGGAGCCTCGTCGCACAGGGCTTCGGGCTGGCCTTCGACGCCCTTGGGGCCGACGGCACGGCACCGCAACCCGACTTCGTCAAACTCGCCCCGGCCCACATCCGCCAGATTCACAGCGACGCTCACCACCAGCAGGCCGTGGCGGCTTTCGTGCGCCAGGCGGGCACCCTCGGGGTGCAGGTAGTGGCTGAAGGCGTGGAGGATTCGCGCGAGCTGGCGACCCTGCGGGCGCTGGGCTGCGACTGCGCCCAGGGCTACCTGCTCGGGCGCCCCGCTGCCGATCCGGCCCGCCAGCTGTCGCGCAGCGTGGCCGGTATTCTGCTTGGCCCGCTCAGCCCGCCGTGAGCTGGGCGTAAAGCCTGGGCAGACGCGCCGGCAGTTCGGCCGGGTTACGCAAAATAGTGTAGCCAGCCGGCCCAAAAAGGTGCGGCAGGTAACCCTGGCCTTCCTTGTCGATGGTCACGCAAAACGGCCGCACGCCCTCCTGGCGCGCCGCGTTGAGGCTCATGCGGGTGTCTTCGATGCCGTAGCGGCCTTCGTAATGATCCACGTCGTTGGGCTTGCCGTCGGACAAGATCATCAACAGGCGCAAGGCTTCCGGCCGCTTGGCGAGAATCGTCGTGGCGTAGCGGATGGCCGCGCCCATGCGCGTGTAGAAGCCGGGCTTGAGCGCGCCGATACGGCCGCGGATGCGGTCGTCGATCTTCTCGTCGAAATCCTTGATGCGATGGATGCGGATGTGTTCGCGCCGGCGTGACGAGAAACCGTAGATGCCGAAGGGATCGCCGGTGGCGCCCAGCGCCTCGGAGAACAGCCACAGGCTGTCGCGGATCACGTCGATGACACGCTGATCGTCGCTCACCCAGGTGTCGGTGGACAGCGACAGGTCGGCCAGCACCAGACAGCACAGGTCGCGCTCGCGCCGCTCGCAGGACTGGTAGCCGCCGCTGTTGCCCACCGAGTGGCCAGTGCGCCGGTCGGCGAAGGCGCGCACGCAGGCGTCGATGTCGAGCTCGGTGCCTTCGGGCTGATTCTTTATCCAGCGCCGGGCCGGCGTCAGGGCCTCCAGCTGGCGCCGCAGGCTGCGCGCCGGGCGCACCAGCCGCGAAGGCAGCGGGCCCGGTTCGGCGTCACGAGCATCGAGCACGGTCACACTGCACATGTCGCGCTTGAGCGTCTGTTTCTTCCAGTCCCATTCGGGCAGCAGGATGCCGCTTTGCAGCGGAAAGTCGTCATGGGCGGCAGAGGGCAGATCGAGGTCGAAACGCACCTTGGACGAGGTGTCGTGGCCGTCCTGGGCCACCGAGATGGTGTCCATCTCGCCGGCCGCCTTGGCCGGATCGTCGTCCGTGTCCTCGTCGTGGGCGCGGTTCACCTTCACGAAGTCGGCGAAGGACAGCAGGCTCTCGGCCCGGAAGGGCAGGATCAGCCCGTTCTTGCCGTCCGGCATGTCTTCGCGCTGGGCCTGACGGCGGCGCTCGGTGGCGTCGCTGGTCTTGCTCCCGCCATCGCGACTCTCGGCAGGGGTCGGGTTGGCCGGCGACTGGCGACGGTCGATGGACACCGGCGCCGGGTACAGCCACAGGGCCACCGGCGTGGGCGGCTTGCGGGCGGCGGGCAGGCTGCCGACACTGCCCGGTGCGAGCAGGGCCTGGCGAATCGCCCGTTCGGCGGCGGCCTCGTCGGCGGGGAGCTTGGCCGGGTCGGGACGCTCGGCGAGCACCGCGTCCACCAGGCGGCGGTAACGCGTGGCGAAGCCCGGAAAGGCGGCCAGCGTGGCCGCGCTGGCGGTCTGGTTGGCGACGATCCAGTTGTCGGCCAGCGCCTGATCGACATCCAGTGCCGCGCCCTGGGCGATCAGCCACAGGTAGAGGTCGCGGTTCAGGCTGCGTTCGGGAAACAGGGTGATTTCGGCCGGCAGGCGCAGGGTTTCGTCGTCCCGCGCCGCGTGGGCAGTTTTTTCGCCAGTATGGGCGAGACGCGCCAGCCAGTTGCGACGGGCGCCGTGCTCCACCTCGGCCGCCGGGGCCACGCGCAGACCGGGGTCGCCCCCCAGCGCACGGAAGAGAATGCCGGCGGTGCGCTCCATGTCGGCCAGCCGCACCACCGCCTGCGGATAGCTGCGCGTTGCCGCGCGAGTGATGAAGCGATGCCACAAGCCGCCGATGAACTCTTCCATGTCTGTCTTTCCTTGAAGGGGCTACCTCGCGGTCCAGCCCCCGTCGATCAATTGCACCGAACCGGTGACCGCCCTGGCCGCGTCGGAACACAGGAACACCGCAAACGCCGCCACCTCGTCGGCCTCGACGAACTGCCTGGTGGGCTGGGCGGCGAGGATCACCTCGCGGATCACCCGGTCTTCCGGCATGTTGTGCACCTTGGCCTGATCCACCACCTGCTTTTCGATCAGCGGCGTGCGTACGTAGCCGGGGCACAGGGCGTTGCAGGTAATGCCCTGCTCCGCCACTTCCAGCGCCACCGCCTTCGAGAAGCCCACCACCGCGTGCTTGCTGGCCGTGTACGGCGCCTTGAAGGGCGAGGCGACCACGCCATGGGCCGAAGCGATATTGACGATGCGCCCCCAGCCCTTCGCCTTCATCGACGGCAGCGCCGCCTTGGTGGTGTGGAACACCGCCGACACATTGATGGCCATGAGCAGGTCCCAGGTGTGATCCGGGAAGGCATCCACCGCCGCCACATGCTGGATGCCGGCGTTGTTGATCAGGATGTCCACGCTGCCGAAGGCCGCGATCGTCGCTTCCACCAGTGCCCGCGCAGAGGCCGGTTCGGCCAGATTGGCCTGGGTGTAGCCGACTTCGACGCCGGCCTCTGCCGACAGCTCGACCCGCAGCGCTTCGGCATCGGCCGCCGGACGCGAGCCGTTGAGCATCACCTTCGCACCGGCCCTGGCCAGCGCCTGCGCCACCGCCAGCCCGATCCCCGAAGTCGAACCCGTTACCAAAGCCGTCTTGCCTGCCAGCATCACCGTCTCCTCAATTCACGCCGGGCCCCTGCCCGGACAGACAGGAGATGCTACCCGAAGGAAGCGAGGCAGCAAGCGGAGGCGCAGGCGAATGGGCGTCATGACTGGTCCCGACTTTAGCCTCCCCGACGCACGCCTGCCCTGTTCTGGCTCAATTCACAGCCAACAGCGTCACTGGACACAGGCGGCCTGCTCGGCGCAGCGGACGACTCCGTCCGCCGAAGTCGCCCGCCCCACATAAAGCCTCTCCCCCGATCATTGCGTCAGCCCACAAAATCATTTTTTCATATGGAAAATGGCTGTATCACACCACGGAATAATTTTGTCACGTGACGCAGCCATTGCGACATACCACCCGGGCATGGAGTCACACCACCTGGGCCTTGCGTCACGTCCCCCGGGCGTCGTGACATGCGTCGCAGGCATTCTGTGGTGTGTCGCAATGATTGCGTCACACCACAGAATGATTTTTTCATATGAAAAAATCATTCTGTGGCAGGGGTGCCCGGCTTTATGACGTGAAGGTGCGACGGATCATCCCGTCCGATCAATACTTGTACGACTGCCCGCCATCGATCGGAATAAGCGTCGCGTTGATGAACTCGGCCTGGTCGGACAACAGGAAGGCCACCAGGTAGGCGACTTCGACGGGTTTGCCGAAACGCTTCATCGGATTGACGCTGACGAACTCCCGGCCAATCTCTTCCCACTTGTCGCCGCCCATTTGCTTCAATGAACCTTCGACCATCGCGGTCATGATCGCCCCGGGGGCGACGGCATTGACGCGTATGCCGTACTGCCCGTATTCAATGCCGGAATTGCGGGTCAGTCCGACCACGCCGTGCTTGCTCGCCGAATAACCCGACTGATTGCCAACGCCCCGGATGCCGCCAACGGAGGCCATATTGACGATGGATCCATGGCCCTGCTTCTGCATGACGCCGAGAACGTATTTCAAGCCGTAGAACACGCCATTCAGGTTGATGCTGAGCACCCTCTGGAATTCCTCGGTGCTGTAATCGGCCGTGGGACTCTGCTTGCCTTCAACTCCCGCGTTATTGAAGAAACCATCGATGGCTCCGTATTTTTCCACCGTTTGATTGACGTAGTCCTGTACGGCCTTTTCGTCAGCCACATCGGCAGTCATCAGGAACACTTCCGCCTGGGGCGCGTACTGCAAAACGATTTGCCTTGTTTCTTCGAGCGCTGCGCTATTTACATCGACGAGTGAAAGCCGCGCGCCTTCCTTTGCCAGTTGAATCGCCGTAGCCCGCCCCAGACCAGAGGCGGCGCCCGTCATCAAGACCGTCTTGTTGTCAAAACGCATGTTTTTTCATCCTTGCAGGGTTGATGTTTAATCCGACAGCGGGGTGCCGGCAAACAGTCTTGCCGTTGTGTCGAAGGATCGCGTTGCCGCAGCCGTCAGTGGCAGCGCGCGTTGGGCGGCCGAGATGATCTCGACGCCCCATGGACCGTTGTAGCCGCTGGCCTGGACGGCCGCAATGAAGGCCGGCAGGTCGAACTCGCCTTCGCCGCACAGGCGTCGCCGGTCGAGGGTGTCGGCGATGGGCGAGCCGACGGTTTCCAGCGTACCGTCGTCCAGTTCGGCGCCGCCGATGGTGCCGGGCGGCAACGCGGCGATCTGCGCCAGCGACATGCGGCCGCGAGTCACGTGCCAGCTGTCGAGCATCAGCCCGCCGCCCTTGCCGGCGCTGTTGCCGATGATCGCCAGCGCGGTGTCGAGGTCGGGAATATTGGAGAAGGCGATGGGTTCCAGCGTGAAGGTGCTGCCCACGTCACGGGCCTGACGGGCCAGCACCTGGAAGGCGTTGTGCATGTGCTCGACCGGCCAGTTGGCGCCGCCGAAATCACCGGCAGCCTTGATGCGGTGGGCGCCCAGTTCGGCCGCCGTGGCCAGCAGCAGGTGGCGGTCGGCGTCGGAGCGCCGGCGCGCCTCGCCGTCGGCGCACCAGTCGAAGAGGGCTTCCAGTTCCACATGACGCAATCCGTTGTCGGCCAGGATGTGGCGCACCTCGGCACAGCTGTGGTGCGCAAGGATCTGGCGCAGGTCGGCCTGCTTGAAGCCGAAACCGGTGTAGCCGGCCCGCCCCGCCGCCTCGGCCCGCTCGCGAAAACGCCACGGGCTATGGTCGTCCTCGCCAAACACGTAGGCACCGGCAAGGGTCCAGTAGCAAGCGATCAGATCCACACCGGGTGCCCCTTCGACGGCCACAGGTGCGCTGAACGAATTGCCCTGCGGCAAGTATAAGCGCATGGCGGCGGCAGTCATGATCTTGAAAAAGAAGAAAACAAGACATTGCGCAACATTGCGCAATGTCGCTCCAGCAAGCCTTCCGCCAGGAAGATGCCGTCAATCAGCCTGCAAACCCGGCCCGGCGACGTACGCCACCTCCAGGCCGGACACGCTCAGTTCGTGTAGTGGCCGACACCAATCAGGTTGTTGCCCACCTTGCGCAGGAAGGTGTGCTTGGTTTCGACCTGGTTGGTCACGGTGTTGCGCCAGGCGTAGTCGATCTCGGCCTGCTCCTTGTCCTTCACCCGGTTCAGCATGTCGCGGATGAATTCCTTGCCGTTGGCATCGCGCAGGGCCAGCGCATTGCTGCCGATCAGGCGCGGGAGGGCGCCGTGGGCACGGAAGCGGGCATCGTCGAGACCGATCACGAAGACGTAGAGGTCGTCCTCGATGAAGTTGCCGTTGAGGTCGTTGAAGGCGGCCAGGGCCCTGGACGAGTCCTCCTTCACCGCCGCAGCCGCCCGGTCGAGCAGCGACTTGGCCTGCTTGGCCGAACCGTGGGGCAGGTAATAGCCGACAGCAATGATACGGTCGTCCACCTGCTCGAAGTAGGCCACCTTGCGCTCGACCTTGTTGTCCCTGCGGTTGAGCCAGCGGTATTCCACCGAGCCGGCACCCTTGGTCTTGGCGGTGTCGAGCATTTCGCGGAAGAAGGGCTTGCCGGCGGCATCCTTCAGGTCGGCCACGTTGCGATCGATGTACACCGACGACGAACCGCCGCTGGCCAGCATGGTGCCCTTGGCGTCGAGCACATACACATAGAGGTTGCCGTTGATGAACTCACCCTGACGGCTGAAGGTGCCGAGGGCCACGTCCTTCTTGTCCTTGTAATAGGCGACGGCCTTGGTCAGCAGGGCCTGGGCACGCGGGGCGTCGTCCGGCGCACCGGCGGCAAAGACCGTAGGCGTCAGCAGGACCGACAGCAGGGCCCCGGTGGAGATGAGTTTGCGGAGCATGGGTGTTTTTCCTTTTCGGATTGCGGGTCAGCTCAGAGGAGTTCCGGAACCAGCACACCGCGCCCCATCACCTTGCCGTCACGCAGATCCTGCAACACTTGCGGCCCCTGTTCAAAACCGAAGTAATGGGTATCCACATGGATGCGGCCGCTCTCGGCCAGGGCGATGACTTCCATCAGCTCGGCACGCGAGCCCCACAGGGGCGTGCTCACGGAGCAGCCGAAGGGCAGGGTCCACTGGGTCAGCGGGATGGTGCCACCACCGACGCCAACCACGGTCAGCTGGCTGTTGCGACCAACCAGTTGCACGGCCAGATCGAGGGTCGGCTGAATGCCGACGAAATCCAGCACCATCGCGGCCTTGCGGCGGCCGGTGAAGGCGTTGATGGTCTCGGCGGCTTCGGCCGCGTTGCGGGAATTGACCACCAGGTCGGCACCCAGCTGCCTGGCGTGATCCAGCTTGCGATCGTCCAGATCCACCGCCACCACCCGTGCGCCGCACAACACGCGCAGCAGTTGCACGGCCATGTGGCCGAGGCCGCCGACACCGATCACCACCGCTGTGGCATCCGGCGTGAGCAGATGCAGGCCGCGCTTGATGGCGTGATAGGGCGTCAGCGCCGCATCGGTCAGCGGGGCGGCGTCGCGCGGGGCGAGGGAGCCCAGCGGCACCAGCAGACGCGGCGAGGGCACCAGCATGTATTCGGCCATGCCGCCGTCGGTGCCGATGCCGCCCCCGTTGTTGGAGAGGTGCTCGGCATTCTCGCAGTAGCTTTCCATCGACAACAGACAGGCGTGGCAGTGGCCACAGCCCCAGAAGCCATACACCGCGACCGGATCGCCAAGCTTCCAGCCCGTCACGCCGGCGCCGAGCGAAGCCACCCAGCCGGCGTTCTCATGGCCAAGGGTGAAGGGGCCATGAAAACCCGGCGCCCCATGATCCAGCACATGCAGATCGGAGTGACACACCCCGGCGCCACCGATCTTGACCACCACCTGGCCGGGGCCGGGCTGGGGAATCGGCACGTTTTCGACGATGGGCGGAGCGCCGGGAACGGTGAAGCGGACGGCTTTCATGGTCATGCTCTTGTCCTTGCGGTAAGGGGCGAAGTCATTCGCCCGCAGACGTTGATTACGCGCGGCGGGCGGAACGATCCACCCTGCCGCTCAGCGGGCCGTCGCGGCGGCAAGCCCGGTGAACATCAGTTCGTAGGCCATGCGCAGGAAGGCCTCGGCTTCCCCGGGCTGGCCGGACTCGGTACTGAACTCGCCCTTGTAATTGAGACGGCAGCGCCCGCCGGCAAGGGCTTCGATGTGGCCGGTGGCCTGATAGGCGGTAAGCCCGGCCGGACGCTGGCCGACGATCGACAGCTTGTAAGTGAGGGCTTCCGGATCCTGGAAATCCAGCCGCTCGCTGACCGGGGCGGCAAAGCCCTTGTTGTAGATGTGGCGGATCAGGCCGATGCCCTCCCCTTCCAGGTCGACCCGCTCGATCTGCACGGCGGGGATGTCCTTCGGCCACCAGCGCTCGATGTGGGCAAAGTCGGACAGCAAATCCCACAGCACGTCGGTGGAGGTGTCGAAATCGTGATGGACGGTAATCTGGTGCATATGCGGCCTTTTCTTTCGGCAAGGATCGTTGGACGAGGGTTCAGAGCCAGGGCAACGCAGCACTCGGCCGCGCGGCCATGCGCTCACGCCAGGCAGCGAGGCGGACATGGGCGGGATCGAGCCCCTGCCCCACCTTTTCGCCGAACTCCACGAAGCAGAACAGCAGGAGGTCGGCCACCGTGAGGGCGTCGCCGGCAATATACGGCTTGTCGCCGATTTGCGCTTCCAGCCAGGCCAGGCCCTGCTGCGCGGTGCGCTTCAGGTCATCGGCCGCCTGGGGCAGGCACACCACCCGGTCCTGGAACAGGGGCAGGCCTTCGGCACCCCGGAAGCCCGCAGTCATCGGCTGTACAACCAGCAGGTCCACCCGACGCCACCACATGCGCGCCTCGGCCCGGGCGGCCGGCGTGGCACCGATCAGCGGCGGCGAGGCCTGCAGCTCTTCCAGGTATTCGCAGATGGCGGTGGTTTCGGCGATCGGCCGGCCACCGTCGGGCGCCAGCACCGGCGTGGTGCCGGTCGGGTTGATCGCCAGATAGGCCGGCTGACGGCTTTCGCCACCGATGATGTCCACTTCGACGAGCTCAAGCTTCAAGCCCTTTTCGGCGGCGAACATCTTTACCAGGCGCGGATTGGGCCCGATCGAGTTGTACAGCTTCATGCGGATCTCCCGTGTGCCTTCAGCCGGCGCTCAGAACTGGACGCGCTTGGTGTAGCCGCCGTCGATGATCAGGTTGGTGCCGGTGATGTAGGACGCTGCCGGGCTGGACAGGAAGACCATCGAGCGGGCCACGTCGTCCGGCGCGCCAAAGCGGCCAAGGGGCATGTCGGCGAGGGTCTTGTCGTACAGCTCGGGCATGGCTTCCTTGATCATCGACCAGTTGCCGCCCGGGTAGGCAACGGGGCCCGGGCAGATCATGTTGACGCGGACCTGCTTGGCTGCCCACAGCTGGGAGAGCTGCTTGCCGTAGGTGATGATGGCCGCCTTGATGGCGTTGAAAGCCTGCGGGTAGATGAAGGTTTCGACCGCGGCGGTGCTGGACATCAGGATCACCGAGCCGGTGCCGGACTTTTCGAGGAAGGGTTCGAGGATCTGGCAGCCATTGACCGCGCCCATCATGTCGAGGCGGAAGGTCAGGTCCCAGTCCATCGTGCCCTGGGCGCCGGACGAGCTGGCGTTGTGGATGAAGATGTCGCAACCGCCCAGACGCTCGGCGGCGGACAGCAGCCAGGCCTGGTAGGCAGCCGAATCGTTCATGTCGAAGGCGTCGCCGAAAACCTTGACGCCGTGCTGCTTGAGCTCGGCGACGGTGGCGTCCACACGGGCCTGGTCGCGCGAGAAGAAGGCGATGTCACAACCTTCGGCCGCGTAGATTTCGAGGGCCGCCTTGCCGATGCCGCGGCTGCCGCCGTTGATGATGACTTTTTTACCGCGCAGTCCGAGTTCCATTTTGTCTCTTCCTTGTATGTGTGAGGATGATTCCGGCGGCATTCCCGTGGGTCGGACTTCCGTCCGGCACCAAGGGCTGACGCAGGGTTTGTCGGACTAAAGTCCGACCCACAGGTTTGTCATTGATCTTTTGCTGCCTTGCCCCAGCTGATGCCGCGTCGGAGCAGTTCGTAGAACACCGGCAGATCCCAGGCACAGGTCTGCTTCTCGGGCCAGTAGTCCATGAAGGGCTGCATGTCGTAATGGCCGCGGCAGTGGCCGAGGGTCAGGTAAAGCACGGAGCCCTGGCCAATGGGGCGCAGGTAGAGCACCGGGTGACGGGCACGCTGCCAGGTGCTGCGCGCAAAGCCGGTGCCCTCGCCTTCGAACTCGGTGTCGAGCAGCACTTCAAGCTGGGCGTGGATGTCCGACAGGTAAAGCTCGTCCACCACTTCGAAGGGCTCGATGCCGGCCACCAGTGGGTGCTGCGGCTTGGCCACCTCGACCCGGTAGGGGCCGATGGGCGGGTGGGCAATGAACTGGCTGCCGAGGGTTTCCATCAGGTGCGGCGCCAGGGCCGGCGAATCGACCAGCCCGTTGTCGAGGAAGCGCAGGATCGACGCGGTGCCGTGCAGCGCATACCAGCGCCCGCCGCCGGCCACCCAGGCGCGCAGGGCTTCCTGCTCGTCGAGGCTGGGGATCACGTCGCAGGTGTAGGTGACCAGGAAGGCCGCCTTGCGGATGGCTTCCAGGTTGGAATAGTCCTCGAAGACCCGCACGCGGATGCGCTCGTCCTCGCTCAGCAGCTTGAGCAGCTCGAGGCGGGCAAAATCGATGTCATGGAACTTGCCGGCGGCGACCAGCACGCAGTCGATGCGGCCGGGCCTGGCTTGGGAGTCGTCGCTCATGCCGGCCTCCTCAGCCCACCGCCCGGACGGGCTCGCTGCCGTCCCAGTCGCGGGCTGCATCGCGCATCAGGTCGAAAAAGGCGTAGCTCTCCTTCGGGAAGCAGATCATCTCGATCAGGCTGCCCGGGCCGCCGCCCGCATCGATGTAGATCGCCTCGCCGCCGCCGGGCAGCCAGATTTCCTGCATCACCCTGGCCCCGGCTTCGAGGCTGATGGCCCGCGCCTCGGCCATGTCTTCCACCACGATGCAGATGTGGTGCAGACCTTCACGGCCTTCACCACGCCAGCTCTTGTAGATGGAGGGCGCGTCGTTGTGCTGCTCGATGATCTCGACCTGCATGTCGCCCCAGTAGGCGATGTAAACCGAGAAGTCGATATGGGCCGGCTCGCCTTTGTACTTGGCGGCATCGACAACGATGTTGGAGAGCTTGAAGAACGGACCGACACCCATGGTTTCGGTCCAGTAACGCAGGGCGCCTTCCACGTCTTCCGGCACGAAAGCCAGTTGCATGACGGTGCCGAGGCGTGCAATGAGGGCTTGCGGATTGCTCATGGCGTGTCTCTCCTCAGGCCTGGCCGGTGGCCGAAACGACGGCCGCCTGGATTTCTTCGCGGGTCGGGTTGCGGCGCAGGGTCAGGCCACCATTCACCTGCAGGTTCTGGCCGGTCATGAAGCATTCGTCGCTGGCCAGCCACACGGCGGCGGCAGCGATGTCGTCTTTGGTGCCGATACGTCCCAGCGGGTAGCCCGACAGGAAGCTGTCGAAGAGCCCCGGCACGTCCTTGGCGCCGGCCGTCATCGGGGTTTCGGTGAGGCCCGGCGAGATCGAGTTGGCGCGGATGCCGCGCTCGCCAAACTCATGCGCCACACAGCGGATCACGTGGTCGGTGCCGGCCTTGGTGCCCATGTAGGCGGCGTGGTCGTTGAGCATGATGGTGGCCGTCGCCGAGCTGATCTGGATGATCGAGCCGCCCTTGCCGAGGGTGTCCACCGCCGCCTGGCAGAAGTAGAACGGTCCCTTGAACTGCAGATCGGTGATCTGGTCGATCTCTTCCACGGTGGTTTCGGTGAAGCCCTTGAGCAGGCCCCAGCCGGTGGCGTTGACCGCAATCTCGACATGGCCGCCCCAGTCCTTCGCAAAAGCGAACAAGGCTTCCACGTCTTCCTTTTTCGTGATGTCGCACTGGAAAGCGGCACCGCCGATGGTCTTGGCGAAGCGTTCCAGCTCGTTCAGCTTGCGACCTGCCACCACCACACGGGCACCTTCATCGGTGAAGCGGCGGGCAATGACCTGGCCCATGTTGTCCTGACCGGCCGCGCCGAGTACGACGGCGACCTTGCCTTCGAGTTTCTTGCCTGCGCTCATGCTCAAGCCCCCCCGCCGATGATTGAAGATGCGTTGTCGACAACGATGTGTGCGCCACTCACGTGACGGGATTCGTCGGAAGCCAGGAAGAGCACCGTGTTGGCAATGTCGTCCGGCTGGCCGAGACCGGGCAGCGTGTCGGCACCGACGGCGGCCAGCAGCGGCGTGTTGATCATGCCGGGGAGGATCGCGTTGCAGCGCATCGCGTAGCCCTTCTCGCGGAAGTGAGCGGCGATGGTGGTGGTCATCGCCAGGATCGCGCCCTTGGCGGCGGCGTAGGTGATGACGCCCGGAAAGCCGCGGATCGCCGACAGGGACGAAATGTTGATGATCGAGCCGGTGCTGCCGGGGTTGGCCTTCATCGCCTCGATGCCGTACTTGCAGCCGAGGAAACTGCCCTCGGCGTGGATGGCGTTGAGCAGGCGGTACTGTTCCAGCGTCGCCGTCTCGATGTCGCCGGGCACCACGATGCCGGCGTTGTTGACCAGAATGTCGAGCTTGCCGAAGCGCGCCAGCGTATGGGCGATGGCCTTGTGCCAGTCGTCCTCGCTGCGCACGTCATGACGGACAAACTCGCCGTCGATGTCCTTGGCGAGGGCCCGGCCGGCTTCTTCGCTCACATCGGTAATGACAACCCGCGCACCTTCGCGGGCCAGCGCCAGGGCATCGGCCCGGCCGAGCCCCGAGGCGCCGCCCGTAATAAGGGCAATCTTTCCGCTAACACGTCCCATGTTCTTGTCTCCTCCGATCACTGCCTGTCGGGAGCGCCGCCGTCTGCCGCCTTTTGACGACGATGCAGTACGGGGCGCTGCTTTTTAAAAAACAATCAAACTTCTTTTTATAAAAAATGGACACCGGGGTAAATCGGGGACCGCAGCGCCCCGGTGTCCTCTGCAACATTTAGTTCTGCAGCGCTTCCTCGGGCATCAGCGCCTTTTCTGCGGGGCTCATGTCGTGCTTCCTGGTGGTTTCACCTTGCAGCAGGAAGTGGGACAGGGCCGGGATCAGGATCAGCGCACCGAGCATGTTCCACAGGAACATGAAGGTCAGCAGGATGCCCATGTCGGCCTGGAACTTGATCGGCGACCAGGCCCAGGTGATCACACCTGCCGCCAGGGTCACGCCCACCAGGGCGACAACCTTGCCGGTGAAGGCCACCGAGCGCTTGTAAGCCTCGCCCAGGGAATACCCCATGCGCTGCTGGGCCAGCTGGACGCTGAGCAGGTAAAGGGCGTAATCCACACCGATACCGACCCCCAGGGCGACCACCGGCAGGGTTGCCACCTTCACGCCGATACCGAGCCAGACCATCAGGGCTTCGGCCAGCACCGAGGTGAGCACCAGCGGCAGCACCGCCACCACAACCGCCCGCCAGCTGCGGAAGGTGATGGCGCACAGCAGGATCACCGATGCATACACATAGAGCAGCATGGTCCGGTTGGCTTCGCGCACCACGATGTTGGTAGCCGCATCGACGCCGGAACTGCCGGCCGCGAGCAGGAACTTGCGGTCTGCGGTGTCGTGCTTGGCGGCAAACTGGCTGGCGGCTTCGACCACCCGGTCAAGGGTTTCAGCCTTGTGATCGGACAGGTAGGCGAGCACCGGAATCAGCGAACACTGGGTGTTCAGGAACTCCGAGTTCCAGCTCATCGCGTTGCCGATCTGGGCATCGATCAGGCTCTGGTTGTCGCTCACCGTGATCCATTTCGGGTTGCCCTCGAAGCCGCCGGCAGTGTAGTTGCGCACAGTGTCGGCCAGCGAGGTGGTGCGCTGCACACCGGGCACCTGGGCCAGCTCCCAGCTCAGGCGGTCGGCTTCGGTCAGCGTCTCGAAAGAGCGGCAACTGTCGGGCGGGGTCTTCACCATCACCGCGAACACGTCGCTGGAGATGCCGTAGTTGGCCGTAATGAAGGCGTTGTCCTGGTTGTAGCGGGAATCCGGCCGCAGTTCAGGCGCTCCGGCGTCCAGGTCACCGATCTTCAGGTCATGGGAGACCACGAAGCCGAACACCCCCAGCACCACGCTGACGGCAATGGCGATGGTGGCCCAGCGACGTTCGGTGAAGTGATCCAGCGCGCTCCACACCACGCCAAAGCCGCGGCCCTTGATCTCTTCGGTTTCTTCTTTAAGACTGCGTGAGGCCGCCTTCGGGCTGACACCGACATAGGACAGCAGCACCGGCAGCAGGATCAGGTTGGTAGTGATGAGCACCGCCACGCCGACGCTGGCGGTAAGGGCCAGTTCGCGAATCACCGGGATGTCGATGACGGTCAGCACCGCAAAACCCACCGCGTCGGCCAGCAGCGCCGTCAGGCCGGCCAGGAACAGGCGCCGGAAGGTGTAGCGGGCGGCCACCAGCTTGTGGGTGCCGCGACCAACGTCCTGCATGATGCCGTTCATCTTCTGGGCACCGTGGCTGATGCCGATGGCGAAGACGAGGAAAGGCACGAGAATCGAGAACGGATCGAGCCCGTAACCGAAACTCACCACCAGGCCGAGCTGCCACACTACGGCCACCAGCGAGCAGGCCAGCACCAGCGAGGTGCTGCGCACGCAGCGGGTGAAGAGGTAAATGATGAAGGTGGCGATGGCGGCGGCGATCAGGAAGAAGACCATCACCTTCTCGAGGCCGTCGATCAGGTCACCGGCCAGCTTGGCGAAGCCGATGACGTAGATCTTCACCGGAGCATCCGGGCCGCTAGCGTACTTGGCGCGGATCTGCTCCAGGGAAGCCGACAACTGATGGTAATCGACCGATTTTCCCTCGGCATCCTTGGCCAGCAGCGGGATCTGGATCATGCTCGACTGGTAGTTGTTGCCCACCAGGCTGCCCACCACGCCGGCGCGGCCGATGTTGATGCGCAGGTCCTCGATGGACTTGGCCGAGCCATCGTAGTCATTGGGCAGCACCGGACCACCGGTGAAACCCTCCTCGGTTACCTCGACCCAGCGCACCACCGGGGTAAAGATCGACTTCATCCACGCCCGGTCCACCCCCTTCAGGATGAAGATTTCGTCGTTGATCTTGGCGAGGGTGGCGAGGTAGTCGGCATTGAAAATGTCGCCCTTCGGGTTCTCGACAACGACCCGCACCGAATCGCCCAGGCCACGCAACTGCTCCCGGTTCTCCAGGTAGTTGGTGATGTAGGGATGCCCGTGGGGGAGCATCTTGTCGAAGCTCGCACTCACCGTCATGTCGCGCAACTGGAAGGCGAAGAAGGCGGTGAGGATCGCGCAGCACAGCACAAGCAGGCCGCGGTTGTTGAAGATGAGACGTTCAAGCAGGCTGCCGGAGCGATTATCGAAATCCTTCGGATCCGATATCACGGCCATCTGCGGCTGATTCTGGCTAAGGTCCATGGCACTCACACTCTGGTTGGCAGGGGCGGCAGCGGATGCGCGCTCACTGGATGGACTCGAGGCGCACGCCTTCGGCGCCTACCAGGACGATCTTCTTGTCGTCCATCGGGGCGAGGCCGAAATACGCCATCGGCCGGCTGGTCTTCACGGGCTGGAAGTGCTTGCCGCCGTCACGGCTGATATTCACGCCGCCAGCCTGGGTGGTCAGCAGGATGCCGCCGCCGGGCAGGACGGTGCCGCCGGTGATGCCCGCCGGGGTGCCCAGGGGCACCTTTTCCCAGTTGCGGCCCTGGTCGCTGCTGCGGTACAGGCTGCCGCGCATACCAAAGGCGAGCACGGCGTCGCTGTCGATGACGACCAGCCCGAAGAGGGTGCCCTTGTAGGGCGTCGGCGCAGCGATGAAGCGCTGGCTGGCCTTGTCGAAGCGCCATACGGCGCCCTGCTCACCGGTCAGGTAGAGCGCGCCGGCACGGCCGCGAATGCTGTAGAAGTGGAGTTCGCCCGGGTTGTCGGTGCGCTCCATCCACGGGGTCCAGGTCTTGCCGCCGTCTTCGGTACGGAAGATGCGGTTGAAGGTACCGACCACGAAGCCGGTGGTATCGCTTTCGAAATACACATCGAGCAGGGGCTGGGTGCCGCCGCCGGCCTGCAGGCTCTTCTCCCGCTCGACGAGGGCTGCCGCATCGGGCGCCGTCGAGGCCTGGTAGTAACGCACGGTCAGGTCTGCGGCCTGAATGCCGTCGAGCTGCTTGACCCAGGTGGAACCGCCATCGACCGAGTGCAGGACGACACCGCCATGCCCCACGGCCCAACCCTTCTTGGCCGACGGAAAGCTCACCGACACCAGGTCGGAGCCAGCCGGGACACTGGCCTGTTTCCAGGTGGCGCCGACATCGTCGGAATAAATGATGATGCCCCGCGAACCCACCGCCACGATGCGCGAACCGGCCATGGCCGAGGCCAGCAGCGCGCTGTTGGCACCGAGCTTGCTCGGCGAGGCAGCGATGTTGATCGGGTTATCAAATGCCAGCGCGGTCCCCGGCTGGATGCTACTTATCATGAGCAGGGCCGCAATGAGCCCTGCCTTTTTTGTTATAGGCAACACGCTGTTCTCCTTCGACCAGATAGGACTTGCCGGATCAAGCCGGCATCCGGCGGACAAGCGGCAGTCCAGCCCGCTTGTCCGCAGTCATTCCGCCCTTACCGGATACCGCCGCCGGCGAGTGCTTCGGAGCTGAAGAAGTTGTTCGGCTTCGCTTCGGTGATGACCCAGCCGCCGGAGTCGGTCACGTTCTGCTGACGGGCATAGTTGCCGGTGGCCAGGTCGGAGGTGACCCATTCATCGGTACTGTGGGCCTGGGTCTCGTAGAGGGAGATCGGCAGGGAATGGGTCACGCGATAGATCTGGCCGGCAGAGTCGTAGCCTTCGGCGATACCGATGCCGGGCATGTCTTCATCCCAGTAGATGGTGCGCTTGGGATAAACGTGGCGCTTGCCGTCCTTGAGGATCGCTTCCACCACCCAGACGCGGTGCAGTTCCCAGCGCACGCAGTCCGGATTCATGAAGTTCTTGGTCTTGAAAGCCACCGCATTGGCGCACTGCTTGGGGTCGCGGGCCTTGTAGGTGTTGTACGGGATGTACATCTCCTTCTTGCCGACCAGCTTGAAGTTGTAGCGGTCGAGGGCACCGTAGAAGACAGCCGCCTCATCCACCGTACCAGCGCCGCCGCCGGTGGGGCTGGGGGTGTCGTAGGCGATGTCCGGCGACAGCTTCACGCGGCGCTGGCCAGGCAGGTAGGACCAGGCACGGCGGCCCACGTTGACCATGTCCACCGAGTCATGCACCACCAGCTTCTCGCCGGCCTTGCGGGCCGGGTCGTGGTAGTCCACACGAATCTTCTCGTAGGGCTCGTCGGCGCTGATCGGGGTAGTCCGCTTCGGATCGAAGATCGGGTACTGGATGTACATCGTGGCGATGCCGGTGGTGGTGTTGTTACCCTGGGTATCCACCACGGTGCCGGTCATGCCTTCGGACATGAGGGCGTAACCGTCATACTTGAACAGACGGTTCCACATCACTTCGTTGCCGGTCTTGGGCACCGGGAAGGGAATGCCGGCGTAGCAGCCTTCCAGCTGCAGGCCATCATTGATGGTCTTGCAGGCGGTGGCGTTCTTGACCGAGTTGTCCAGGTAGAACTTCGGGTAGTTCACCGTACGATGGGTGGGGTACACATCGATGCGATAGCCCGGGTACTTCTTCATCATCGCCTTGGTGCCTTCGGCGAGCTTGCCCGCGTACTTGTCCATGTTCTTGGCGTCGATGGAGAACAGCACCTTCTCATCGGCGAAGGGATCGGGGCGAACCTTGGGGTTCTTCGGATCGAAGCTGACTGGCGGCTTGATCGGGCCGGTGTAGGCCGGAATGGTACCGTCCTTGTTACCGGCCTTTTCGGCGCCCCAGGGCAGCAGGGTGGTGCCGAGCAGCTTGGCTTCCTCGGCGGTCGCAGCAGCGAGCACGGGAAGGGAAATGGTCGACGCAACCGCCAATGCGACCAGGGAACGAATGTTGGATTTCATGCCTTGTCTCCTGCCTGATTTTTAGAATGTGGTCTTGAACGTGAAGGACAGCCAGTTACGGTCGTTGTTGTAGCCATTGCCGTTACCCGCCACGGCAGTGTTGGTGATCGGGTCACGCACGTAATTGCCGAAGTAGTTTGTGTAGGCCAGGTCAAACTTGTATCTGGCCTGGTAGTCGGCACCGACACCGATGCTCCACGAACCGCTGTTCTCGTTGCCGCCGAAGGGCACCGGCGAGTTGCCCTTGAGACCGATGTCGTAGTGGATCGGCATGGTGATGTCGACGCTGGGCAGGGCCTGGAACCAGGTCGGGGTCAGGGTGGCGGAGATGCCGTAGGCCGAGTCGGTGGCACAGCCGTCCATCTTGTTACCAAAACAGGCTGTATTGTATTTTTCGTGATTGAAGACGCTCTGGGTGCTGCGATCGGCATTGGCCAGGCGGCTGTAGCTGAATTCCGCCATCAGGGTGGCCGAGTCGAAGACCGGCGTCTTGCCAATGTAGGCCAGGGCATTCAGCAGGCCATGCCAGGTGGAACCACGGGCGATCTGGGTGGCACCGGACTGGGTGGCCAGGGCACCGTTGTCCCGGCGCACGGCTTCTACACCGAAGGCGATGCCGGCGATCTGCTTGGACACGCTCACGCCCCACAGGCGCACATCCTCGGCATAGGCGTTGTAGAGGCCACTCGGACTCGCAAGAATGGTCGGAACCTTGTCATCGAACTGGCGATAGTACAAACCGATGGTGGCTTGGGCCCATTCCGGCGTGATCTTGGTATTCACACCCCAGCTGCCGCGGCTGCCCGGCTTCTTGCCATGGCGGTCCCCCAGGTAGGGGAAGCCAACCGGCAGCACCGTTCCACCGGCAAAGGGGAAGTCGAAACCGGCCAGGTAGGTACCGCCTTCGGGCAGGCGGTAGGGCGCCCACTCGAGGAAGTACTGGGCGGCCACCGACACGGTATCACTGAGCTGGGCCTGGGCAGACAGCTGGTTCAGGGGCAGGAACAGCTCCTTCGCCTCGATACCCGGAGTCGCCAGGGCCTTGCGGAAGTCCACCGGCCCCTGGGAGTAGGACACGCCGTGGATCGGCGAGAACAGGGACTCGCCCCAGTAGTTGGTGTGGCGACCGAACTTGACGTTGACCGGGACGTCACCCAGGTCGATCCGGCCGAAGATGAAGGCATCGAGCAGTTCGCCGGACTTGGTGTAGTAACGCTTGACCGTATCGGAATAGCGGCCGCCCGGGTAGAAGTTGTGCCCGCCAACCACGTTGTTCGGGTTGGTCTCTTCCCGGTCGTTGTAGGCCGCGTCATACCAGGCCATGCCGGAGATGCGAGCGCCATAGCGCTGCTTGATCACCACGTCCAGCTCGGACAGCAAATCCACCCGGTTGGTGACGATGTCACCCTTGCCGAACTTGTTGTTGCCGCTGCTGAAGGTGGCGCTGTTGTGCAGGGCCGGATCGCGCTCCTGCATGCGCATGCCCAGGTTGTACTTGACCGTGTTATCCCAACGCACCTCTACGTCGGGATCCCCCGTCTCAATCTTGAAAGCCGCGGCATTGCCGGCCGCCATGGCTGTTACTGCAACTGCCACAGCCAGCGCCGAACGGCGAACCTGATACCCCTTAACGGATTGTTGTCTCACGTTTTAACTCCTCCGGTGTGAAGCGACTGCGGGGAACCAGAACACCACCAACTACTCGGGACCCCGCTTCATTGGCCTACGTAAAAAACCGTACAGCTCGTTTTTTTTAGAAGATTACTCCCAAACTTTTGAGCTGCCAAGCGCGAATTTCGAAAGACGTGACGATCCCTGTCGGGAGACAATGACGGCGGACTTGCCCCTGCAGCGGAAACCCTTTCAGAACAGGGGTTTTTTTATGGCAAGAGCCGGCGGAGAAGTACTCTGGAGGAAGAAGGGAAAGCGATGAAAAATGGGCGATTCAGGCACGCCGCAGTGCAACATGGGTACGAATCATGGCGTCGACTCCCCCCCGAAAATGCTCGTCCGGGGCACTGGACAGCCAGTGCTTGATGAGCCCGCCGGCGAACAGGAAGGTGTCGTAGGCCAGCGCTTCGGGCACCAGACCGGCACGCAATACGCCGCGTTGCCCAGCCCGCGCATACGCCTCGCCAAGCTGGCGCAAAAAATCCAGCTGACCCGCCGTGCATTGCATCATGGCGGCAAATTCATCCACGTATTCGCACTTGAAACTGATGATTTCAAAGGTCTCCCGGGTGGCCGGCTGGTCGACAAGAATCTGGATGATCTCGCGCAACGCCGCCTCGATGCCGGCAAGGGGGTCCTCGTCCTCCGCGTCAAACACCACCCGGTCCACAAAGGGCAGGATGGCCTGTTCGCGCATTGCAAAAAACAGCTCGGTCTTGTTCTTGAAATGCCAGTACACGGCACCACGGGTCACCCCCGCAACGCTGGCAACCTTCTCGAGCGTGGAGCGACTTACGCCGCACTCAAGAAACACCCGGCGCGCCGCGTCGATGAGGTGGCGGCGGGTGATCTCGGCATCTTCTTTGGTTTTGCGAACCATTCTTGTTTGAATCCATCAGAAATGTGTTGCGGACTATTTACATACATCCGCGTTTGTATAAACTTTGCACCAATAATTTCCAAAAATCCAGCCCCGGAGGTCAACATGACCGCTCGCCCCACTGTTCGTACATACCCGTTCGGCGTATCGCTGACCGCCATCGCTGCCTCTGTGCTGCTCCTCGCCGCCTGTACGGGCAAGGACCAGAATGCCGCTGGCGCACCACCGGGCGGCATGCCGGCCCTGCCCGTCAGCGTCCTTGAAATGCAGCCGACCAAGGTTGAAACCAGCGTCGAAGCCGTCGCCCAGACCGAAGGCGCCCGCGAGGTGGAGGTCCGCGCGCGGGTCGGGGGCATCCTGATGAAGCGCCTGTACGAAGAAGGCGCCGCCGTGAAAGCCGGCCAGCCGCTGTTCCAGATCGACCGCGAGCCCCTCGAAGTGGCCGTCGCCCAGGCGCGCGCCCAACTCGGCGAAACCAGGGCGAGGGTCGAGCAGACCCTGCGCGAAGCCGCCCGCCTGAAGGCACTGCTCGCCCAGCAGGCGATCAGCCAGCGCGAATACGACACCGCCAGCTCCGACAACGCCGTGGCCCAGGCCGCCGTCCAGGCCGCCCAGGCCACCCTGCGCCAGGCCGAACTGAACCTGTCGTGGTCCACCGTGACCGCGCCGGTAGCCGGCGTCACCGGCCGCGCCGTGGTGTCGGAAGGCACCCTGGTAGCCGCCGGCGGCACCACCTTGCTGACCACCGTCGTCCAGCTCAACCCCATGTGGGTGCGTTTCTCCATCGCCCAGAACGAACTCGCCACCGCCATGCCCGACGGCCGCTTCAAGCCCCAGGCGATTCGCGGTGTCGAGCTGATCCTGCCCGACGGCAGCACCTACCCCGTGCGCGGCAAGCTCAACTTTGCCGCCAGCCAGGTCAGCCCGACCCTTGGCACCATTCAGCTGCGTGGTGAATTCCCCAACCCCGACGGCGCCCTGTTGCCCGGCCAGTTCGTGCGCGCTCGCCTGCTCACCGGCGAACGCGACGGCGTCTTCAAGGTGCCTCAGCACGCCGTCATGCAAACGGACAAGGGCCCGGTGGTGATGCTCGCCGGCGCCGACAACAAGGTCGAGCCGCGGCCTGTGAAAACAGGCCAGTGGAGCGGCAAGGACTGGGTCATCCTGGGTGGCTTGAAGGCCGGCGACAAGGTCATCGTAGACAACCTGATCAAGGCCCGTCCGGGCGCCCCGATTGCACCGCATGCCGCAGGTGAAGGCCCCGGCGCACCGGCGGCCAAGCCGGCTGCAGCGGCCCCGGCTACGCCGGCCAAGGGTTAAGGGAGCACCACGCATGTCACGCTTCTTCATCAGCCGGCCGATCTTCGCATCGGTCATCTCGATCGTCATCATGATCGCCGGCCTCATGGCCTCGTTCACGCTGCCGGTCGCCCAATACCCGGAGATCACGCCGCCCACGGTGATCATCTCCGCCACCTTCCCCGGCGCCAACGCCGAGACGCTCTCCAAGACCGTCGCCGCCCCCATCGAGGAACAGCTCTCGGGCGTTGAAGGCCTGCTCTATTACAACTCCCAGAGCACCTCCAACGGCACGGTCACCATCACCGCCACCTTCGAGGTGGGCACCAACCCCGACACCGCCCTGATCGCCGTCAACAACCGGGTCAAGGTGGCCGAACCGCGCCTGCCCGACGACGTGCGACGCACCGGCGTGCTGGTGCAAAAGCGCTCCAACAACATCCTGATGCTGGCCGCGGTGCGTTCGCCCGACCAGACCCTCGATGCGCTGTACCTGTCCAACTACGTGGCGCTCAACGTCATCGAGGAAATCCGCCGGATTCCCGGTGTCGGCGAC
Source organism: Zoogloea oleivorans (assembly GCF_008107625.1). Lineage (GTDB taxonomy): Bacteria > Pseudomonadota > Gammaproteobacteria > Burkholderiales > Rhodocyclaceae > Zoogloea > Zoogloea oleivorans. Next base: position 47,292 of record NZ_SDKK01000026.1, read on the forward strand.
GCCCAGCAGTTCGACCCGATCTACGCCATGCGGGTATGGCTGAAGCCGGACGTGATGGCCAAGCTCGGCATCACCACCTCCGACGTCGCCGCGGCCATCAGGGTCCAGAACACCCAGAACGCCGCCGGCAAGATCGGCGCCGAACCGGTGACCAACGGTCAGCAGCTGACCTACACGGTCACCGCCCGAGGCCGCCTGCTGAGCACCGAGGACTTCGGCAACATCGTGCTGCGCGCCGACGGCGCCAACGGCGTGGTGCGCCTGAAGGACGTGGCACGCATCGAACTGGGGGCCGACAACTACGACCGCAGCGGCAAGGTCAACGGCGCGCCGGTGTCCGGCATGGGCATCTACCTGCAGTCGGGCGCCAATGCGCTGAACACCGCCAAGCTGGTACGGGCGCGCCTCGACGAAATGTCGAAGAACTTCCCGAAGGGCATGGAGTATTTCGTCCCCTACGACACCACCCGCTTCATCCAGGAATCCGCCAAGGAAGTGTTGTGGACCCTCGGCGAAGCAGCCCTGCTGGTGATCGCCGTGGTGTACGTCTTCCTGCAGAACTGGCGCGCCACGCTGATTCCCATCGTGGCCGTGCCGGTGTCGCTGGTCGGCACCTTTGCCGGCATGTGGCTGTTCGGCTTCTCGATCAACACCCTCACCCTGTTCGCCATGGTGCTGGCCATCGGTATCGTCGTCGATGACGCCATCGTCGTGCTCGAGAACGTCGAACGCCTGATGAACGAGCACAAGATGTCCCCCAGGGACGCCGCCATCGAAGCGATGCGCGAAGTCTCCGGGGCCGTCATCGCCATTGTGCTGGTGCTGTGCGCGGTGTTCATCCCGGTAGCCTTCCTCGGCGGCATCGCCGGCAAGCTCTACCAGCAGTTCGCCGTCACCGTGGCGGTGGCCGTGGTCATCTCGGGTATCGTCGCCCTGACCCTCACGCCGGCCCTGTGCGCCCTGCTGCTCAAGCCGACCCACGAAGAGAAGCCGATCTTCCGCCCCTTCAACCGGGCCTTCGAGCGCTTCACCCGCTTCTACACCGACACCGTCGGCCTGACCCTGCGCCACGGCATCATCGGCACGCTGGTCTTCCTGCTCACCGTCGGCGGCGCCTTCGGCCTGTTGCGCATCGTGCCGGGCAGCTTCGTGCCGTCCGAAGACCAGGGCTACCTGTTCGGCTTCGTCACCCTCACCGACGGCGCCTCGGCCCAGCGTACCGGCGTGGCCGCCGAGCAGATGCGCCAGCGCATCATGTCCGACGACATCGAGAACATCTTCTTCATCAACGGCGTCGACTTCATCACCGGCAACAACCGGCCCAGCGTGGCGACGACCTTCATCGTCTTCAAGCCGTGGGAAGAGCGCAGCGTGACCACCGGAGAAATGGCCGGCAAGTTCATGGGCATCGGCATGAGCCTCTCCGATGGCATGGGGCTGGTCTTCAACCCGCCGCCCATCCAGGGTCTCGGCACCGCCGGCGGCTTTGAGGTGTACGTGCAGAACCGGGCCGACGGCGACCCCAAGACCCTCGCCACGGTCAGCGCCCAGTTCGTCGAGGCCCTCAAGAAGCGTCCCGAACTGACCGGCCTGAACACCTTCTTCCGGGTCACCGCACCGCAGCTCTACGTCGAAGTGGACGAGCCCAAGGCCCTGTCGATGGGCATCGCACTCGACGCCATCTACGCCACCCTGCAAGCCAACACCGGCTCGCTGTACGTCAATGACTTCAACCGCAGCGGCAAGACCTACAAGGTGCTCGTCCAGGCTGACGCCGCCGCCCGCATGAAGCCCGAAGACCTGCTCAGGCCCTACGTGCGGGCTGCCAGCGGGGCCATGGTGCCGCTCTCGGCGGTCGCCACGGTGAAGACCGTGACCGGCGCCGAAATGGTCGAGCGCTTCAACGGCTTCGTGTCCGCCAAGGTGCTGGGCAGCGCCGCACCGGGCTACAGCTCGGGCGACGCCATCAAGGCGGTGGAAGAAGTCTCCAGGGAAATGCTGCCCGAGGGCTTCCGCACCGAATGGGTCGGCCAGTCCTTCCAGGAAAAGCGCACCGGCAGCGCCTCGGTCATTGCCTTCGTGTTCGGCATCATCATGGTCTTCCTGATCCTCGCCGCCCAATACGAAAAGTGGTCGCTGCCGCTGGCGGTGATCATGGCGGTGCCCTTCGCCATGCTCGGCGCCCTGGTCGCGGTACTGATCCGCGGCATGCCCAACGACATCTACTTCCAGATCGGCTTGCTGGTGCTGGTCGGGCTGGCGGCCAAGAACGCCATCCTGATCGTCGAGTTTGCGGCGCAGAAGCAGGCCGAAGGCATGGGCGTCGTCGAAGCGGCACTCGAAGCGGCCCGCCTGCGCTTCCGCCCCATCGTGATGACGTCCCTGGCCTTCGTGCTCGGCGTGCTGCCGCTGGCCATCTCGTCCGGCGCCGGCTCGGCCGCCCGCCGCTCGATGGGCACCGGCGTGGTCGGCGGGATGCTCGCCGCCACCTTCATCGCCACCATCTTCGTGCCCCTGTTCTTCAAGTGGCTGAGCCGCGGCAAGCTGCGCCACCCGGCCGGCGACCTGCCCAAGAGCCACTCCGCCCACCAGGAGGTGAAGCCATGATCCGCCCCCGCCGCACCCTGCTGGCCCTGTCCCTGGCCGCCGCCCTCACGGGCTGCGCCCTCGGCCCCGACTACGCCCGCCCCGACGCCCAGGTGAGCCTGCCCGAAACCTACGCTGCGGCCACGCCGGTGGCGCAGAGCCCGGGCGTCGCCAGCAACTGGTGGACCCTGTTCGGCGACAGCCAGCTCGACGCGCTGGTCAGCCAGGCCCTGGCCAGCAGCCCCGACGCCCTCATCGCCGCCGCCCGCATCGAAGAAGCCGACGCGCTGCTGCGCCAGGTGGATGCGGCCCTGCTGCCGCAGATCGACGCCAACGCATCGAGCGCCCGCAGCCGCAGCATCCTGCCCAACACCACCCCGGCCAAAGGCATGGTGCGCACGGTCAACAAGCTGGGCCTGTCCACCTCCTTCGAACTGGACGTGTGGGGCAAGCTGCGCCGCGCCTCCGAAGCCGCCCGCGCCCAGGCGCTGGGCACCCGCTACGCCAGCGACACGGTGTCGCTCGGCCTGGCTGCCGCCGTCACCCAGGCCTACCTCAACCTGCGCGCCATCGACGCCCAGCTGCTGGTCAACACCGACTCGGTGAGCAGCCAGAGCCGCAGCACCCAGCTGACCCGCACGCGCTTCGAAGGCGGCATCGTCTCCCAGCTCGACGTGCAGCAGGCCGAAGGCGCCCTGGCGGCCTACACCGCCGGGCAGGTTCAGCTGGAAAAGAACCGCGCCCTCGCCGAAAACCTCCTCGGCCTGCTGGTCGGCCAGCCCGGCCTCAAGGTCGCCGCGGGCGATGTGCGCAGCCTGCCGGTACCGCCGGTACCGCCGGCCGGCCTGCCCTCCAGTCTGCTCGAGGCCCGCCCCGACGTGCGCCAGGCCGAAACCGCGCTGATCGCCGCCAATGCCAGGATCGGCGTCGCCAAGGCCGCCCTCTACCCGAGCATCACCCTCACCGGCACTTTCGGGCACGAGAGCAAGGATCTGTCGCAGCTGTTCAGCGCCCCCTCGACCATCTGGTCGCTGGGCGCCGGCATCACCCAGCCGATCTTCGAAGGCGGCCGCCTGCGCGCCCAGGTCGAGCAGGTCACCGCCCAGCAAAAGCAGAGCCTCGAGAGCTACCGCAAGTCGGTGCAAAGCGCCTTCCGCGAAGTGAACGACGCCCTCGTCTCGATGCGCCAGAACACCGAAGCCGAAGACGCCTACACCCGCGCCATGAACGCCGCCAAACGCGCCCTGCAACTCGCCCAGGCCCGCTACGACGCCGGCTACTCGCCCTACCTCGAAGTGCTTACCGCCCAGCGTACCGCCAACGATGCCACCGTCGCCTGGGTGCAAAACCGCCAGGCCCGCCTGACATCATCGGTGGATCTGTTCAAGGCACTCGGCGGCGGCTGGAAAGGCAGCTGAAGCCGCCCCCAGCGAACATTTTTTCATCTGAAAAAACCTTTTTGCCATATAACAAAACCGTCGGGAGGAATGTCGCAGCAATTGCGACACACCACTCGACGGTTTTGTGACGTGCCGCAAGGCTCAGGCGGTGTGACACGGCCCTGCGGTGGCGTGACGGAAGTGCTGCGACATGCCACGCAATGATTCGGTGGCATGTCGCAGCACTTTTTTCATGTGAGAAAAAGCTTTTTTGGCGTGCTCAGTTGTTGGGGCACCGATGATCTTCGAGCTCCAGGGAGACCAGGCGCGCCAGGACTTCAAGATGGGCGACCTCCTCCTCCGCAAGCCGTTTGGGCTTGGGGTCGATGATGCACAGGGTGCCGACGTTGTGGCCGGATGAGAGGGTCAGCGGCGCGCCCGCATAGAAGCGGATGAAGGGCGCCCCAAGGACCAGGGGATTGTCGGCAAAGCGCGGATCCTGCAAGGTGTCATTGATCACCATGACCTCATCCTGAAGGATGACGTGCCCGCAAAAGCTGATGTCGCGCGGGGTTTCACGGACGTTGAGCCCGCAGGCCGACTTGAACCATTGCCTGTCGCTGTCCACCAGCGTCACGAGGGCGATTGCGCAGTCAAACCGGGACTGGCAATACACCGTAATCACATCGAACCGCTCCTCGGGATCGGTATCCAGGATGAGCAATTCACGTAAGACCTGAATGCGTTCTGCTTCGTTGCGGGGGATGCCGGGAACTTGCATGGGGCCTATTTCATTTTTTCCGTTTCAGCCCACAGTATATGGCCTCATGGCCCGTTCATAACCGGGAAACCGCGGCCCCCAATGTGCGCCTTCAGACAGACCGCACGGCAGGGCGTGCCTATCCTTGGCAGGTATCCGACCTGGTTCGGTCACTCGTCGCCGCTCTGCGCGGCAGGAGGAAATCCCGCATGTCCAATCCCTGGCTAAAGAAGAACCCGTTCATGAGCATGTGGCTCAGTGCCGCCAACCGGATGGCCGCTTCCGTGCGCGGTCAGGCCAGCGCGCAGGCCACGCGCCAGATCAAGGCCGCGCTGGCCAAGGCGGAGAAGGACACGTCGAAGAGCCTGACTGCAACAGCACAACCGGCATCGCCCAAGGCCAAACGCCGTTAGGGCATTGTGATCAATCCTGATCCACAGTCCGATGGCTGCCGATGATCGAATCCCTTCTCCTGACCGCTGCGCGCATCATCACTTTTGGTCAGCGACAGCGACAAACCAACGCCAGCGGCTTTTTCTTTACACGCGACGAACGCCTCTATCTGGTGACGAGCAGGCATGTGATTTTTGACGAGCCGAGCCGGCACTTTCCGGACCGCATCGAAATAGAACTGCACACCAACGCGGGCAATATGGCGGAATCCACCGGCTTTTCGATTCCCCTTTATCGCGAGGGCCGCAGCGTCTGGCACCAGGGACGCGACAGGGCGGGGAAGATCGATGTGGCGGCAATCGAAATAAATCGGACGGCGCTGCCTGCCAGCACGGTCTACCGGGCGTTCACCCCGCAACACCTGCTGCAGCGCTTCGACCAGGTGGAAGTGGGCAGTTCATTGCTGGTGCTGGGATTTCCATTGGGCTTCCACGACACCCTGCACCACGTTCCAGTGGTGCGCCACGGGATTGTCGCCTCATCCTTTGGACTGCGCTTTCAAGGGGAGGGCTATTTCCTGACCGATGCGCGCACCCATCGGGGCAGTAGCGGCGCGCCCGTGGTCATGCGCATTTCGGAACCTGCGGCGGATTTCGGCGATCTGCCGTGGCGCCTGCTCGGTATTCATTCGGCTCGCCTCGATGTGGGAACACGCGACATGCACCTGGATGAAGTTCTGGGGCTGAACTGCGCGTGGTACGCCGATATTTTGCTGACCCTGACGCAGCGCTGACTGCGCACGTCGATCTATCCCCGCCAAGAAAGGCCTGCGCGAACAAGGTTCAGCGGACTGGCTTGGCCGGGATTTTCTCGGAATCCGGCATCACGGTGACCCGCACTTCCGGGGTTTGGGCGAGGCCACCGAGAATGACGCCGCGTAGCGGCGACACGTCCTGGAAGTCGCGGCCCCAGCCGAGGGTGACATGGCGCAGATCGGGCTGGATGCCGTTGGTGGGATCGTATTCGACCCAGCCGTTCTTCGGGCACCACACGCCCACCCAGGCGTGGGAGGCGTCGGCGCCGATCATGCGCGGCTTGCCGGGCGGCGGGTTGGTGAGCAGGTAGCCGGACATGTAGCGGGCCGGCAGGCCGACCGAACGTACGGCGGCGATCATCAGGTGGGCGAAGTCCTGGCACACGCCGCGTTTGCGTTTGAGCACTTCATGGACCGAGGTGCCCACTTCGGTCGCTTTGGCGTCGAAGGTGAAGGTCTTGAAGATCAGGTCCATCAGGGCCTTGGCGCCCACCAGCAGCGGTACGCCGGGCTTGAAGGCGGCGGCGGCAAACTCGGCCAGCACGGCGTCCCGCGGTACCCGCGGCGAGGCGTAGAGGTAGCGCAGCGCATCGAGGGAATCGGCGTCGCGCGGCTTCGGGTGGTAGCGCAGGCTGTCGCGCACGCTCTCCCAGGGGGGTGAGTCCTCGGCCTTGGGCAGCTCGCGGGCGATCACCGTCACGTGGCTTTCGGCGCGCACCAGCAGGCCGTCATGGGGCGTATCCAGCGACAGCCAGGCCACCGGGTTGCCGAAGGCGTCCTCGCCCTCCTCCAGCCTGGCCAGGTCCGGTTCGATGCTGATCGCGCCGGACTCGCGGGTCTGCCAGGGCAGCTTGCGGGGGATCAGGTGCAGCAGGTGCTGGGCCAGGGATACCGGCACGCCACAGGGCGTGTACTCGGTTTCGTGGATGATGGTGTAGGCAACGCTGCGGGTCATGGAGGGGGTCGGGGATATCAGGCGGCGAAGGTGGCTTGACCGGTCTGGCCGGTACGGTCCACGTGACTGAAGAAGCGCATCGCCAGGCGGTCTGCCAGGCCACGCCCGGCGCTGGCCAGCTGGTCGAGCAGGCGGGCCAGCTGCAGGCTGGCCTCGCTGCGTTCCGCTGCCGGGCGGGCCGCTTCGAGCTTGCCCCAGGCAAAGGCCTGGACATCGGCAAAAGCCTTTTCCAGTTCGGCGATGCCCATCTCGCCCCGGTCGGCTTCGAAGCGGGTCATGTAGTTGGACAGCATGCGCACCTGGAAGGCCAGCGCGTGGGGGTTGCCGTCATCGGTGGTGAGCATGTGCACGGCCGGCAGCAACTCGGGCTGGGCGCGGTAACGGGTACGGTAGGTGATGATCGAATCGCACAGTTCGAGCAGGACTTCGACCGACAGCTCGCGCTGCAGCGGACCGGTGATGTCCACGTAGCGGCGCAGAAAGCGCGCCAGCGTGCCGGCCAGGTTGTCGAGGCGCTCGATGCGGCGGCCGACGATATGCAGGCGCCAGCCCATGTCGCGGGTCATGTTGTCCATCGCGAAGCCGGACAGCGACACGAAGGTGGTCAGCGCCTCGTCGAGGAATTCGAGCAGGCCGGACACATCGGTGACGCCCTCGCGGGCGGTATCGAGTTCGGCCGACAGGCGCTTGAGGGCGTGCCAGTGGTCGAGGGACAGATGTTCGCGAGCCTGGGTGGCACACCAGGTAAGGCGCTGCAGGTTGGCCGCCAGGCCGCACTCGGCGCGGCGGTCGAGCACGGCGCGGAACAGGTCCAGCTCGGCCTTGGCGACCGGCGCGTTGACCACCTCCGGCTCGACGAGACCGGCACCGGCGGCCAGGTGCAGCATCATCGCCAGCGCGCCGGAGCGTTCGGTGCGGCGCCCTTCGGAGAGCCGCGACAAGGCCAGCCGGGCGAGCCGGGCAACGGCATCGCAGCGCTCGCCATAGCGGCCGAACCAGAACAGGTTCTCGGCCAGGCGCGACGACAGGGTGCCGGTTTCCTCGATCAGGTCGCCGACCCGCACAGTGTTCTGGAGCAGGCTGAAGGTGGCCACCGGGCCATCCGAAAGCACCCAGGTGTCCTTGCTGCTACCGCCCTTCTGCATGGTCAGGATGCGCGTGTTCTCGGCGCCGGCCACCCGCGCCAGCCCGCCGGGCAGCACCTTGTAGCCTTCCGGGGTGATCGCTGCATACACACGCAGACCCATCACCCGGGTCATCAGCTTGCGCCGCTGGCCGCCGGACCAGGCCGGTGCCCGGGACAGCTTGACGAGTTCCTGGGCGACGTAGGCCGAGGGGTCGGATTCGATGCGCCTGGCCAGCGCCTCAAGCTGGTCGTCGGCCAGTTGGTCGCCGAAGATGACTTCGCTGCTGCCGCCGGGAAAGGTCGGCTTGATGACCAGATCCTTCATGTTCTCGATGACTTCGGCGCGGGCCGGGCCTTCGCCACACCACCAGGTGGCCACCGACGGCATGGCCAGTTCTTCGCCCAGCAGGTGCCGGCAGATGCCCGGCAGGAAACCCGGCAGGGCCGCTGATTCGAGCAGGCCGCTGCCCAGCGCATTGGCCACCAGCACCCGCCCGGCGCGCACCGCACTGAGCAGGCCGGGCACGCCGAGGGCCGAGTCGGCGCGCAACTCGACCGGGTCGCAGAAGTCGTCGTCGAGGCGCCGCAGGATGGCGTGCACACGCTTGAGACCGGACACGGTCTTCAGATACACGGTGTCGTTGCGTACCGTGAGGTCCTGCCCTTCGACGAGCGGGTAGCCCATGTAGCGGGCCAGGTAGACGTGTTCGAAATAGGTTTCGTTGAACGGCCCCGGGCTGAGCAGCACGCTCAGCGGCGGCTCGCCATCGGTCGGGGCCTGGGCGGCAATGCTGCGCTGCAGGCCCCGGAAAAAGCCGGACAGACTCTGCACCTGCATGTCGCGGAACAAGTCCGGAAAGGCGCGCGACACCAGCAGGCGGTTTTCCAGCGCGTAACCGGCACCGGAGGGGGATTGGGTACGGTCGGCAATCACCCACCAGCGGCCGTCCGGCGAGCGGGCCAGGTCGGCGGCGTAGAGGTGCAGGTAGGAGCCGCCGGGGGGCTTGACGCCCTTGCACGGCCACAGGAAACCCTTGTGGCCAAAAACGAGTTCGGGGGGCAGCAGACCTTCGGCGAGCGTGGTCTGGTCGCCATAGAGATCGCCGAGCAGGGTGTCGAGCAGGCGCACCCGCTGGCCGATGGCCGTGGAGATGCTGCGCCACTCGTCAGCCGGCAGGATCATCGGCAGAAGATCTACCGACCAGGGGCGGTCGGTGCCGCGTGGGTCGGCGTAAACGTTGTAGGTGACACCGTTCTGCTGGATGCCGCGGGCCAGTTGGGCCGCGCGCGCTTTCAGCGTGTCACCGCTGGATTCATCGATGTGATCGAGAAACTCCTGCCAGTGCGGACGGACGCCGTCTTCACCGATGAGTTCGTCGTAACTGTCGGCACGGAAGGGATAGTGGGCAAGAATGGAGCTGGGCATCCGGCGAAACTAACATTGTTCCCCGAAATGGGGAAATGACCGATTTCCTGGAGCCGGACAGAACACGGCACGCCGGCCAAAGCCTGCGTGCCGTGCTCACCCGCCGTGAATACCTGACTCAGCGACGCAGATCGAGGGTGAAGGGGAACTCCTTTTCGATCGGAGAGACGCTCACCTTCGGCTCGCCCGGGGTGTGGCCCATGCGGAAGAAGCGCGCCAGACGGCGGCTTTCCGCCTCGAAGGCGTTGACCGGGAAGGTTTCGAAACTGCGCCCGCCCGGATGCGCCACGTGGTACTGACAACCGCCCAGGGAACGGCCGGTCCAGGTGTCCACCAGGTCGAAGACCAGCGGCACGTGCGGCGCGATGGTCGGGTGCAGGCACGACGGCGGCTGCCAGGCGCGGTAGCGCACGCCGGCCACATGCTCGCCAACGGTACCGGTGGGCTGCAGCGGAATCGTGCGACCGTTCACCGTCAGCTGGAAGCGGTCGTCGGACATGCCGGAGACCTTCACCTGCAGACGCTCGACCGACGAATCGACAAAGCGCACGGTGCCGCCAATGGCACCTTCTTCACCCATCACGTGCCAGGGTTCGAGGGCGCTGTGCAGTTCCACCTTGATGCCGCGCACCGCAAAGTCACCGATCTTGGGGAAGCGGAACTCCATGTGCGGGGCGAACCATTCCGGCTTGAAGTCGAGGCCGTGGGCCTGCATGTCTTCCATCACGTCGCTGAAATCCTGTTGCACGAAGTGCGGCAGCAGGAAGCGGTCGTGCAGCTCGGTACCCCAGCGCACCAGGCGTTCCGGCGCATACGGGGTGTCCCAGAAGCGCGCCAGCAGGCCGCGCAGCAGGAGTTGCTGGGCCAGCGACATGCGCGCATGCGGCGGCATTTCGAAGGCGCGCAATTCCAGCAGGCCGAGACGCCCGGTGGGGCCGTCCGGCGAGTACAGCTTGTCGATGCAGAACTCGGAGCGGTGGGTGTTGCCGGTGACGTCGATGAGCAGGTTGCGCAGCAGGCGGTCGATCAGCCACGGCGGCACGCTTTTGCCGATTTCCGGAAACTGGCGGAAGGCGGTTTCGATTTCGTACACCGCATCGTTGCGCGCTTCGTCGATCCGCGGGGCCTGGCTGGTCGGGCCGACGAACATGCCGGAGAACAGGTAGGACAGGCTCGGATGGTTGTGCCAGTAGGAAATCAGGCTGCGCAGCAGGTCCGGACGACGCAGGAAGGGCGAGTCGGAGGGCGTGGCGCCACCGAGCACGAAGTGGTTGCCGCCGCCGGTGCCGGTGTGGCGACCATCGACCATGAACTTCTCGCTGGTGAGGCGCGAGTAGTGGGCCGCTTCGTACAAATGCGTGGTGCGATCGACGAGTTCTTCCCAGTTGCTCGACGGGTGAATGTTGACTTCAATGACACCGGGGTCGGGGGTGATGCGGAAGTGGGTCAGACGCGGGTCGGAGGGCGGCTCGTAGCCTTCCAGCACCACCGGCGTGCCGAGTTCTTCGGCAGTGGCTTCGATGGCGGCGACCAGTTCGAGGTAGTTCTCCAGGCGCGACAGCGGCGGCATGAAGATGTGCAGCGTGCCGTTGCGCGGCTCGACGCACAGGGCGGTACGCACGATCCAGTCGGCCGACTCGAAGGGCTTCGGCGACTTGTCGCTGGGGCTGAGCTTCTCGGCGGCCTCGGCAGCCTTCAGCGCAGCGGCGGCACGCGCTTCGGCGGACGAGCCGAAACCGGGCTCACCGTCCTTGAGGGCGTTGAGCACCGCGGTCTGGCCACCGGGCAGTTGGCGCCGGATGGCCTTGTATTCGGGCAGCGGCGGGAAGGACTGGTGGTTGTCCGGCGGGTTCACGTACGGGTAGCTGCCCTTTTCGACCCACGGCTGGGAATCGAGCGGCAGGCGGTAGCCGAGCGGGGAATCGCCGGGGATCAGGTAGCAGCGCTCGTCGCGCAGGAACCACGGCCCGGTCTGCCAGGCGCCGGTGTAGGGGCTGATGGAAACCGGCAGCACGTAGCCGACCGGGTTGGGCAGGCCGTATTCGTAAACGCGGCGGATGCGGTCGCGCTCCAGCGGGTCGTCGAGGCGGGCGTCAAAGGGATCGACGTTGCCCGGCAGGCGACGTTCGCGCCACAGGTAATAGAAGGCGTCCTCGTAGGCCGGGAAGACCCGGCGCTGGTCGAGACTGAGACGCGCAGCAACGCCGGCGAGGAAGGTGTGCGCCTTGTCCACCTTGGCCGTGCCGGGGGCGGAGGAGTCGCCGATCAGGTCGGGATTGCTCCACATCGGCTGGCCGTCCTTGCGCCAGAAGCAGGTCAGCGACCAGCGTGGCAGCTGCTCGCCCGGATACCACTTGCCCTGGCCGAAGTGAGCCAGGCCCTGCGGGGCGTACTTGTCGCGCAGGCGGTGGTAGAGGTCTTCGGCGCGGATACGCTTGTTGGGGCCCATGGCCTCGGTGTTCCACTCGGCGCCATCCGGGTCGTCCACCGACACGAAGGTCGGCTCGCCGCCCATGGTCAGGCGCATGTCGTGGGCTTCGAGGTCCACGTCGATGCGGTGGCCGAGGGCTTCGATCTCTGCCCACTGCTCTTCGGTGTAGGGCTTGGTCACGCGCGGCGCTTCGAGCACGCGGGTGACTTTCATGTGGTGCTCGAACTCGCACTCGCACTCTTCGATCAGGCCGGAGATCGGCGCGGCGGACGACGGCTCGGGGGTGGCCGCCACCGGGATGTGACCTTCGCCGGCGAAGAGGCCGGAGGTCGGGTCGAGGCCGACCCAGCCGGCGCCGGGCAGGTACACCTCGGTCCACGCGTGCAGGTCGGTGAAGTCGACTTCAGTGCCGGACGGGCCGTCGAGGGATTTGACGTCGGCCTTCAGCTGGATCAGGTAGCCGGACACGAAGCGCGCGGCCAGGCCCAGGTGGCGCAGGATCTGCACCAGCAGCCAGGCCGAGTCGCGGCACGAGCCGGTCTTCTTGGTGAGGGTGTCTTCAGGCGTCTGCACGCCCGGCTCCATGCGGATCACGTAGCCGATGTGGGCTTGCAGATCGGCGTTGAGCTTGACCAGGAAGTCGACGGTACGCAGCGGCTCGCGGGAGATCCCGTCGAGATACTTCTGGAGCATCGGCGTGGCCGGCTCGGTGATCAGGAACGGGGCCAGTTCGTGCTTGAGGGCGCCTTCGTAGTCGAAGGGGCATTCCTCGGCGTCGGGCTCGAGGAAGAAGTCGAAGGGATTGATGACCGACATCTCGGCCACCAGGTCCACCTCCACACTGAACTCGGTGACCTTCTCCGGAAAGACAAGGCGCGCCAGGTAGTTGGACTGGGGATCCTGCTGCCAGTTGATGAAGTGCGGCGTGGGCAAGACGCGCAGCGAATACGAGAGGATACGGGTGCGGCTGTGGGGCGCCGGGCGCAGGCGGACGACCTGTGCGCCGAGGGTCACCGGGCGGTCGTACTTGTAGGAGGTCAGGTGATTGAGGGCAACGTGAATGGTCACGGGATACTCCGTTCTGGGGGGCTGCGGTTTTCAGGCTTGCTTCGATATGTAGCAAGCTTCACGCCAGCATGTTTACGCCGGCTGCATTGCGCCAGGGTTGCGTTTTGGTGGCAATCCAGGGGTTTTGGATGACATTGGACAGCGCCGGATGGCGCTTGGTGCGTTCTCAACACCTGTCATGCACCAGAGTGGACTACACGCAACACACCATTTTGGTGCATGCACCGATCAACCGAGTGTGGGGCGGACGGCTGGAGGGTGCTCAACACGGCTGTTCACTCCTGCGCCTCGCGCATGGCCCGCTTGTTGAGTTTGCCGACACTGGTGCGCGCCAGCGCCTCGACAAACTGCACCTGCAGCAACACCCCGTAGCGGGAGATGCCGCCGGATTCGATCAGGCGGGCGGCGAAGTTGCGGATGTCGTGCTCGGAGACCTGCCCGACGCTCTCCGGACGCAGCGTCACCAAGGCCCGCGGGCGCTCGCCCCACCGGGGATCGGGCACGCCGATCACCGCCACGTCGGCCACCGCCGGATGCTGGGCCACCACGTCCTCGATCTGCAGCGACGAAGTCCACTCGCCGCCGGTCTTGATCACGTCCTTGATGCGGTCGGTGATCTGCAGGAAGCCTTCGGCGTCGATATAGCCAATGTCGCCGGTGTGCAGCACCCCGCCTTCCCATAACTCCGCCGAAGCCTCTGGGTTGTGCAGGTAGCCCTGGGTCAACCACGGGCTGCGCACCACCACTTCGCCGGTGGTGTGCCCGTCGTGGGGCAGGTCGGCCAGATCGCGGTCGACGACGCGCAGATCGACCAGCGGCATCGGCCGGCCGGTGCGCGCGCGCAGCACGGCCTGCTCGGCCAGCGGAGCGCCGAGCGCTTCGGTAGGCACATGGGCAACGCTGAGAATCGGACAGGTTTCGGACATGCCATAGCCGGTGAACACATCAATGCCGCGCTCCAGTGCCGACTTGGCCAGCGCCTGCGACAGGGCCGAACCACCGATCATCAGCTTCCAGCGCGACAGGTCGATGACCTTGGACAGCGGATGCACCAGCAGCATGTGGAGGATCGTCGGCACACAGTGGGAGACGGTCACGCCCTCGTCGCGAATCAGCTTGAGCAGGATTTCCGGCACGTAGCGGCCAGGGTACACCTGCTTCAGGCCGAGCATCGTCGCCACGTAGGGCATGCCCCAGGCGTGCACGTGGAACATCGGGGTCATCGGCATGTACACGTCGTCCCGGTGCAGACGCCCCTGAACCGGCGCGTTGCCGAAGGCCGCAGCGGTGGACAGGGTGTGCAGCACCAGCTGGCGATGGCTGAAATAGACGCCCTTCGGCACGCCGGTGGTGCCGGTGGTGTAGAAGGTCGTGGCCTTGGCGTTCTCGTCGAAATCGGGAAAGTCGTAGTCGGGCGACGCCGCCGCCAGCAGGGCTTCGTATTCACCGACGAATGCCACCGGCGCCGGGCCGGCCGCCGGCGCGTCCTCGATCAGCACGAAGCGCCGCACGCTTTCCAGGCGCGGGGCAATTTCGGCCAGGATCGGCAGGAATTCGGCATTCACCAGCACCACGTCGGCGCGGGCGTGGTTGAGGGTGTACAGGATCTGCTCGGGGCTCAGGCGCACGTTCACCGTCTGCAAAACCGCCCCCATCATCGGCACGGCAAAGAAGCAGTCGAGGTAGCGATGGCTGTCCCAGTCCATCATCGCCACCGTGTGGCCGGCCTCGATGCCCAGCCCGGCAAGGGCACTGGCCAGCCGGCCGATGCGCTCGCGCAACACGCGGTAGCTGTGGCGGCGCCCGCCGAGGTAGGTGATTTCCTGCTCCGGGGCGATAGCCAGCGGCGTGTGCAGGAGCTGCTTGATGAGGAGCGGGTAGGCGTAGGCCCCGGGTGTGCGGTCGATCAGCTGGACGGGCATGACGGCTCTCCCCTTGTCATGATTTTATGAAGGGGGAGAAGCTTAGCAGCCGATGACGAGGGACGACACGCCCGCGCGGCACACAGGACGCGCGGGGGCCTGCAGAAAACGCTACGGGTTGGCGATGGCGGTTTCCACCGGCGTCGCCCCGGCGAACCAGTTGAGCTTGTCGGCCAGGCTCACCACTTCGCCGACGATCAACAGGGCCGGCGGATGAATGCCGGCCAGCGTGGCCTTGTCAGGCAAGGTCGCCAGCGTCCCGACAAGAACCCGCTGACGTGCCGTCGTGCCGTTCTCCACCAGCGCGGCGGGTGTATCCCGATCGCGCCCGTGGGCAATCAGCGCCCCACAGTGGGACAGCAACATGCCCACGCCCATGTAGATCACCGCCGTCTGGCGTGGCCGGGCCAGCGCCACCCAGTCGAGGGACGATTCACCGGCACGCCGGTGGCCGGTGGCAAACACCACCGACTGGGCGTGGTCCCGGTGGGTCAGCGGAATGCCGGCGTAGGCCGCCACCCCGCACGCCGCCGTGATGCCCGGCACCACTTCAAAGGGAATGCCGGCTTCCAGCAGTTCTTCCAGTTCTTCGCCACCCCGCCCGAAGATGAAGGGATCGCCGCCCTTCAGGCGGACCACCTGCCGTCCCTCGCGGGCCAGGCGCACCAGCAACTGGTTGATGTCCTCCTGCGGCAGCGTGTGGTGGCCGGCCTCCTTGCCTACGTAGATCACGTCGGCCGCCGGGTTGGCCAGCTCCAGCACGCCATCGCTGACCAGGTGATCGACCACCAGGGTGTCCGCATGGGCGATCAGGCGGGCAGCGCGCAGGGTGAGCAGTTCCGGGTCGCCGGGACCGGCACCGACGAGGGCCACCCGCCCCACCGGCGCCCCCCCTGAGGTGGCCGGACGGACCGCGTCCGGCAGGCCGCTGCCGTGGCCACCGACGAGCTGATCGAGAAAGACGCGCAGGGCGCCGGCGGCAGGCATCGCAAGACTGGCGGTAAGGGACGGAGGCACGGCGGAACTCCCGGAATCATGACGGCCGCAATCTAACAGTCGGGTGGCGTTTTCGAACTTGACCCCAGTCAAGGAAGGGGAATGACCACAAAGCGCACTCTTCGCCGTAAGCGGGATAGGCCGCTCGTTGGGTTCAAACAAGGGAGATGGACGATGAAAATGTGGAAGACCGGAGCGATTGCCGTGGCCTTGCTGCCGCTGGCTCTCTCGCAAGCTTTCGCCGAAGAGGCAAAGACAACCACCAACGCACCTGAAGCCAAGTACCAGTCTGCCGGGTCACCCCTGGCAAACGTGGAGATGTATCAGGACATCAATCCGAAGGCCCCGCCGATGACCAAGGCGGAATTCGACAAGGCCCGCCAGATCTACTTCGAGCGCTGTGCGGGCTGTCACGGCGTGCTGCGCAAGGGCGCTACCGGCAAGCCGCTGACCACCGACAAGACCCTGGCCGCCGGCACCGACTACCTGAAGGTCTTCATCAAGTACGGCTCCCCCGCCGGCATGCCCAACTGGGGCACCTCGGGCGAACTGAACGACGACGAAGTGGACCTGATGGCCCGCTACGTGCAGCAAACCCCGCCGCAGCCGCCCGAATTCGGCATGAAGGACATGAAGGCCACCTGGAAGGTCATCGTTCCGCCGGACCAGCGGCCGAAGAAGAAGATGAACAACTACAACATCGAGAACATCTTCTCGACCACCCTGCGCGACACGGGTGAAGTTGCACTCATCGACGGCGACACCAAGAAGATCATCAACATCGTCAAGACCGGCTACGCGGTGCACATTTCCCGCATCTCCGCCTCCGGCCGCTATCTGTTCGTGATCGGCCGCGACGCCAAGATCAACATGATCGACTTGTGGATGGAAAAGCCGGACAACGTCGCCGAGATCCGCACCGGTCTCGAAGCCCGTTCGGTCGAAACCTCCAAGTTCAAGGGTTACGAAGACAAGCTGGCCATCGCCGGCTCCTACTGGCCGCCCCAGTACGTGATCATGAACGGCGATACCCTCGAGCCGCTGAAGATCATGGCCACCCGCGGCATGACCGTCGGCGATCAGGAATTCCACCCGGAACCGCGCGTCGCCTCCATCGTGGCCTCGCACTTCAAGCCGGAATTCCTGGTCAACGTGAAGGAAACCGGCAAGACCCTGCTGGTCAACTACACCGACCTGAACGCCATCTCGACCAAGGAAATTCCGGTCGCCAAGTACCTGCATGACGGCGGCCTCGACAGCACCAAGCGCTACTTCATGGTCGCCGCCAACCAGTCCAACCAGATCGGCGCCATCGACATGAAGGATGGCAAGCTGGCCGGCCTCATCGATGTGGGCAAGATCCCCCACCCGGGCCGCGGCGCCAACTTCATCCATCCGAAGTACGGCCCCGTGTGGTCCACCGGTCACCTGGGCGACGACACCATCGCCCTGATCGGTACCGATCCGGTCAAGCACAAGCAATACGCCTGGAAGATGGTCGAGTCGATCAAGGGCCCGGGCGGCGGCGCACTGTTCATCAAGAGCCACCCGAAGTCCAAGCACCTGTACTCCGACACCCCGCTCAATCCGGATCCGAAGCTGTCCCAGTCGGTTGCTGTTTACGACATCAACAACCTGGCCGCCGGCTACACGACCCTGCCGATCGCCGAATGGGCCGGTCTGAAGGATGACGGCGCCAAGCGCGTGGTGCAGCCCGAGTACAACAAGGCGGGTGACGAAGTATGGTTCTCGGTGTGGAGTGCCAAGAACAAGGAATCCGCCATCGTCGTCGTGGATGACAAGACCCTGAAGCTGAAGGCCGTCATCAAGGATCCGCGCATTGTCACGCCGACCGGCCACTTCAACCTCTATAACACCCAGCACGACATCTACTGATCGTCGTTGATGCCGCCGGCCGGATAACCGGCCAGCGGCATCCTGCTGACAAGGAGATCAAAATGAAATATCCGCTTATCCTGGCCGCCCTGCTGGCCACCGCCGCCAGCAGCAGCATCCTCGCCGCCGACCCTCCCCCTCCGGCCGCCCAGAAGGCCGGCTGCATGGCCTGCCATAGCGTCGACAAGAAGCTCGTCGGCCCGGCGTTCAAGGACATCGCCGCCAAGTACAAGGGCCAGGGCGATGCCGTCGCCAAGCTCAGCGACAAGGTTCGCAAGGGCGGGGCCGGTGTCTGGGGCCCGATCCCGATGCCGCCCAACGCAGCCGACAAGATCAGCGATGGCGACCTGAAGGGCGTCGTCGAGTGGATCCTCAAGAGCTGAGGCAGCTCACTCCAGCCAGCCGATGCGGCCGTGGCAGGCCTCGTTGAGGCGCGCCACCAGGGCTGCGGCCGCAGCCTCCGGCAGGCTGAAGACGAATTCCACCAGGGCGCCATGCACCACGCCCTGCAGGCTCGCCCCGGTGCCCTCCAGTTCGCGCCGGATCAGCCCTTCCTGCGCGTAGGGCACTTGGCAACGCAGAGCCGTCAAACGCACGATGGGCACCTTGTCGGCCTTCAGCAGCGCCTGCGCCACGCTGTCGGTATAGGCCCGCACCAGGCCGCCGGCACCCAGCCGTACCCCGCCGTAGTAGCGCACCACCGTCCAGCACCCCTTCCAGGTCCTGGTGCCGCAGTACGTCGAGCATCGGCCGTCCAGCCGTGCCGCCCGGCTCGCCGTCATCCACCGCCGCCGACTGACCGCCGGCCAGCAGGGCCCAGCACACATGGGCCGCCCCCGGATGCCGGGCCCGCAATTCCGCCACCACCTCCTGCGCACTGGCGCGATCAGCCATGGGCTGTACGCAGCCAAGAAAGCGGCTTTTCTTGATCAGCAATTCGCTGTGAACAGCGGCGGCAAGGGTCTGGGGCATCGGCGAACTCGAGCGGGCGGCGGCCAAGGATAGCGAAAATCCGGCCCGGCCACGCTGACCCGGCCTTCTTGACTCGGGTCAATGACCCCACTTCCGTGTCGACCTACTGTGGCAGCGTTGCCTGAAGGAGTGCGAGATGGACCGATCCCTGATTCTCCACGTGGCGGTATTGCTCGGCCTGACCGCCCTGGCCGTGGGCGCCGCCCCCGCCGCCGAGCCGCAACCGGAGCGCCAGCAGGCGCTGGTTCACATGGTTCGCCAGGATTGCGGCTCGTGCCATGGCATGCGGCTGGCCGGCGGGCTCGGGCCCGCCCTGCTGCCCGCAGGTCTCGCCGCATTGCCCGACGAATCCCTCATCGCCACCATTCTTTACGGCCGTCCCGGCACCGCGATGCCCGGCTGGCAGCGCTTCATGAACGAAGCCGAAGCGGGCTGGATCGTCACCCGTCTCAAAGAGGGCTTCCCCCCCCTCGCTACCGGACACTGACCATGCGCCCCGTCCCCCTGCTTTCCGCCATTGCCCTGGCCCTCGGACTTTCCGCCTGCGCCACGACACCCCCCGAGACCCTGCGCGGCACCGGCGATCTGGGGGTGGTCATCGAACGTGCCGCCGGCCGCGTGCAGGTGGTCGAACACAGCCACAACACCAGCCTCGGCACCATCGACGGGCTGGGCGATCTGTCCCACGCCCACGTGGCCTTCTCGCGCGACGGGCGCTACGCCTACGTGTTCGGCCGCGACGGCGGGCTCACCAAGGTCGATCTGCTGACCCGCCGGATCGCCAAGCGGGTGATCCAGGCCGGCAATTCCATCGGCGGCTCCGTGTCGCAGGACGGCCGCCTCGTCGTCGCCCAGAACTACGAGCCCGGCGGCATCAAGGCCTTCGACGCCGACACCCTCGAACTGCTCGCCGACGTACCGGCCGAATACGCCCCCGGCAAGTTCTCGCGGGTCGTCGGCCTCGCCGATGTGCCCGGCCAGCGCTTCGTCTACGCCCTCTTCGACGCCAACGAGATCCGCGTCACCGACTTCAGCAACCCGCGGCAGCCCGTCACCACCCGCTACCCGGCCGGCAAGCAGCCCTACGACGGCCTCGTCACCCCCGACGGGCGCTACTTCCTGGCCGGCCTGTTCGGCGAGGACGGCGTCTCGCTGCTCGACCTGTGGAAGCCCGAAGACGGTGCCACCAAAATCCTCGCCGGCTACGGCAAGGGCGAAGAAAAGCTGCCGGTCTTCAAGATGCCCCACCTGCGCGGCTGGTCGATGGCTGCCGGGCAAGCCTGGCTGCCCGCCATCGGCCGCCACGAAGTGCTCGTCGCCGACGCCCGCAGCTGGCAGGAAACCGGCCGCGTGCCGGTCAAGGGCCAGCCGGTCTTCGTCATGGCCCGCCCCGACGGACGCCAGATCTGGGTGAACTTCGCCTTCCCCGACAACGAATGGGTGCAGGTCATCGACACCGTCGAAAAACGCGTCGTGCACACCTTCAGCCCCGGCAAGGCCGTGCTGCATCTCGAATTCACCCCCCGCGGTGACGAAGTGTGGCTGTCCTCGCGCGACAGCAACCGGGTCACCGTCATCGACACCGCCACCTTCGCCACCCGCAAGGAGCTGCCCGCCGACGCGCCCTCCGGCATCTTCTTCACCTCCCGCGGCCAGCGCATCGGCTTCTGACATGATCGCCACCGACACCTGCGACTTCTCGCTTCTCAACGATTTTCAGCGCGACTTTCCGCTGGTGACGGAGCCATGGGCCGCCGTCGGCGCGCGCATCGGCTGCGCCGCCGACGAAGTGCTGGCCCGCCTCACCCTGCTGCGCGACAACGGCAAGGTCAGCCGCGTCGGGCCGGTGTTCGCCCCCAACCGCATCGGCGCCAGCACCCTCGCCGCGATGGCTGTACCGGTGGCCGAGCTGCCCCGCGTGGTCGCCATCGTGAATGCCTTTTCCGGCGTTAATCACAACTACCTGCGCGAACACCGCTACAACCTGTGGTTCGTCGCCAGCGCCGCCGACGAGCCGGCCCTGGCCGCGCTGCTGGCCGACATGGGTGCCGCCACCGGCTGCCCGCCCATCGCCCTGCCACTGCTCGAGGAATACCACATCGACCTCGGTTTCGACCTGGCCAGCGGCCGCCGCACCCGCCACGCCATCGGCGAAATTGCCCCCCGCCAGCCCCTGCCGGCGGCCGACTGGCGCCTCATCGATGCCCTCCACGACGGCCTGCCGTGGGTGCCGCGTCCCTACCGCACGGTGGGCGACGCGGCCGGCATCAGCGAAAGCGCCGTGCTGGCCACCCTCGAACGCTGGCTTGGCGACGGCACCCTGCGCCGTTTCGGCGTCGTCGTGCGCCACCGCGAACTCGGCTACCGGGCCAACGCCATGTGCGTGTGGGCGGTGCCTCCCGAGCAGGTCAGCGCCCTCGGCCACCGCCTCGCCAGCCACGACGGCGTGAGCCTGTGCTACCGTCGCCAGACCTCCCCCGACTGGCCCTACAGCCTCTTCTGCATGATCCACGGACAATCCCGCGACGCCGTCGAAACCCGCCGCACCCAGCTCGTCGAGCAGGTCGGCCTCGGCGCCTTCCCGAGCGCGGTGCTGTTCTCCACCGACTGCTACAAGCAATGCGGCGCCCGCTACCGCGCCCCGCAAGGGCTCGCCGCATGAGCCGCCCCGCCCCCGCAGTCATCGACGAACTCGACCGCCGCATCATCAACGCCGTGCAGGGTGGTTTTCCGCTCGTGGATGAGCCCTACCGCGAAGTCGCCGACAGCCTCGGCACCACCGAAAGCGAACTCCTCACCCGCCTGCAGCGCATGCTCGAGGCCAAGGTGCTGACCCGTTTCGGCCCGATGTTTCACGTGGAACGCCTCGGCGGCCGCTTCGTGCTGGCCGCCCTCGCCGTGCCGGAAGAGCGCTTCGACGAAGTCACCGCGCGGGTCAATGCACTGCCCGAGATCGCCCACAACTACCGCCGCGAGCACCACCTCAACATGTGGTTCGTACTGGCCACCGAAACACCGGAAGGCATCGACGCCGCCACCCGCCGCATCGAGGCCGACACCGGCCTGCCGGTCTTCGCCTTTCCCAAGCTGCGCGAGTTCTTCGTGGATATGAGGTTGAAGGCATGAACGAATCCGCCGCACCCGACGATCTCGACCGCCGTCTGGTGATCGCCACCCAGGCCGGCCTGCCCCTCGTGCCGCGGCCCTACGACGCGCTGGCCGCGCAACTCGGCGTCAGTGCCGAACTCGTCAAGCAGCGCCTCGGCGCCATGCTCGACAGCGGCCGCATCCGCCGCATCGGCGCCGTGCCCAACCACTACGCTATCGGCTACACCGCCAACGGCATGTCCGTGTGGGACGTGGACGACGCCCGCATCGCCGAACTCGGCGAAGCCGTCGGCCAGCTGGAATTCGTCACCCACTGCTACGAGCGCCCGCGCGCCCTGCCCGACTGGCCCTACAACCTGTTCGCCATGGTGCATGCCGGCGACCGGTCCACCGTGCTGGCCCGCATCGACGAAATCGCCGCGCTCCTCGGCTCCGCCTGTCGCGCCCGCGACGTACTGTTCTCCACCGCCATTCTCAAAAAGACCGGCCTGCGCATCGGCGGCGACTGAGCGCCAGCGCACGGAAGTCTCGCTCCCGACTATCTATCCTTTGCTCATGGCGAGTACCGCACAACCCGTGCGGAGGCGCCCATTCAGTACGGAGATCACCATGAACAAGGATCAAGTCAAGGGACGCGTCGAAGAAGCCACCGGCAAAGTGAAGGAAATCGCCGGCAAGGTGGTGGGCAACAAGGATCTGGAACGGGAAGGCGTCGTCCAGGGGCTGGGCGGCAAGGCCCAGGCGGCCGTTGGCGACCTGAAGGCCGACATCAAGAAGATCGTCGAAGACAAGTAAGCCTCCCCGCAAGACTTTCCCCGCCCCCCCGCGCAGGCCTTCACTGCGCCGGGGCGCTTGTCATGGGCGCGGCATGCCCCACAACCTGTCCCACGGTGAAACCCCCATGAAAACCCCAATTGGTTTATCGCTTATCAGCATGGCCCTGGCTGCCACCATGACTTTGGCTGTCGTCGGTTGCAGCAAGACCGACGAATCAAAAGGCCTGCCGCCACCGAGCACCACCGTCGGCACCGAGATTGACGACAGCGTGATCACCACCACCGTCAAATCCGCCCTCCTCGCCGACCCGGACGTGAAGAGCTTCGACCTCAAGGTGGAAACGCGCAAGGGTGAAGTCCAGCTCAGCGGCTTTGTGGACAACCAGGCGCAGATCGACCGGGCGACGACCATTGCCCAAAACGTGTCGGGCACCAAGAGCGTCCAGAACCGGGTCAGCCTGAAGGGCAGCGTCACCTCGGTCGGCATCAAGGTCGATGACAGCATCGTCACCACCCGGGTCAAGACCGCCCTGCTGAGCGACGCTGACGTCAAGAGCCTGGACATTGGCGTGGTCACCCGCAACGGTGAAGTCCAGTTGAGCGGCTTTGTCGACAGTCAGGTACAGATCGACCGCGCCAACCGTCTTGTCGAGGGTGTCGACGGCGTCAGCAAGGTCATCAA
This sequence comes from Zoogloea oleivorans, assembly GCF_008107625.1. Lineage (GTDB taxonomy): Bacteria > Pseudomonadota > Gammaproteobacteria > Burkholderiales > Rhodocyclaceae > Zoogloea > Zoogloea oleivorans. The sequence goes on from NZ_SDKK01000026.1 coordinate 70,582, forward strand.
CGAACTGAGCATCAAGAAGTAAGGCGACGCTCGGGCACCGGGGCGTGGATCAGCGCAATGCTGAGCCACACCGCCACACTGAAATACAACGACATCCACACCATCTCGCTCTGCCAGTCTTCCAGGCGATGCGACACCACCCAGCGACTGGAGACATCCAGCAGGCCCTGGGCGAGGCTCATGTAGTGGCGTCCGCGGGCCTCGTCGGCCAGCCAGCGCCCCCAGTACATGGGCACATCCACCAGGAACATGAAAAACACGTAGGCCAGCCCGGCGCTGCCCCACAGGGCCAGCAGCGGGCGCAGCCGGGCCGAACAGCGCGGCCAGATCTCCACCAGGCTCAGCACCAGCAAGGCCGCGCTGACGCCCCACAGGGTTTCCTCGAAGACGTGGCCGATGTTGGAGGTGGTCAGCACCGCGTACCAGGAGCAGGTTTCGGCGATGGCGATGAGCGGCACCATCATGGCTGCCGTGGTCCGGCCGACGCGGCTGTCGGTGGCCAGCGAGGTTTCACGCAGGATCAGTGCCCACTGGGCCACGAAGCACAGTTCGGCAACCGTCGCCACCGAACGCCCGACCACCACGCTCGACAGCCACGAATCGACCAGGCACAGGCGCGGCACATCGAAGACCGGCAGCACCGAACGAAAGGCGCAGCCCAGCACATAACCCGCCGACAGCAACAACTGCATGCGCCGCACGGCGTAAGCATCGGCCGGCAAAAGGGGCTGGCGCCGCTTGAGGGCCGCCGCGGAGAGCAGCCAGGCCACGATGTTGATCACACTCACCGCGCACAGGAGGGACCACCAGGAAAAGACGTTATGGATCATGATGGTTCAAGGTAGAACGCTCCTCCGGGAAGGTCAAGGCAAAGCGTAATACCGTATGATCTAAATCACGAAACAGGCGAGCGGTGCTGGTTTTTCGCCCGCCACCGGTCCGGTCGGGTACATTCGCCTCCTTCACCTTACGGATGCAGCCATGACGGACGAGAAGCCCCCCGAAACCGGCAAACAGCCCCGCAAGCTGCGGCTCGGCCCCTTCCTTTTCATCGGCATCCTGTTCCTCGGCCTTGGCCTTACCGCCATCGGCTACACCGCCTGGCCGGCCTACACCTTTCGGCAGGAAGCCCTCGCCATGGGCGTCGACGCAGCCGGCAACCGCAGCGCTGAAGCCGACTGGAGCATGACGCTGAGCCTGGTCCTCGGTCTGGTGTCCTTCATCGGCGGGGTACTGTGCCTCGGCGGCGCCTTCCTGATCCGCACGCATTTGCGGGAATCCAGACAGCAGTAAAGACCCTTGTGGGTCGGACTTCAG
>NZ_SDKK01000060.1 GCF_008107625.1 Zoogloea oleivorans
GGCATGGCCTACGGCCGCGAGACGCTGGGCTTGCGGGTGGCGGGCGTGGCGGCAGAGCGCAAGGCGGCGATGGTGGCCGAGGCGCACCGGATCGAAGATGAGTTTGGGCAAGGCCGCCTGCTGTGGGATCGCAGCGAGTTCAATTGCGCCGACGTGGTGGTGCGCATCCTGCGTGCGGGCGGCTACGACCGCTCGCCACCGCTGGGGCGGCGGTGGCTGCCGGTCATGCCGCTGGACATTTTCGAGGAAGCCCGGCAGACCTGCGAGGAAGACGCGTCCTTGTACATGGAACTGGTGGCCTACCGGCAGATACCGGGCGCCAACGCGGCCTATCGCTTCTCGCGTTTTCCGCTCTCGCTCGGGCAACCGCTGCGCTCGGTGGCGCGGGCGCTGCGCGAGGCGCCGCAAGAACCCCTCGAAGCGGCCGCGACCAAACAGCTGACCGGTTATTTCGGCGACCACCAGCTTTATTTCGAGGATCTGCGCGGCCACGGGGCTGGCGCCCTGGCCGACGATCCGGCGCATTTCAGCCGCGTGCAGCGCAGCTTGGCCGACGCCCTGGCGACCGACCTGCGGCGCTTGCTGGCGGCCCAAGCCAGACGGCCCCTGCGCGAGATCGGGCGTCTGGGTGAGCTTGATGGCGCCCAGGACATCCGGCGCCTGCTGGAGCGCAGCCTGGCGCTGGCGCGCATCGCCACCGAACGGGCCGACGAGGTGCTGCAAGACCGGGGGGCGCGGCGCATGCGGGCGCTGTTTACCGAACTCGTGGACGGGTACGGCCGGATCGGCGCCTGGCACCTGCGGCGCCAGGAGATCGAGGCCTATCTCAAGCGCTTCCAGGTCTTCGAAGCCGCCGTGGGGCGTGAATTCCCTGCCCGCCATGGCGCGCGGCTCGCGCGGGCCACGACGCTCCGGCGCTCACTGCGGTACGGTATCCGGCGTCTGTGCCGGCGCGTCGGTGGGCGGCACCGGCCCACGGGTCATGGGCCGGACAAGGGGGCAAGCCAATGAACGAACCACAAACCAGCAAAGCCCCGGCGGCAAGCCTGACGCCGCCCAAGCGGCCCCGGATCGGCCTGGCGCTGGGCAGCGGTTCGGCGCGCGGTCTGGCGCACGTCGGCGTGCTGCGCGCCTTGAAAGAGGCCAACATCGAGATCGACCTGGTGGCCGGCACCAGCATGGGGGCGGTCATTGGCGCTGTCTTTGCCTCGGGCAAGATTGACGGCCTGAGCGCCAGACTGCGCAATCTCGACTGGCCGGGCATCGTCGCCCTGCTCGACCCGGTGTTTCCCCGCTCGGGGCTGATCGACGGCCAGCGGGTCGCCGAATTCGTGCGCGCCCATGTGCCAAGCGCCCATATCGAGGGCCTGTTGCTGCCCTTTGCCGCGGTGGCCACCGACCTCATGACGGGAGAAGAAGTGGTGACCACGGCAGGCGACCTGACCGAAGCGGTGCGTGCCAGCATCGCCGTGCCCGGCATCTTTACCCCGGTGCGCAGCAACGGCCGCATCCTGGTCGATGGCGGGCTGGTCAATCCGGTGCCGGTGAGCGTGGCGCGCGCCATGGGGGCCGACCTGGTCATCGCGGTCGACCTCAACCACGACATCGTGGCGGGCCGGCTGTCCCACCCCGCCGCCCACGCCAATGGCAACGGCCATGGCCCCATCATGGCGCGCCTGCTGGAGAGCCTGCGGGCCATCAATAGCCCGGTGCTGGCGCAGTTCGAGGCCTGGCTGCACAAGCCCACTCTGGAGCCGCTACCAGGCATTTTCGAGGTGCTGCTCGCTTCGATCTACATCATGCAGGCGCGCGTCACCGAAGCCGACCTGCGGCAAACCCAACCCGACCTCCTGATCCAGCCGCCGCTGGGCGCGGTGCGCTTCATGGAGTTCGACCGCGCCGAAGAAATCATCGACATCGGCTACCGCAGCGCGGCCGAGCAACTGGCCCGCTGGACAAGAACGCCAACCCATGACTGACACGCATCCCATGAACTTCCCCGAGACCGTGATCGCCGGCGTCCACGCCGCCGTGGCGAGCACCCTGACCTGCGAGGCCGTGCCGGTCCGCGGCGCCTTGCGCCTGTTGCTGTTAGGCCAAAATACCCCTATCCGGGCACTGGTGACCTGCAGCCTCCATGCAGGGCAGCCTGGCATCGACGCCGGCACGGCGCTGGACCTGATCCACATCGGCCTGCAGCAGTTGCATGCCCACGTTGACGCGACGACCGGCGCGTCCGCGCTACTGGGCACCGGCGCCACCGTGCTGGCGGGTGACTACCTGACCACCGGGGCTTTTCGCTTGCTGGTGCGCTGCGCTGACCTGCAGGTCCTGGCCCTGGTTTCCGATGCGGTCAACCGGGCTTCGGAACTGGAGGCCACCCAACTGGGCCTGGATCCAGACGCCCGAGACGATCCGTCGCGGCTGTTGCAGACCCGGCAACAACTGGCGGCACCGCTGGGTGAGGCGGCCGGCGCCACAGGCGCCACCCTCGCGGGCTACCCGGAGCCGCTCGCCGGCACGGCCCGGCGTTACGGCCAATACCTTGTTTCAAGCCACGTTTTGCAACAGGAAGCCGATGCCATGGACATCTCCGAGGCACGCACGGCCCTGCAGGACGCCGCGCTCGATCTGTGCCGCCAGGCAAGGCGGGAAGCGCGGACCATCGCGGCGGCCACAGGCAATGGGCGCCCGCTCGAACTGGCTGAACTGATCGCGGCCAGCCTTGGCGCCAAGGCATCGGCATGCAAACCCAAAACTATTACCTCGACATCATCATGAAAGACCCTCTTGTGAAAAAAAGAAAAAACCTCCTCCTCTACTTGGCGCCGCTGGCGCTGGCCGCACTCCTGGGTGCTTGCGGCAAAGCGCCGGAGGCCCCTGCCGCATCAAATACGACCAGCCGCCCCCTGCCGGTCATGACCGCGTCCGCCGGGGCGCCGCTCGAATACACGGCGGTCGGCTCGGTGGTGTCGGACCAGCGCGTCGAGGTCGCCTCACGGCTGAGCGGCTATATCCGCGACATGCTGGTGCAGGAGGGTGACCGGGTGCGGCGCGGGCAGTTGCTGACCCGCCTTGACGCATCGGATGTGGAAGGCGGCATCCGCCAGGGCCAGGCGGCGGGCGGCGCGGCAGAGGCGGCGCTGCGCGATGCGCAGATTGACCTGGAGCGCTTCCAGCGTTTGTTCGAGCGCGGCAGCGTCTCGGACAACGAATTGCGCAAGGTGCGCCTGAAATTCGAGGCCGCGCGCGAGGCCCGTAACCAGGCGCGCGCCGGTCTCGACACGGCGCTGGCCCAGCGCGCCTACGCCGAAATCACCAGCCCGGTGGACGGCGTGGTGGTGGCGCGCCACAAACGAACGGGCGACCTCGCCCTGCCCGGCATGCCGCTGCTGACCCTGGAGTCGGGCCGCGGCCTGTTGTTCGAGACCTTCGTGGCGGAGGGCCAAGTCGCCGCCATCGCGGCCGGCCAGCCGGTGCAAGTCAACATCGACGGCGTGCCCGCGGCGCTCAAGGGCACGGTGAGCCGGGTGGTGCGCTCGGGCGACCCGGTCTCGCGCAGCTACCAGGTCAAGATCACCCTGCCCGAGACGGCGGGGCTGATGCCCGGCATGTTCGGGCGTGCGGCGTTCGGGCTCGGTGCGAGCCAGGCGCCATTGGTGCCCAGACAGGCGTTGGTCGAGCGCGGCGGGCTCACCGGTGTCTTCGTGGTTGATGCCGAAGGCCGGGCACGCTTTCGCTGGCTGCGCATAGCCCGCGAGTGGCCCGATCAGGTCGAGGTGAGTGCTGGTCTGGCCGCCGATGAGCGCTTCGTGGCAGCGGCTACACCGGCCCTGCGCGAGGGCGACCGCGTCACCGCCGCGAAGGAGGCGCAATGAGCCAGCACAAGCTCAACAGCGCCGGCCGCCTGGCGAATCTCTTTGTCACCTCCAAGCTGACCATTTTGTTCATGCTGGCCTGCATCCTGCTGGGGCTGCTGGCCGTGACGCTGACCCCGCGCGAGGAAAACCCCCAGATCGTGGTGCCCGGCGCCCAGGTATGGGTGACACTGCCCGGCGCCTCTGCCGAGGAGGTGGAGGAACTGGTGATCCGCCCGCTGGAGGGCATCGTCAAGCAGATTGCCGGCGTTGATCACACGTATGCGACCGCCATGAATTCGATGGGCGTGTTGATGGTGCAGTTCAAGGTCGGCGAGGACAAGGAAAAATCGCTGGTCAAACTCTACGACCGGGTGCTGGGGCAGCGCGAGCGCCTGCCTGCGGGCGCGGGCGAGCCGCTGATTCGCAGCGTGGATGTGGACGACGTGCCCATTGTCACCGTCACGCTGGCCTCCGAGATCTACGACGATTACGCCCTGATGTATAAAAATAATAAAGTT